>NZ_JAQGKZ010000118.1 GCF_028289855.1 Sphingomonas bacterium | reverse complement strand
CCGTCAGTGCCGGTTTCGACCTTGGTTCCCGAATTGACGTCGGTGATCAGGATCCGCGCGTCGGCGACGGGTGCGCCATTGGCGGACACGCTGCCGCGAATCGTGGAGGTCGTTTCCTGCGCGCTCGCCGCCGCAGGAATCATGAGCGCAGCAACCGCCGCACCGATAAACAGATGATTTCGCATGGTTTCCCCTTCGAGGCGCAAGTCGCTAGGCGGTGTTTTCCACCGTTCCAAGCGTGTCCTTGACCCCACAATATGTCGGTTGCATGACAGCGCAAGATGGGGGTGTGGACAGCTTCGGATTCGCCATTGCTGCGTTGCAAAAAAGCATCACCCCGCCCTAGCTGGCGGCGGCGACGATCCCCGCCCAACCGGGTTCGTCGATCACCTCGATCCCCAGCTCGGCCGCCTTTTTCAGCTTCGATCCGGCGCCCGGTCCGGCGACAACCAGATCGGTCTTGGCCGACACCGATCCCGCGACGCGCGCGCCGAGCGCTTCGGCCTGCGCCTTGGCCTCGTCGCGGCTCAGCGTCTCGAGGCTGCCGGTGAAGACGATGGTCTTGCCGCTGACGCGCGACTCGCGTGTTTCGACGACGAACGGCGGCGGGGAGACTTGGGCGAGCAGATCGTCCCAGACCTGCTGGTTGTGCGGCTCGTGGAAGAAATCGCCCAACGCCTCGACCACCGCCGGGCCGACGCCGTCGATCAGCGCGAACCGATCGATGGCGTCGCCGTCGCCCGCCCGCGCGGCTTCGCCCGCCGTCCGCAACGCGGGCAGATCGACGAACATCTTCATCAGGTCGCGTGCCGTAATCGCGCCGACATGGCGGATGCCGAGCCCGAACAGCAACCGCGCGGCATCGGGCGTGCGTTTCGCTTCGATCGCGGCGATCAGCGCATCGACCGACTTGGCCTGCCACCCTTCGCGCCCGATCAAATCGTCGCGGTGCGCGGCCAGCCGGAAAATGTCCGCGGGCTCGCGGATCCAGCCGAGGTCGAGGAATTCGACCAGGGTCTTCTCGCCCAGCCCGTCGATGTCGAGCGCGCCGCGGGAGACGAAATGCTTGAGCCGCTCGAGCCGCTGCGCCGGGCAGATCAGCCCGCCGGTGCAGCGCACATCGACTTCGCCCTCTTCGGCGACGGCCTCGCTGCCGCATTGCGGGCAATGATCGGGGAAGGTCCATGCGTCGCGCGGTTCGTCGCGGGTCAGATTCTCCACGATCTGCGGGATGACGTCACCCGCGCGTTGCAGCACGACCCGGTCGCCGGGGCGCACCCCGAGCCGCGCGATCTCGTCCGCGTTGTGCAGCGTCGCGTTCCTGACCACGACGCCGCCGACAGTCACCGGCTCCAGCTTGGCGACCGGGGTCAGCTTGCCGGTGCGCCCGACCTGGATGTCGATGTTGAGCAAGGTCGTCTGCGCGCGTTCGGCGGGAAATTTGTGCGCCAGCCCCCAGCGCGGCGCGCGTCCGACAAACCCCAGTCGCGCCTGCCAGTCGAGGCGGTCGACCTTGTAGACGACGCCGTCGATGTCGAACGGCAAGTCGGCGCGCTCGGCCTCGATCGCCTTGTAGGTCGCGAGCCCCTGCTCGAGAGTTCCGGCAGGCTGGAACTGCGGGGTGACCGGGAAGCCCCAGTCGCGGATCGCGGCGATCACAGCGCTTTGCGTGCCGCCGGGGAGTTCGCTCGCCTCGCCCCAGCCCCAGGCGAAGAAGGCCAGTGGGCGTGATGCGGTGACTGCGGCATCCTTCTGACGCAGCGAGCCTGCGGCAGCGTTGCGCGGGTTGGCGAACT
This sequence comes from Sphingomonas bacterium, assembly GCF_028289855.1. GTDB lineage: Bacteria > Pseudomonadota > Alphaproteobacteria > Sphingomonadales > Sphingomonadaceae > Sphingomonas. Next base: position 47,543 of record NZ_JAQGKZ010000118.1, on the reverse strand, counting down.
GGCGCGCCTTGTCGGGATCGTCGGCCTCGGCCAGCAACCGCGCGTTGAGCGCGGCGAACGCGGCTTTCTCCATATACACCTCGCCGCGTACCTCGAATATATCGGGCGCACCGGCGGGAAGGGTCACGGGCAAGTGGGCGATGGTCCGCACGTTGGCGGTAACGTCCTCGCCGATCTGACCATCGCCACGGGTCAGCGCCTGGACCAGCTTGCCCTTCTCGTACCGCAGCGAGCAACTCAGCCCGTCGATCTTGGGTTCCGCGGTCAGCGCTACCGCCTCGCCCTCGGGCAGATTGAGGAACCGCCGCACCCGCCCGACGAAATCGCGCACCTCGTCATCGTCGAACGCATTGTCGAGGCTGAACATCGGCCGCTCGTGCGCCACCTTGGCGAGATGCCCTGCGGGCGCCGCGCCGACCTTCACGCTCGGCGAATCGGCGCGGACGAGGTGTGGAAACGCCGCCTCGATCGCCGTATTGCGCCGCATCAGCGCGTCGTACTCGGCGTCCGAAATCTCCGGCGCGTCGTCTGTGTGGTACAACCGATTGTGGTGCGCGATTTCGGCCGCGAGCCGTTCGAGCTCGGCGGCGGCGGTGGAATCGTCTGCGGGGAGCGGCGCGGCCATCCACCGTCAGCTATCGGTGCGGGGCGCGCCGATCAAGCGTCGCCCCATTTCGGCTACGATTCGGCGATAGCCATGACGCGCGGTCAGGGAGAAAGCGGATGCTGGGAGCGATGCTGTTGCTGGTGCAAACGGTTCCGCTGGAATCCGATCCGCTGCCGACAAGCGGTCCGGTCTTGCCGAAAGCTCTGAGCGTGACGGCACGATGCGATCCGTCCGACGAAGATATCGTCATCTGCGGCAAGACCGACCCCGAGCAATACCGCCTGCGCCCGCTCGGCACGCCGCCCGGCGGCAAGCCGCTCCCGCCCATGACCGCCAAACTGGGCAACGGCACGATCGACGGGCGTGCGGTGGAGCATTGCGTCGGCGGATTCTGCGCGCCCGCCGCGATGGTGACGTTCAAGACCTCGTTCTAGTTGCCGGCCAGTGCTGCGATCAGCAGCACGACGATGCCCGCCAGCGCCAGGATCGACAACCGCACCGTGCGCTCGATCCAGAACGACCGCCGCCGCGCCAGCGCGAGCGTCGCCGCGATTTCGCGCGAAAAGGTCTGCAGGTCGGCGACATAGCCCCAGCGCGCGCGAAACTGAAACAGGCAGATCGCGCTCGACGCCGCGAGCAGCGCCATCAGCGACAGCACCGGCACTTCGTGATGATCGGCGATGTCGAGCATCGCCGCGCCGCGCGAGATCAGCCCGAGAAAGGTCAGGATCAGGCCGTCGAACGCAAGGATGCCGCGCACCTTGGTCAACTGGCGATCGATGATGCGATCGACATAGGCGACCGCCGCGTCGCCATAGGTGGGGTGCTGGTCGATCGCCTCGGGCGGCGCAGCGGCGCTTTTTTCGAACCGTGCGGTCAGCGCCTCGTGATGCCCCTCGGTCCCGCGCGGGATGTCGGGAAACCAGATCATCGCCCAGATCGTGCCGAGGCCGAGCACGACCGCGAAGACGATGTCGAACGCGCTCACGCCGCCTCCAGCAACCGTTCGGCTTGCGCGCGCGCCTCGTCCGTGATCGTCGCACCCGACAGCATACGGGCGATTTCCTCGCGGCGCTCGCCTTCGTCGAGCGCGTGGACGCCGGTGCGGGTGACGGTGCCGTCACTCGACTTGGCGATGTAGAAATGGCCGCGCCCGCGCGCCGCGACCTGGGGGCTGTGGGTGACGACGAGCACCTGCGTCCGCTCGGCCAGCCGCGCGAGCCGCTCGCCGATCGCGCTTGCAACGGCGCCCCCGACGCCGCGGTCGATTTCGTCGAAGACCATCGTCGCGGCCCCGCCTTCCTCGGCCAGTGCGACCTTGAGCGCGAGGATGAAGCGCGACAATTCGCCGCCGGACGCGATCCGTGTCAGCCCGGCGAACGGCGCGCCGGGGTTGGTCGAAATCTCGAACTCGACGCGGTCCTTGCCGCCTGCGCCCCATTGTTCCTCGCTCAGCGGCGCGACGACCGTGCGGAAGCGCGCCGAATCGAGTTTGAGCGGAGCAAGCTCGCCCGCCACCGCCGTATCGAGCCGCGCGGCGGCCGCGTGACGCTCGGCCGATAGTGCATCGGCCGCCGCCTCATACGCCGCGCGGGTTTGCGCGACCTGCGCGGTGAGCGCGGCCAGCCCCTCCTCCCCGGCCTCGATCGTCGCCAGCCGCGCGGCCATGTCGGCAGCGAGTTGCGCGAGATCGTCGGGCTGGACGCGATGCTTCCTCGCCATCGCACGCAAGTCGAACAGCCGAGTCTCGTCCTCCTCCAGCGTACGCGGATCGAACGCCAACGCATGACGCGCCGCGACCAGGCTATCCTCGGCCAGCGACCCCTCGTCGATCGCGCGGTCGACCGCCGCCAGCGCCTCGGCCAGCGCGGGATGCGCGTCGGCGATGCGTTCGAGCGCACGCGCCGCCTGGCGGAGCTGCGCCAACCCGCCGTCCGACCCGCCGAGCCAGGTATCGAGCGCGGCGAGATCGTCGGCAACCTTCTCGGCGCGTTGCATCGCGCGGCGACGGTCGGCGAGCGTCTCTTCCTCGCCGGGCTCGGGCGCGAGCTGCTTCAGTTCGGCGACGGCATGGTCGAGATAGTCGCGGTCGCGCGCCGCCGCCTCGACCTGTTCGCGCGCCGCCGCCAGCGCGTCGTCGGCCTCGCGCCACGCGCGATGCGCGGCAGCCACGCCGCCCGCGCGGCACCGCCCGAACGCATCGAGCAGCGCGCGGTGCCCTGCCGGCGCGAGCAATCCGCGATCGTCGTGCTGCCCGTGCACTTCGACCAGATGCTGCGCGAGGTCGCGGAGCAGCCCCGCCGAGGCCGGCTGGTCGTTGACGAAGCCGCGGCTGCCGCCATCGGCCTTGACGATACGGCGCACGATCAGCGGCTCGCCGGGATCGACGTCGAAGCCGTTGTCGCTCAGCAACGCCGCTATCGCTCCGTCGGCATGCGGGGTGTCGAAGCTCGCGGTCACCACCGCCTGCGCGGCGCCGCGCCGCACCAGCCCGCTATCGGCACGGTCGCCGAGCGCGAGGCCGAGCGCGTCGAGCAGGATCGACTTGCCCGCCCCGGTCTCACCGGTGAGCACGCCCAGCCCATCGCCGAACTCGAGCTCGAGCGCCTCGATCAGCACGACGTCACGAATGGCGAGCGCGGTCAGCATCGCGATGGTCTTAGCGACAAAGTTGGGGTGAGGTCATCCCGGTTCTTCGTCCTCTCCCGCTCTCGCGGGAGAGGCAACGGAGACTTGGCAGTTTGCTGCCTAGTCGTAGTCGGTGAGGGTTTCTTCTTGAATCAGTCGAAGAAGATAGAAGACCCTCACCCAACCCTCTCCCGCGAATACGGGAGAGGGCTATTCCGCTATTACTTCGGCTTGCTGCCCGCGCCACCGGTGTTGCTGGTGCCGGTCGAGCTGGACCCTTCGTCCTTCGGCGCGACGCCGGGCGTACCAGGAGCGATCGGCTGCGCGTCCTTCAGGCCGAGTGGGATCGGCAATTCGCCCGCCGCCAGCGGCGCGGCGGGTTTCCACGGGTGATCTTCCATCAGCTTGTACGCGCGCTTGTACCAGTCGGTGCCGGGATAGTTCGCGCCGAGCACCGCGGCGGACTTTTGCGCTTCCTCGGGCACGCCAAGCGCGAGATAGGTCTCGGTCAGCCGCATCAAGGCTTCGGGAATATGCGTCGTGGTCTGATACTGATCGACGACGGCGCGGAAACGGAGCGTCGCCGCGAGCCACTGGCCGCGCGTTTCGTAGAAGCGGCCGATCTCCATTTCCTTGCCGGCCAGATGGTCGCGCACCAGATCCATCTTCAACCGCGCGTCGGCGGCATATTTGGAATTGGGATAACGGCGGACCAGTTCGCCCAGCGCGTCCATCGACTGCTGCGTGATCTTCTGGTCGCGCGTCACGTCGGCGATCTGTTCGTAATAACCGAGCGCGACGAGGTAATAGGCATAGGGCGCGTCGCGATTGCCCGGATGGACCGCGATGAAGCGCTGCGCCGACTGGATCGATTCGGTGTAGCTGCTGTCCATATAATAGCTGAACGCGCTCATCAGCTGCGCGCGGCGCGCCCACACCGAATAGGGATGCTGGCGCTCGACTTCGTCGAACAGCACAGCGGCTTCCTTGTACCGCCCCTGATCGAGCCGGCGCTTGGCAAGCGAATAGAGCGTGCCGACGTCGCGCGCGATATAGGGCACGTCGCCCTTCTTCAGGCCGCCGCCGCGGCCGGCGCATCCGGCGACAGGCAAAGCGAGGGTGGCGATCAGCGCGAGCGCAAGCGGGCGGGACTGGATAATACGCATTGAAAGGTGCCTTAGCCGAGCGTCGGGGATGCGAACAATGATTTTCGCTTATGGCTTTTTGACGGCAAGGAATAGCGGATCGCATCGCCATGTCCGCGCGTTGGCGGCGGGACTCGAATTCCGGGAGGGCCGATACCGATGACCGCCACCTTGCTCGCCACCAAGCGCGTCGAAAAGCCGTGGGGGCGGCACGATCTGTGGCCGGGATTCGACAACCCCGCACCCGACGCGCCGCCGATCGGCGAAATCTGGTTCCAGACCCCCGACGCGGGCACGCCCGAACTGCTGATCAAATATCTGTTCCCCGGCGAACGGCTATCGGTGCAGGATCACCCGACCGACGAGGCGGCGCGCCAGGCTGGCTACCCGCGCGGCAAGGACGAATGCTGGGTGATCCTGGCCGCCGAACCGGGTGCCACGATCGCGATGGGGACGAGGGAGCCAACGACGAAGGATGCGCTCCGCAAGGGAGCCGAGGACGGATCGATCGTCGACATGCTCGACTGGAAACCGGTCAAGGCGGGCGACTTTCTCTATTCGCCCGCGGGCACGATCCACGCGATCGGCGGGGGCATCACGATGGTCGAGGTTCAGCAGAACGTCGATCTGACCTATCGGCTGTACGATTATGGCAGCGACCGCGAATTGCACCTCGACGCCGGATTGGCGGTGGCCGATCCCAACCCGTTCACCCCCGCCCCGATCGTCGGCGAGGTCGGCGAGGGCCGGACGATCCTGGTCGAAGGGCCGAAATTCGTGCTCGAACGCTGGGCCGGGGGCGATCGCGACGTGACGCTGCCCGACGGTGTTACGGGCTGGCTGACCCCGCTCATGGGCGAAGGCGTGGTCGACGGTGTGGCGTGGAAGGCGGGCGAGTGCGTGACGGTGACAGGCAATGCGCGGCTTCACGCAAGTGTAGGCAGCGACCTGCTGTTCGCGTATCCTGGGGACAAGCGAATTTAAACATCACCCCATCAAACTACCGTCATCCCCGCGAAAGCGGGGACCCAGCTTCTGACGCCGCCGATTATAGCGCCGGTCGCGTCAGTGGCGCCCTTCCAAGCTGGGTCCCCGCTTTTTGCGGGGATGACGATTGTGGGGCTGAGCGATCCGCAGTGGCGGTTACGCCGCCATTAACCACCCCGCGCCTAAGGAACCCCGATGCTGCGCGTGCTGACTTTATCGACGCTGTTCCCCGACGCCACGCGGCGTAATTTCGGGGTGTTCGTCGAGCACCAGACGCTGGGCCTCGCCGCGCATCCGGATGTCGAGCTCCGCGTCGTCGCGCCGGTCGGGCTGCCGCCCTTTCCGCTCGGCTTGCGGGGAAAACATGCCGCGCTCGCCAAATTGCCGCTCGGCGAACAGTGGAAGGGCGTGGATGTTTATCGCCCGCGCTTTCTCGCGGTGCCGGGGACCGCGGGGCGTTTTCACGTCGCGTCGCTCATCCGTGCGCTCGGGCCGATGCTCGCCAACCTGCGTCGCGATTTTCCGTTCGACGTGATCGACACATCGTTCTTCTTCCCCGACGGCCCGGCCGCGGTCGAGCTCGGCAAGCGCTTCGGCGTGCCGGTATCGATCAAGGCGCGGGGCAGCGATATTCACCATTGGGGAATGGCTGCCGCGACAGCCGGACAGGTGCGCGACGCTGGCCGCGCGGCGGACGGACTGCTCGCCGTCTCCGACGCGATGAAGCGCGACATGGTCGCGATGGGCATGCCCGCCGAGCGGATTCGCGTGCACCGCACCGGGGTCGATCTCGGCCAGTTCGCGCCGCGCGGCCGCGCCGCGGCCAAGGCGGCGCTGAAGGTGCCCGGTGCGCTGGTCGTCTCGACCGGCGCGCTGATCGAGCGCAAGGGGCATGATATCGTCATCGAGGCGATCGCAGCGTTGCCCAACGCGACGCTGATCATTGCGGGCGAAGGGCCATACCGGCCCGCGCTCGAAGCCAGGATCGCCGACCTCGGTCTGGGCGAGCAAGTTCGCTTGCTCGGCGCGGTACCGCATGGCGAGATGCCTTCGCTGCTCGCGGCGGCCGACGTGATGGCGTTGGCGTCCGAAAACGAAGGCCTCGCCAATGCCTGGGTCGAAGCGCTGGCGTGCGGTACGCCGGTGGTCATCCCCGACGTCGGCGGGGCGAGCGAAGTCGTCACCGAACGCGCTTATGGCCGTCTCGTCGGCCGCTCGCCGGCCGGCTTCGCATCGGGCATCGCCGCGGTGCTCGCCGACCACAGCCCGCCGGCCACGGTCCGCGCCGGGGCCGAACGCTTCACCTGGGAAGCGAACACCGCCGGGCTGTATGAGCATCTGGCCGGGTTGGTGGGATCTAGCTCCCCTCCCTGAGTGGGAGGGGCTGGGGGTGGGTCCGGGCTTGGCGAGGCGTCAGCCGACCGCTCTGCCGCCGCCCTATTGCGCTACTTCCACCCGCCCCTCGATCCCCTCCCTTCCAGGGAGGGGAAGCTGCTTTATTTCTTCGGTTCCTTCATCGGGATGCCGCGCCACGCGGCGGCCTGATATTCGCTGATACCGACCAGATTGCCCATCTCGACCGGCATGTCGATCAAATGGAGCCCCCAATCCTTGAGGATCGTGCCGTTGACCACGACATCGCCGACGACCGTGTCGGTGCGCGGGTCCTTGGGGTCGGCGTTGACCGTCACAGCGAGGTACGTGAACCCGCCGTTCGACACGCATTCGGCCGAGATCAGCCCGGGAACCGACACGAACGGCGTCGTCACCGGCGCATTGTCGGTCGTCCACGGTCCCATCGGCGCGCTGGCGAGCCCCGCGCCCTTGGTGCCGAAGATCGCGTCGGTCACCGCCTTGCCGCCGCCGAGCGCAGCGGGGTTGGTGCAGGCCGCGACCATGCCGGGCTTGTCGGCAACGCGCGCGAAGCGGCTGTTTTCGGGCGGCGGCGAATCGGCGCGGAAGCTGGTGTAGGTCACCACGCAGCCGAATTGCTGCACCGACTTGCACAATTTGACGCGCTGGAAATCGCCCCCGACATCGCCGCCCGGCGGCACCGCGACATTGGTCCCGATCAGATACGCCGCGATCATCTTGCGGCGCTGGTCGGCGTTCTGCTCGATCACCCCGGCGACCAATTGCTTGAGGATGCCGGCGCCCTGGCTATGCCCGATCAGCACGACGCCGCGGCCGCCATTGTCGCGGTCGAGATAATTGCGCCACGCCGCCTCGACGTCGAGATAGGCGAGCTTGCGGTCGGCGGTGGTGGCCTTGCCCGCCATCAGGTCGCGCAACGCGGTCAGCGTAACCTGGCGATACATCGGTGCGAACACGCGACATTTCGCCGCAAAGCGCGCGGCTTGCGATGCCGCAACCGCCTTTTCCTCGGGACCGATATTGAGGTCGCTGTTCGGCGACGCGTCGAGCGAGACGGTCGGATAGACGTAGAAACAGTCGTAGAGCGGCACCGGATCGGCCCTGAACTTGACGATCTTCGCCTTGCCGGTGGCGGCGATGACGGTGACGTTCTGATCGACCGCGCAGGCGTCCTTGCGGCCGGGACGGCACAGCCAGCCCGCGTCGCTATTGTAATCGGGCGCGGGGATCGGTGCGAAGACCTGGGGTGGCGCGGGCGGCGCGGGCATCGGCGCCGGCGGCGCGGTTTGCGCGGCAACCGGCGCGGCGGCCAGCAACGCACCCATGGTCAGCAGATATTTCATCGACGCTCTCCCCCCAAACCGGATTCGGTCACAGACTATCCACCGCTGCGGGCGGATCAAGCCTCGATCGGATATAAAGCCCCGGCAATCCATCGCCCCTCGCCGCGCAGCATGCCCCAGGCGCGCGCGGCGGCCCGGCTGTCCATCGCCTCGATCCCGATCCGCCGCACTTCGAGCGCACGGACGAGCGCGGCTGGCGGGCGGACCAGGGCAGCGCCGGTACCGAGCAGGACGAATTCCGGCGGCGGATCGAGCGCCAGCACCAGCGTCAGCGCCGCTTCGTCCAACGCCTCGATCGGCGGTGGCGACCACGCATCGGCGCGCAGCGGCGTGATCGCGAGCGCGCGATAGATATTGTCATCGACGCGAAACCCCGCGGCCGACATCCCGGACACGACCGGCCCGTCGGCGCGGTCGCGGTCCATGCGCATCAAATGTCCTTGGGGCCGACCCGCTCGGCATTGCCGGCCATGCTAGCCTTGAGCGGCTTGTCGCTGGCGATCGGCTCGGCGCGGAGACCCAGCGTGATGAGCAGCGACGACGACACGTAGATCGACGAATAGGTCCCGACGAAAACGCCCAGGATCATCGCCGCGGTGAAACCGCGCAGCACGTGCCCGCCGAAGATCAGCAGCGCGAACAGCGCCAGCAAAATGGTCAGCGACGTCATCACCGTGCGCGGCAGCGTCTCGTTGACGCTCAGGTTGATGATCTCGCGCATGTCCATCTTGCGGTATCGGCGCATATTCTCGCGGATGCGGTCGTCGATCACGATCTTGTCGTTGATTGAGTAACTGATGATGGTCAGCACCGCCGCGACGATGTTGAGGTCGAATTCGAACTGGGTCAGCGCGAAGAAGCCCAGCGTCATCAGCACGTCGTGCATGATCGCGACCCCGGTCGATACGCCGAACTGCCATTCGAAGCGGAAGATCGCGAACAGACAGATGCCGATCACCGCGAGCACGACGGCGAGCAGCCCCCTCTGGACGAGTTCGCCCGATACCTTGCCCGACACGGCGTCCTGCTTCGAAAATTTGGCGCCGGCGAAGTTCGCCGTCAGCGCGGCCTTGACCGCTTCGACCACCTTGTTCGTTGCCGCCGAGTCGCCGGTTTCGGGACGCGGCAGGCGGATCGAGAGTGTGGTCGGGCCGCCGACGGTCTGGAGCTGCGCATCGCCGAACCCCAGATTGTCGATCACCGATCGCACCTTGTTCTGGTCGGGCGCGGTCGCGAAACTTTCCTCGATCATGATCCCGCCGACGAAATCGACGCCGAAGTTGAGACCCTTGAGCGGCATCAGCGCGACCGCCGCGAGGGTCAGCAGCGTGGTCAGCCCAAACGCCCAGAAGCGCAGGCGGACGAAGTCGATATTGGTATTGTCGGGAACGATCTTGAGCAGGCGCATGATGCTGGCGGCCCCTTAAATATTGATGGTCTGCGGACGATTCTTCCGCAGCCAGAGGACGACGAGCATCCGTGTAAAGGTCACCGCGGTGAACACCGATGTACAGATGCCGATCAGCAGCACGACCGCGAACCCCTTGATCGGGCCCGAGCCGAGCAGGAACATGATCACGCCGGTAATGGCGTGGGTCATGTTGGCCTCGAAGATCGTTCGGCTGGCCTCCTTATAGCCGAGCTCGACCGCCTGGACGACGCTGCGCCCGCGTCGTCGCTCTTCACGGATACGTTCGTTGATCAGCACGTTGGCATCGACCGCGGTGCCGATCGTCAGCACGAACCCGGCGATGCCCGGCAAGGTCAGCGTGCCGTTGATCAGCGCGAGCACGCCCATGATCACCAGCACGTTGATGACCACCGCCCAGTTAGCATAGATGCCGAACCGGCCATAGGTCACCAGCATGAAGAGCACGATCAGCACCACCGCGATGATCGATGCCTTGATCCCGGCATTGATCGAATCCTTGCCGAGGTCGGGGCCGACGGTGCGTTCCTCGATCACCTTGAGCGCCACGGGAAGCGCGCCCGACTTGAGCTGAATCGCCAGATCGTTCGAGCTCTTGGCGTCGAACCCGCCGGTGATCCGGCCTGCACCGCCCAGAATCGGCGTCTCGATGTTGGGCGCGGAGATGACGCTGTTGTCGAGGATGATCGCGAACGGCTTGCCGACGTTGACCTGCGTCACCTTGGCGAAGTTCTTCCCGCCCTGCGTGTTGAACTGGAACCCGACCACCCAGCCGCCGGGATTTTCCGAATCGGTCTCCGCGCGGGCATCGGTCAAATCGCTGCCGGTGATGATCGCTTCGTCGCGCACCGCGATCACCGGGGTCTGGGCGGGCCAGGTCACCTTCGAATCGAACGGCGAGGTCATCGGCTGGGCGAGCCGTCCGATATACGGCGCGGTGAATCTCGCCGCGTCGGGATACGGCAACACCTGGTCGCCGATCGGCGCGATGCCCTTGGCGAGTTGCGCAGCATCGGCATTGGTATCGACCAGCTTGAATTCGAGCTTGGCGGTCTTGCCGAGGAGCGCCTTGAGCGCGGTGGGATCCTGCAGCCCCGGCACCTGGACGACGATCCGCGTCGATCCCTGCTTGATGATCGTCGGCTCACGCGTGCCGAGCGAATCGATGCGGCGGCGGACAACTTCGGTCGCGCCGTCCATCGCCTGCTCGATCGCATAGTCGATCCCGGCCTTGGTCGGGGTCACCGTGAAGGTCGATGAATTGATGACCGCGATGTCCCAGTCGCGCTGGCCGGTATTGCCGACGCCGTTAGTATGTTGCGACAGCAACTGGCGCGCATCCTCAAGCCGGGTGATGTCGCGCAGCATGAAGGTGACCTTGCCGCCGTCGGTCGAAATGTCGCCGATGCCGATCTTGGCGCGGCGCATGTCGGTCGCGACTTCCACCTTCTTCGCGCCGAGCCGCTGAACGATCAGATCGTCGGTATTGGCCTCGAGCAACAGATAGCTGCCGCCGGCCAGGTCGAGCCCCAGATTGATGCGCGGATGGACCGGCCAGTTCGCGACGGTGCTTTCGGGCAACATGCTGGGAATGGCCAGCGCGCACAGCGCGGCCAGGAAGCCGATGATCGACAGCACCTTCCAACGCGGGAAATCGAGCATCAGTCGTTCGCCGGCTTGGCCGATGTCGGGCTCAGCACTTCGCTGATCGTTCCGCGCACCACCTTGATCTTCACGGTCGGCGCGATTTCCAGTTCGACATATTGGTCGTCGACCTTGACGACCTTGCCCAGAATCCCGCCCGAGGTGATGACCTGGTCGTTCTTCTTCAGATTGCCGAGCGCGTTCTGCAGCGCCTTCACGCGCTGCTGCTGCGGACGCAGCATCAGGAAATAGAAGGCGACGAAAACGAGGATCAACGGCAGGAAGGTCGAGGCCAGCCCTCCGAACATGTCGGGACTGGAACCGGTGGCACCGGCGGCCTGGGCGTAAGCGGATGGAATGAGCATGGTCGTCCTGATTTGGGCGTTGCCCGCGCCACCGAAAACGGGGCGCCAGCGTCAAGCGCCGCGCGCTATCACCATGCGCCCGCCCACGCAACATGGCGCGGGGGCAATCGGGCCGCCGCCATGTGCTTGCATCGTTTGACCCAACCGCCTAGAGGCCCGCGCTTCGGGATCGGCCCCTGCGGCCCGTTCCCGCCTGGTCGGGGCGTAGCGCAGCCTGGTAGCGCATCACACTGGGGGTGTGGGGGTCGCAGGTTCGAATCCTGTCGCCCCGACCAATTCGCGCTGGACGCAAAATAGCGACGCTATTTCAAGCCTCCAGGCGCGAACGACTGGCGGTGCCTGAGCGCCGCGCGCGCAAAAATCGCCCTTGCAACCGACTCATCTGTGATTCGCCCCAAAAACATGGTTTAATGCACGGCATGAACGACGCCGCCTTCGCTTCCCTGACGCCGCGCGAGCGCGATTGCCTGCGCGGCGTGCGCGCGTTGCAGGGATCGGGCGAGATCGCCCGCGATCTCGGTATCGCGACAGGCACGGTCGACGCCTATCTCGGCACCGCCAAGGTCAAGCTCGGCGCGCGCGACCGCAAGCATGCGGCCTTGCTGTTCGCCGAGCATGAAGCGGGGATTACCCCCGAAAACCCCGGCCCCCAGAATTTCGCATACGAAAATCTGGGGCTGGCGGCCGCCTCTCGTCACCCGTCATGGTCGACGGCGATCGAGGGCGACCGACGGCACCTCTCCCCAGATTTGCACGACGCCGTCCTCGATCAGCGGCGCTTCGGTAACGTCTCGGCGCGGGCCAGCTGGTCCGACATACTCCGGGACGTGATCGAGGGGGCGAGACCGAGTGACTTATCGACAACGACCCGAGGAGTTCTAATCCTGGCTGCCACCGTGATAATCGGCTTTGCCTTTTTCGTGGTCAGCGCCGGGGTTGGCGCACTCTATGGTCTGGCGACATTCCTCCGATCGCTTTCGTAACGACTTCGTAACGACGCTGCATCCTTTCAACCGAACGTGCCGCATCGCTCGGCGCGGTGGAGGCTCTATGCGCGTCGATCCGACCAACCATCCTTGTTATGCCAATATCCTGGCGGTTTCCGCCGCCGTTCTGGACGCCGAGCGCGACGTCGACGGATCGATCGTCGCGCTGTCGAAGCTGATGGCGACGACGATCGAGCAATATGCCGACGCCAAGCTGCCCGCCTTCGCCGCTCAATCGGCACTTGCCAGACTCACCGAGGCGCTGACCGCCAACGTCGACACCCGCCGCCTGCTCGGCGAGGCACACAAGGAATATGGCCGCACCGCCAAGATGCTCGGCGCGACAGCAGAGGAATGGGGTCCAGGCTGGCCCTGCTATACGGTCGAAGAGGCCATCAAGCCGAAGGCCGCGCCGCTCCGCCGCGTCGCCTGATCGCCTTGACGGAACCCGGAAGCGATGGTCGACAGCGTGGATGATCTTTTTCCTGTTCGCCTTCCTGTGGCTCGGGTCGTGCGCCTATGCCTTATGGCGTGGCGGACAACCCGAGCGCTTTGTCGCCGTTATCTTTCTGGCGAGCTCACCGCTGAGCATAGCGGCCTACACGCCGAATCCGTGGCGCGGCGTGCAGTGGGGCATCCTGACGGTCGACGTAGTGATGCTCGTCCTCATGCTGGCGATTGCTTTTCGGGCCAATCGTTATTGGCCGATGGGCATAGCGGCCATGCAGATGCTTCAGGTACTTGGGCATCTGATAAAGCTGACCGATCCGACGATGCTCCACGTCGTATATTGGGTCAGCGCGGTAGTCTGGGCCTATCCGATGTTGCTCCTGTTGCTGCTTGGCACCGTCCGCCACCACAACCGGGTGAAGCGGCTGGGGCCCGAGCCGTCCTGGAGCAAATCCTCGCCCCCGTCGGGCTGACCGACCGGGCGGCACTCGCCGGCACGTTGATCGCCGAGTTCGGATCGCTCCCGCTGCTGATCGCGGCGAAGCCCGCGCGCCAGCTTCGCGCGGCGGGCGATCCCAGCATCGTCGCCTTGCTCCAGGGGATCAAACAGGTGCTGCGCCACGTCACCCGCGCCGATCTCGACGCGCGGCCGGTGCTGCCCAATAGCCGGGCGTTGCGTGACTATCTGATGGCGCACCTGGCGGACGAGCCGGTCGAGCATGTCCGCATATTGTACCTCAACGGCTATGACCGGCTGATCCTCGACGAGCTTCATTCGAGCGGGACGCCGAGCAGCACGCCGTTCTGCGTCCGCACCATCGCCGCGCGCGCGCTGGAGGTCGGGGCGATGAACGTGATCGTCGCGCACAACCACCCGTCCGGGCTGCGCCAGAGCAGCGACGCGGACATCGCCTATACCGTCGCGCTGGAACGCGCGCTCGACGCGCTGGGCATCACCCTGATCGATCATCTGATCGTGACGCGCGGCGGGCTGTGCAGCGTGCGCGCGGCGACTCGGGCGATGGCAGCATGACGATCCACGCACTGTTGGTCGATGACGATCCCGATACCCGCGCGATCGTCGCGCTCGCGCTCGGCCTGCATCGGCGCTTCGCAGTCACCGCGGTGTCGCGACTCGACGCCGCCGACATGCTGCGCCGCGGGTTCGAGCAGTTCGATGTGATCCTGCTCGACATGAAGATGAGCGACATGAGCGCGGGCGCGCTGGTCGCGACGATCCGGCAATGGTCGCGCGAGCCGGTGCCGATCCTGTTGCTGTCGGCCAAGGCCGGCGATGCGGATCGGCGCAGTTATCGGTCGGCGGGCGCGCATGGCGTGATCGCCAAGCCGTTCGATCCGGTCGCGCTGCCCGATCGCATCGCCGACATGCTGGAACCCGGCTCGATGGCGCATGGCCGCGCCGTAGGGTCTGCGCGGTGACGCGCCCTTAAATCCTCCCCCTGGCGGGGGAGGATGAGCGACCTAGTTCATTACCTGCGCAGCGAAGCGTTCCATTTCCTCGGCCTGCGGGCTCATCTGGAGCAAGAGCAGGTCGAGCCCCGCCGCCTCATATTCGGCGATCCGTTCCTTCAGCTGTTCGGGCGTGCCGACCAGATTGGGGCGCAAGCCCCGGTTGGACACCGAATATTCCTGGATCTTGAGTTCGCGCTCGAGCTGTGTGCCCGACAGCCACTGGTCGAAATTGTCGTAGCCCGAAGGCACGCCCGTAACCGTCGTGATCCGATCGAGCTCGCGCTTCGCCTCGGCCTCCGAATCGCGGACGATCGCGTAGGCGGCCATGCCGTAGTGCATCGGGGTGCCGCCTACTGCCTCGCGCCGTGCAGCCATGTCGGCGATCTTGGGCGCGATCGCCTCGACCGGGTCGCCGTGCATCACGTACGCGTCGCATTGCGCGACGATCATCGCCTTGGCCTTGTCGCTCTCGCCGCCGGCATAGACTGTCGGCCGCTTGGCGGGCTTGGGGGAACAGATCGCGGCGTCGGTCCGATAAAACTGCCCGTCAAACGTAAACCGCTCCTCGGTCCACAAGCCGTCGACCACCGTCAGCCATTCCTCGGTCCGCGCATAGCGGTCGTCGTGCCGGTCGAACTGCAACCCGTATTGTTTCGCCTCGTCGGCCCACCACGACGATACGACGTTGAGCGCGAGGCGCCCGCCCGAGATACAGTCGATGTTCGCCGCAGCCTTCGCGAACAACGCCGGATGATGGAAGTTCGGCCGCACCGCGACCATCAGCTCGATCCGCTCGGTCACCGCCGCCAGCGCCGCCGCGGTCGACCAGGCGTCGAGCGCGGGCTGCTCGACGCCCTTGATGTCGTTAAGGTTGAGCTCGGCGATCAGCGTCAAATCGTAACCCAGCGCCTCCGACCGCTGCGTCAGCCGCTTGGTATAGTCCCAGCTCGCGTCCATCCCCTCGTCGGGCACGTTGCGCAGCCAGCCGCCGAACACCGGCATCCAGTAACCGTAACGCATCAGGCTTTGCTCTCCGCAATCAGGGTTTCGAGATAATCGATCAGCTTCTCGTGTGGATCCCAGCCGAGCACGTCGAGCGGCTTGGCAACGAAATTGGACAGCGCGTTGATGTCGTAGAACCGCGGCACCCCGTCGCGGTCGTCGATCATCACCTCGATCCCGCCCACATCGAGGTTCATCGCGGTGGCGATCGCCTCGCACGCAGCGATCAAATCCGGCGCAGGTTCGACCGACACCATGCTAATCCCCGAATCGGCGACGCAGGCATCTGCGGGGCACAGATCGAACGCCCCGCCCCCGGCGATTTCGATCGCGTAGAGGTATTTGCGGTCGAGCGTTTCGATCCGCGTGATCGTCCCGCCGCGCGCGGGCACATAATCCTGCACGAGCAGCACGCCATCGACGCTGACCGGCAATTGCTTCTCCGCCACCGCCCAGCGCAGCTCGGCCATATTGTCGAACTTGACGATCCCCGCGCCCGATCCGCCGATATTGGCCTTCACGACGAGCGGGAATGAGAGCGTCGCCGCGGCGGCTTCGACGTCGGCGGCGCGGTGGACGACGCGCGTTTCGGGGATCGCCAGCCCCAGCGACGCGATCAGCGCGAGTTGCCGCGCCTTCGACGCATCGACCGCCAGCACGTCGGCGCCGTTGATCACCCGCGCGCCCGACCGTCGCCAATGGTCGAGGAGGGCCATCGTGTGAAAGATCGGGTGCTCGTCGGCGCGCAGAAAACTCGACATCGCGATGCGGTTGAGCACCACCGGCGCCGGGATCGCGGCGTCGGCAGGGTTCCACTGCCCGTCGGGGCCGAACGCGGTGTAGTCCACGCCCCGCCGGTCGAGCGCGGCGAACAATGGCGCGAACCATGCCGGATGTTCATACAGGATGGCGAGGTCGGTCATGCTTTCGCCCATACCCACCTCGTCATCCCCGCGAAAGCGGGGACCCATCTCCCACGGTCGCCACAGATACTACCGCGGCGCTTTTGGAGATCGCAGGAGTTGGGCCCCCGCTTTCGCGGGGGTGACGGTGATAGGGGAAGCCGCTAAGGACCCGGCCATCATGCTCAATCTGACCGACATCACGGTCCGCCTCGGCGGGCGGACGATCCTCGACGGCGCCACCGCCAAACTGCCGCCGAAGAGCCGCGTCGGGTTGATCGGGCGTAACGGCGCGGGCAAGACCACATTGGTCAAGGTAATCGCTGGCTCGCTCGACCCCGACACCGGGACCGCCGACATGCCGCGCGGGTCGCGGCTCGGCTATATCGCGCAGGAAGCGCCGGCGGGCCAGGCGACGCCGTTCGAAACCGTGCTCGCCGCCGATATCGAGCGCGCCGCGCTGATGCACGAAGGCGAGACCAGCCACGATCCCGACCGGCTCGGCCATGTCCACGACCGGCTGATGGCGATCGACGCCTACACCGCGCCCTCGCGCGCTGCGCAGATCCTGGTCGGGCTCGGCTTTAGCGAAGAAGCACAACATCAGCCGCTCGACAGCTTTTCGGGCGGCTGGCGGATGCGCGTCGCGCTCGCCTCGCTCTTGTTCTCGCAGCCGGATCTGCTGCTGCTCGACGAACCCTCGAACCACCTCGACCTCGAAGCGGTGCTGTGGCTCGAGGATTTCCTGAAGTCCTACCCCGCGACGATCCTGATCGTCAGCCACGAGCGCGATTTCCTCAATAACGTCGTCGACCACATCCTCCACCTCGAGCGCGGCAAGCTCTGGCTCTACCCCGGCGGCTACGATTCGTTCGAGCGCCAGCGCGCCGAGCGCCAGGCGCAGATCGCCTCGGCGCGGCAGAAGCAGCAGGCCGAGCGCGAAAAGCTCCAGGATTACGTCGCGCGCAACTCCGCCCGCGCCTCGACCGCCAAGCAGGCGCAGAGCCGCGCCAAGGCGCTCGCGCGGATGCAGCCGATCGCCGAACTGGTCGACGACCCGTCGCTGAGCTTCGACTTCCCCAGCTCGGCCGAACTGCGCCCGCCGCTGATCACGCTCGATCTGGCGAGCGTCGGCTATGGCGACACGCCGATCCTCAGCCGCCTAAACTTGCGCCTCGACCCCGACGACCGCATCGCGCTGCTGGGCAGGAACGGCAACGGCAAGACCACGCTCGCGCGCCTGCTCGCGGCGCAACTGACGCCAATGGACGGGGCGATGAATGCATCGGGCAAGATGCGCGTGGGCTACTTCACCCAATATCAGGTCGAGGAACTGGAAAGCGACGAAACCCCGCTCCAGCACATGACCGTCCAGATGAAGGGCGCGAGCCCCGGTGCCGTCCGCGGCCAGCTCGGCCGGTTCGGCTTTTCGGGCGACAAGGCGATCACCAAGGTCGGCAAATTGTCGGGCGGAGAACGCGCGCGGCTCGCGCTGGCGCTGATCACGCGCGACGCGCCGCACATGCTGATCCTCGACGAGCCGACCAACCACCTCGACGTCGACGCGCGCGAGGCGCTGATCCAGGCGCTCAACCAATATACCGGCGCGGTGGTCATCGTCAGCCACGACCGGCACATGCTGGAAATGACCGCCGACCGGCTGGTGCTGGTCGACAACGGCACCGCGAAGGAATTCGACGGCAGCCTCGACGATTATATCGCGTTCGTGCTCGCCAAGGACGCGTCGGACACCGCGAAGGAAGTGTCGAAGCTCAACAAGAAGGACGCGCGAAAAGCGGCGGCGGACGCGCGCGAGGCGAGCCAGGGGCTGCGCAAGGCAGCGAAGGCGGCGGAGGCCGAACTGGCGAAGCTCAACGAGCAAAAGAGCAAGATCGACCGCGCGATGTTCGACCCGTCATCGGCGGATGCCGCGCTATCCAAACTGACCATGACCGACCTGATGAAGCGCCGCGCCGAGATCGAAGGCGCGATCGCGGCCGCCGAGGCGACGTGGCTGGAAGCGAGCGAAAAGCTGGAGACTGTGGCAGCGTAACGCTCACTCCCCTCCCTGGATAAGGGAGGGGCTGCGGGTGGGTCGGCCGGAGGAGCTCGCTGCGCTCGCACCCACCCCTAACCCCTCCCTTGCAGGGAGGGGAATAAATCCCGCAAATTCCCGCGCCCCGCGTTGGTTAGCATTTTGTCAAAGCTTCGCCCCTACCACGCTCTGTGACTATGAAGGAATTCGGGGCATGAGCGCGTTTGGGCGCCGTAGTGGAGCGGGCGGCGGCACGGCTGGGCGCCCGGCGTTCGGCGTTGCCAAGCCGATGCAGGGCAGCGGCCCCGCGCGCTCCGAACCCGATGTCGCCGAGCAATTCCCGCCGCTTCCGGGCGGGCAGGATCCGCTGGTCGCGCCGTCCGATTCGGATGCGCCGCAGGGCAACATGCCTGGCGTCGCGATGGACGCGATGCAGCGCCTCGCCGATCGCCAGAACGCCAGCGCCGATTCGGGCAGCTCGCGCAACGAAGGCTTCGAGGCGTCGGTCCACAAGATCAAGGAACAGGTGCTGCCGCGCCTGCTCGAACGCGTCGACCCGGAAGCCGCCGCCACGCTCAACAAGGACGAGCTGGCCGAGGAATTCCGCCCGATCATCGGCGAAGTGCTCGCCGAACTGAAACTGACGCTCAACCGCCGCGAGCAATTCGCGCTGGAAAAGGTGCTGGTCGACGAATTGCTGGGTCTCGGGCCGCTCGAGGAGCTGCTCGCCGACCCGAACATCTCCGACATCATGGTCAACGGGCCCGACCAGACGTTTATCGAACGGAAAGGCCAGCTCGAGCTCGCGCAGATCCAGTTCCGCGATGAGGAGCATCTGTTCCAGATCGCGCAGCGCATCTGCAACTCGGTCGGCCGCCGCGTCGACCAGACCACGCCGCTCGCCGACGCCCGCCTCAAGGACGGCAGCCGCGTCAACGTGATCGTCCCGCCGCTGTCGCTGCGCGGCACTGCGATCTCGATTCGTAAATTCTCCGACAAGCCGATCACGCTCGACATGATGGCCGGGTTCGGGTCGATGTCGGTCAAGATGGCGACCGCGCTCAAGATCGCCGGCGCGTGCCGCTTCAACATCGTCATTTCGGGCGGTACCGGCTCCGGTAAAACCACGATGCTCAACGCGCTGTCGAAGATGATCGACCCGGGCGAGCGCGTGCTGACGATCGAGGACGCCGCCGAACTTCGCTTGCAGCAGCCGCACTGGCTGCCGCTCGAAACGCGCCCCGCCAACCTCGAAGGCCAGGGCGAGATCACCATCCGCGACCTCGTCAAGAACGCGCTGCGTATGCGCCCGGACCGTATCATCCTCGGCGAAATTCGCGGCTCCGAGTGTTTCGACCTCTTGGCCGCGATGAACACCGGTCACGACGGATCGATGTGTACGCTCCACTCCAACAGCCCACGCGAATGCCTGGGCCGTATGGAGAACATGGTGCTGATGGGCGACATCAAGATCCCCAAGGAAGCCATTTCGCGCCAGATCGCCGATTCGGTCGACATGATCGTCCAGGTCAAGCGCCTGCGCGACGGCTCGCGCCGCGTAACCAACATCACCGAGGTGATCGGCATGGAAGGCCCCGTCATCGTGACGCAGGAGCTGTTCAAGTTCGAATATCTCGACGAATCGTCCGACGGCAAGATCGTCGGCGAGTATCGCGCGATGGGCCTGCGTCCCTACAGCCTCGAAAAGGCGCGCCAGTTCGGGTTCGATCAGGCTTTCCTAGAGGCGTGCCTCTAAACGCTTAGATCAGGTTTCGCGCCAGTAGCCGTGCGACGGCCTGCGCGCGCGTCACCGCACCAAGTTTTCGCCGGGCATTGTCGACATGGAAGCGCGCGGTCGCTTCCGACACGCTCAGGATGACGGAAATCTCCCAGTCGGTCTTGCCGTCCGCAACCAGTACCAGCGCATCGCGTTCACGGCACGTCAGCGACACTGCCTCGACGCCGACCGGAGGATCGCGCAACGCCATCAAATGCTCCGTGAGCAACAGCCCCGCCATTTGCGCGGTCGCGCCGTTCTCGGCCGCCGCCGCACGGTCGCCGAAGCCGAGATGCAGCGACGCGATCTTTCCACCTTCGCCATAGGACGTCGCGCAATGCGCTTCCGCAATCCGTGCTTCCGACATCGCGTCCCAATAGCGCCCGAACCGGCGATCCGCGTGCGGTGCGACCCCGCCGAACGTGTATCGCGTCCAGCCCTCACGGATCGGCTGGAGCAAAGGGTTGCAATCGAGGCAGACATAGCGGCACGCCTCGCTCTCGATGGTCCAGGACGCCGGCGCGGACCGAAATACAATGCCGCCTGCCTCAAGGTGCCGCTGCGCCGTGAGCGCCGCCGCGGGACGCCGATAGACGCGCGTCTGGATGTAGGACGCGCCGAGCGGCGCCATCGCCGCGAAAAAGCGCTGGCTAGCCACCTCCGCATCGTTCGACGCGAGGGCATCTGCAGTGTGGGCCATAACCTGCGACAGCATCCGAACCCCCTCCAACCAGGGGCGAGCGTCGCATGTCGGCCGGAGTCGCGCAAGCCGACCAGCGAGCGCCGATGCTCACGTCAACCTGACGAATCCGCTAGGGTGAATATGGACGGCACCTCCTTATGGTGCCCGTCGGCGCCGCGCCGGGGGAAACGCGGCGAAAAAGGGGGACGAATGAAGTTCTTGATCGGCGTAGCCACGCTCACGATGCTCAGTCTGCCGGGCGTTGCCCAGGCCAAGGACGATGACGATTGGTCCGGCTTCTATATCGGTGCGGAAGCCGGCGGTGCCTCCGGGCGGCTGCGGGCCACCGGCACCGACAATGTTACACAGCTCAGCAACATCCTCGTTCCCGGACGCGGCATCGTCATTGTGCCTGGAACGAGCGCGACGAGCGGCGGCAGCGGCACCGACACCAGCGTCATCTACGGTGGCTTGCTGGGCGGTCAGTGGCAGACGGGCCAACTGATCCTGGGAATTGAGGCCGACGTTCACGGCCCGCGCGATTTTTCCGGATTCAACAACCCGATCGCCACCCCGACAACCATCCTGGCGCCCGCCAGCAACGGTACCATCAGCCGCAGCGCGCGGACATCGTACGACTGGTCGCTGCGCGCGCGGATCGGAACGACGATCGGGTCGCGCACCATGATTTATGCGAGCGGCGGCGTGGCCGGCGCGCGACTGCGCCTGACCGGCCAGGACAGCTTCACCACGCCGGCGGGCGCGGGCGCAACCAGCGGCGGGATCGCGGCGTTCGTGTCGCCCACGATAGGCCCGGTGGTGATCACCGCGTCGGAACGGCGGAACATCGTCGGCTGGACCGCCGGACTGGGCGGCGAGACCAAGCTGTCGAAGTCGGTCGGGCTGGGACTCGACGCGCGCTACACCAGCTATGGATCGCACGATTTCACGCTGGCCGGGGGATGCAATCCCGCGACGATCGCGGCGGGAACCTGCGCGGGTGCTTCGCGTACGTCGCCGCCGATCGTCATCAACGGCACGACGCTCAATCCGGCAACCGATGTCACCCCGGGCATGGTTCCGGGATCGACCCGAGCGAACTTTCGCGACCTTCGGCTGACCGCTCGGCTCGTGTTCCATTTCTAGCGGTGGGACGGGAACGGGGTTAACGCACCTCTAACCCCGTTTTCGTGGGAGCAGCTTGGGTTTAAGCACGGGGCATGCGCCGCTGGCTGATCCCGTTGCTCGCCCTCCTCCCCGCCCCGCTCGGCGCGGCGATGGCGCCGGCGATGCCACCGCCGTTACCCGATCGCATGGTGCTGGCGGACGATGCCGAATCGCAATGGGTGTCATTCGAGCTGACCCCCGGCAACCAGATCCGCTTCGCCATGACGGTCGACGGGCGCGCCGCGACCGCGATCCTCGACACCGGGTTCAGCATGTCGGTGATCTCGCGCCGCTGGGCGAGCGAAGCGGGCTTGCGCATCGCCAATGGCGGCCAGGGCATCGGCATCGGCGGGTCCGTCGCGATGGGTCAGGTCAACGGGCGGACGCTGGTGATCGGCGGGCTGACCAGGACCGGCGGGCGGCTCGGCGTGCTCGATCTGCCGATTTCCGCGACCGGCAGCGCGACGACGATCGACGCGGTGATCGGCAGCGATTTGCTCCGTTACTACGCGCTCGACATCGATTTCAGCGCACGGCGGTTCCGCCTGCTGCCGAGCGGGCGGTTGCCGTTCGCAGGCCAGAGCGCGCCGCTGTCGCTGTCGGGCCGCGACCAGCTCTATATCAGCGAAATGCGTGTGGACGGCACGCGGCTGCGCCCGATGATCGTCGATACCGGCGACGGCGCGACGATCGCGGTGTCGACCGAGGCGTGGAAGTCGCTCGGCGATGGCCGTCCCGCGACGACCACGACGGTTTCGTACAGCGTCGCCGGCGCGGTCCAGTCCGACCTCGCGGTGCTGCCCGAAATCGCGGTGGGCGATTCGACGCTGCGTCAGGCCGAAACGCTGATCGAGTCCGGCGGCGGGTTTTCGTCGCGGATGGGCGCGTCGGGGCGGATCGGGATTGGCTTTCTCCAGCGCTTCCGCGTGCTGCTCGACCCACGCGCGGGGCGGATGGTGATGGCGGCGACCGCCGACACCGACCGCCCGCCGCTGCGGTCGACCAGCGGGCTTCTGCTCTCGACCGAAGCCGACCGTCTTCGCGTGCTTCATGTCATGCGCGGCGGCCCGGCGGCGGCGGGCGGGTGGCAGCCGGGCGACGAAATCTGCAGCGTCGATGGCGCCGCGGTCTCCGCGGCATATTCGCGCGATCCGATCGCGATGTGGCAAGTCGCGACGCCGGGCCGCGTGGTGCGGCTAGGGCTGTGCAGCGGCGGCGTCCGCGCGCTGACGCTCAAAAGCTTCTACTAGAGATCACGTTTGATCGCTCACCGTGCTCCGGCGAAGGCCGGAGCGCAGGCGATCGAAGCGCTACGGTGCCAACGCTCCGGCCTTCGCCGGAGCACGAGTCCAATGAAAGTTAGAGGTTGAACGCGACGCTGAATGCGATGACCGCGGCGATGAGCGCGAAGACCTGAACGCTACGCCAGTCGAGCAAGGTGACGCGATCGAGGTCGTCGCGCTTCTTGTGCCGCCAGTCGACAATCCCCGCCACCACCGCGACGACGAGCGCCAGCGCGACAGCGCCCTCGGCGATCTCCTTGCCCGACCAGTCCATTGCCTCAGTGGCCGAGCTTCTCGATCTTTTCCTGCAGCCGCGCGAGTTCGGCCTTTAACGCGGCGACATCCTCGCCCTTGCCCGGCGCTGGGGCAGCAACCTCCCCGGCCGCACCCGGCTTGAACGCCTTGGTCGCGGCCTCGAACATCTGCATGTTGCGCTTGGCGATCTCCGCGAACGGCGAATTGGCGAACGCCCCTTCGACCGCGGTCTTGAATTGCTCGTGGTTGCGGCGGAAGCTTTCCATCGACGCTTCGAGATAGCCGGGTACCATCGCCTGCATCGAATCGCCGTACATCGCGATCAGCTGGCGCAGGAAATTGACCGGCAGCATCGTCTGGCCGCGGCTTTCCTCCTCCATGATGATCTGGGTCAGCACGTTGTGGGTGATGTCGTCGTCGGTCTTGGCGTCGACCACCTTGAAGTCGCGGCCCTCGCGAGTCATCGCCGCGAGGTGATCGAGCGTGATGTAGGACGAGCTTTCGGTGTTGTAGAGCCGCCGGTTGGCGTATTTCTTGATGATCACCGGGCCATCACCGGCCGCCTGTTTCTTCATTGATCGCGCCCCATAAAACCGTTGCGCGCGACGCTACCCGCTTGCTTGACGCACTGCAACACGGGCATGCCGTGCTGCGCAAAATAAGCGCAGCATGACGCTACGTCGACGAGACGGGAGGCGTGCGTTGGCGACTGTGCGTGTGCAGCGCTGGCGGTCGCGGCCCCGCGCCGCTAGAGTGGACGCGAACAGGTTCGAGGAGCAGCCCGCATGTCCGACATCGTCATCACCGCCGCCAAGCGTACCCCGGTGGGGAGCTTCATGGGCGCGTTCGCCACCACGCCCGCGCACGAACTCGGCCGGATCGCGATCGAGGCAGCGCTGACGCAGGCCGGTGTAAGCGGTGAAGACGTATCCGAAGTGATCCTCGGCCAGGTGCTGACCGCCGGTCAGGGCCAGAACCCGGCGCGCCAGGCGTCGATGGCGGCGGGCGTGCCCAAGGAAGTGCCCGCATGGGGCGTCAACCAGGTCTGTGGGTCGGGGCTGCGCGCGGTCGCGTTGGCGGCGCAGGCGGTCGCGACCGGCGATGCCACGATCGTCGTCGCGGGCGGACAGGAATCGATGTCGCTGTCGGCGCATGCGCAGCATTTGCGCGGCGGCACCAAGATGGGCGATCTCAGCCTGGTCGATACGATGGTCAAGGACGGGCTGACCGACGTGTTCAACGGCTATCACATGGGGATCACCGCGGAGAACCTCGCCGAGCAATACCAGGTGACGCGCGCCGAACAGGACGACTTCTCGGTTGCCAGCCAGAACAAGGCGGAAGCCGCAAGGTCGGCGGGGCGATTCAAGGACGAGATCGCGCCCGTGACGGTCAAGGGCCGCAAGGGCGACACGATCGTCGCCGACGACGAATATATCCGCGCCGGGGTGACGATCGACAGCGTGTCGGGCGTGCGGCCCGCCTTCAAGAAGGACGGCACCGTCACCGCCGCCAATGCGTCGGGGCTCAACGACGGCGCCGCCGCGCTCGTCATCATGAGCCGCGCCGAAGCCGAACGCCGCGGCAGTCCGATCCTCGCGACGATCAAGTCCTGGGCCTCGGCGGGCGTCGATCCGTCGATCATGGGCATCGGCCCGGTCCCGGCGTCGCGCCGCGCGCTGGAGAAGGCCGGCTGGACGATCGCCGACCTCGACCTGATCGAAGCTAACGAAGCCTTCGCCGCGCAAGCCTTGTCGGTCGGCAAGGAGCTTGGCTGGGACGCGAGCAAGGTCAACGTCAATGGCGGCGCGATCGCGATCGGCCACCCGATCGGCGCGAGCGGCGCGCGCGTACTGACCACGCTGATCTATGAAATGGGCAAGCGCGACGCGAAGAAGGGCCTCGCTACTTTGTGCATCGGCGGCGGGATGGGCATCGCGATGTGCATCGAGCGATAATCGCCGAATGCTTTAGAAACTTGGGCACTCTTGCAAAGACTTAGTAGCGATGAGCCAGCTACTCTGCCCTATCGTGGCATTTTTGATACAATTTGACACAAATTGCGACGCCTCTGACATAAACAGGGCTGCGGCCTTGCACTGGTGCGGCAAAACCGTTCAGTTGGACGCTGAAGGTGCTGGGGAGCACCGTATTTAGGGGTTCAGCATGAAGATCTCACGCTTTTTGTCCGCGACGGCGCTCGTGTCGTGCGGCTTGCTCGCGCCGCAATTTGCCTACGCGGCCGACAAGGCAGCCGACAAGCCGGCAGTGACCGCCGAGGCGGTACCGGCGGACGCGCCGCAAACGACGCCCGCGGCCGGCGATCAAGCCAATGCGGACACCGACATCCTCATCACCGGTTCGCGCATTCGCCGTCCGCAAGAGGAATCGAACGTTCCCGTGACCTCGCTCAGCGGCGCCGAACTTACCCAGAACGGCGATATCAGCATCGGCGACGCGCTCAACGACTTGCCGTCGCTCCGCTCGACGTTCAGCCAGGCGAACTCGACTCGCTTCATCGGCACCACCGGCCTCAACGAGCTCGACCTTCGCGGCCTCGGCACGACCCGCACGCTGGTGCTGGTCAACGGCCGCCGCCACATCACGGCGCAGCCGGGCGACTTCATCATCGACACCAATACGATCCCGACCGATTTGATCGAGCGGGTCGACATCATCACCGGCGGCAGTTCCGCGGTTTACGGCTCGGACGCCGTTGCCGGCGTGGTCAACTTCATTCTGAAGGACAAGTATCAGGGTATCACGCTGAAGGGGCAGAGCGGCGTATCGAGCCGCGGCGATCGTCCCATCCGGTTCGTTTCGCTGACCGCCGGGCAGAATTTTGCCGACGGTCGCGGCAATGTCGCGCTCAACCTGGAATATACGACCGGCGACGCGCTGTATCTCCGGGACCGCAACGACCTGACGGGCGCCTTTACCGGCCGCTGCCAGCTCAATCTCAACGAGAATACGGCGGGCGAACCGCAGTCGGGCAACGGCGTTCCCGACAACGTGTTCTTCTGCGGCGTGCGCAACGGGACGATCTCGAATGGCGGCACGGTGCTGGCGGCCAATCCCATAATTCTTGTCGGCGGCGTGAATACGGCCGTCGCGTGCACGAACACGACGCTCGCGCCTGCCGGCGTCAATGCGGCCCTCGGCCTCGCGCGTTGCCTCAATGCCGGCACGGCGCAGGGCGTACAGCGCATCTTCCGCTTCGATGCCAATAGCAATCTGGTTCAGGATATTCCGGCGTACGACTTCCGTCCGGTCGGTTCGGGCAACATCATCGATGCGCCCAACGCCGCCGTTCCCGGTTCAACGTTGCGCGATACCGGCCAGCTGGCGCCAGGGTTGAAGCGCTTCACCGCCAACGTGCTGGCGCATTTCGAAATCAGCCCGGCGTTCGTGCCGTTCTTCGAGGGCAAATATGTCCGTCTGCGCGCGTTGCAGGAGGGCCAGCCGAGCTTCTTCTCGTCGGTGTCATCGACGATCGGCGCGCCCAACCCGCGCTGCGACAACGCCTATCTGACGGGCAGCAACCTGGCCGCGTTGCAGAACATCGGTGTCTGCACCAACGTCGCGACGGGTACCTTCGCGCTCAACCGCTTCAACGTCGATTTCGGCGGCCGTCAGGAAAGGATCAAGCGCGACACGTGGCGCATCGTCGGCGGCGTCAAGGGCACGTTCAATACCGACTGGAACTATGAAATCTCCGCCACTTATGGCGAGGTCAAAATCCACCAGGACGAACTGAACGACCTCAAGTTGACGGATCTGGCGGGCAATTTCGACGGATTCCTGCTCGCTTACGATGCAGTGCGAAACGGCGCCGGCCAGATCGTCTGCCGCGTCAACCAGGTCACGGTCACACGGCCGGATTGCGTGCCGATCAACCTGCTCGGCAACGGCGCGCCCAGCCAGGCGGCGCTCAACTTCGTCAATACGACCTCGTATCTCGATCAGAAGGCGTCCGAGCTCGACGTCCTCGCCTATATCGGCGGCGACTCGTCGCAGCTGTTCTCGCTGCCCGGCGGCCCGGTCCGGTTCGTGGTCGGCAGCGAATATCGTCGTGAGACCGCGAGCTCGCTGGCCGATCCGTTGTCGTCGGCGGGCGGCACGTTCTTCAACGCGTTCAAGCCGTTCAACCCGCAAGCTTTCGAGGTCAAGGAAGCGTTCGGCGAGCTTGAAATTCCGTTGTTGAGGGACTTGCCCTTCTTCAAGGAACTGACGGTCACCGGCGCGGCGCGCTATTCGGACTATAATACCAGTGCCGGGCACACCTTCGCATGGAACGTCGGTTCCACTTGGGCGCCGGTCCGCGATATCCGCTTCCGGGCGAACTACTCGAAGTCGGTGCGCGTGCCGACGCTCAGTGACTTGTTCTCCCCGGCGTCGCAGAACTTCGCGTTCATCGCCGATCCGTGCGACGTGGCGAATATCGGCAACGGCACGACCAGCCGTCCGACCAACTGCGCGGCGGCGGGTGTCCCGGTCGGATTCGTCAACACGCCGGCCCGCACTGCGAGCACCGGCTTCCTGTCGTCGGGTAATAAGTTCCTGACACCGGAAACCTCGAAGAGCCTGACGATCGGCGGCGTCCTGACGCCGCGGTTCATTCCCGGGTTCAGCTTCTCGGCGGATTACTATCGCATCCGCGTGAACAACCTGATCGCGGTATTGAGTGCGCAGACCATCCTCAATCAATGCTACGATCTGCCGTCGCTCAGCAACCAATATTGCGCATTGTTGAACCCGCGCAACGCGGACTCGACGTTCAAGAACCCGGCGCTAACCTCGGCGGGCGTGAACTTTGCGCAGTTCAAGGCCGACGGCATCGACTTCGAGCTCGATTACACCCATAAATTCGGTGGGTTCAGGCTCGATGTGCGGGCGCTCGCGACGTACGTCATTCGTCGCGACAACTTCACCAGCCCGACCAATCCGACGTTCCGCGACCGGATCAAGTCGGAACTGGGCGATCCGGCACTCGCGGCCAACCTGAACATCGGCCTTGGCGCCGGTCCGTTCACGTTCCACTGGTCGGTCAACTATCTCGGCAAACAGACGATCGGCGCATACGAGAATTATTTCGCGGTCGATGGCCGTCCGCCGCAGAATGCCGACAACACCGCTCAGGTCTGGTACCCGGCAATATTCTATCATGCCTTCAAGCTCGACATCGAT
Organism: Sphingomonas bacterium; assembly: GCF_028289855.1. Classification (GTDB taxonomy): domain Bacteria; phylum Pseudomonadota; class Alphaproteobacteria; order Sphingomonadales; family Sphingomonadaceae; genus Sphingomonas. The sequence continues at coordinate 18,822 of NZ_JAQGKZ010000118.1, read as the reverse complement.
GTGAGCAAGAAGTTCAACTTCTATGTCGGCGTGGACAATGCATTCGACACGATGCCGCCGCTCGGCCTGGTCGGCAACGAAGGCGGCGTGCCGTACGAGAATATCGGCCGCTATTTCTACGCAGGCGCGAAGGTCAACTTCTAAGGCCTCGCCCAATATCGAAAGGGGGCCGCTTGCGGCCCCCTTTTTTTTGCGCCCGGCGCGCCGGGTTCCAGGGCCGGTATTCAATTGGCACGTGCCAATTGAATACCGGCCCTAGGCGTCGATCGCCTCGAAAATCGCCGTTACCGATCGCCGCTCGTCATCGGTCAGTTCCGGCCGCCAGATGTCGAAGATGACGATGACGCGATCCTGATCGCTGTCGTTCCAGGCTTCGTGCTCGATCGAATCGTCGAAAATCATCACCCTTCCGACTTCCCATTCGCGCGTTTCGTTGCCGACGCGAAAGCCGCAGCCAGGCGGCACGATCAGCGGCAAGTGGCAAATGAGTCGGGTGTTGATCATGCCATTATGCGGCGCGATCCGCGCTCCGCCCTGCAGCAGCGAGAACAGCATCGACGGCGCACGGACGGTAATGTGGGGCGCCGGGGCGTGCTGCAAGGCAGCGAACGTTTTGGGGAAGCGCGCCACATTGTCAGCTACCGGCGCGCCGTTTTCGAACAAATACAGCGTGCTCCACGCCGGATTGTCGAGCAGCCCGTGGAAATCGTAGCTTGGACGATCTTCGCGTGATTCGAAATACGGCTTGAATGGCGCGTTATCGGCAAGCGCGTCGCGCAATTCTTCCAGCATATCGCCGGCCGCCGCCTCGATCGTCTCGACCCAATCGAATTCCTCGCGTTCGTAAAATTGCCGTTGCGGCAGCTGCGGGAAAAAATAGGCGGTGGGTTCCTGGCGATAGACCTGCTTCTTCTCGCACAGGATATCGACCGATTCCGCAAAGCGCGCCGATGGCGACGCGACACCGGCGGCCGCGATGCGCGCCGACAGCTCCGCCGCGAACGCGTCCTGTGTCGTGACGATCGCCTGTTCGACCCGCGCGACTTCCACCCGCAGATCGGAGGGCAAGGCGGGCACCAGCGACGCACGCCGGACAGCCGCCCCGTACAGGCTGGCGCCCGCGCGCAGGTCGCCTGAGGCTACACGCGCATCGCCCTTGATGATCAGCGCGCGGACGTTTCCTTCATCCTTCGCGAGGACGGCGTCGGCGGCGGTTTCCGCCGCGGGCCAATCGCTCAACTTGCTGCAGCAATGCGCGAGCATCAGCCAAATCTGCACATTCGCGCGGCCGCTCCTGGCCAATATGTCGAGGTCGCGTTTGGCGGTATCGTGATCGCCGCGTTGAATTGCCGCGGCTCCGGCACGCGTAAGTTGTTCGGCTTCGGCGATGGTAAGGGTCACCGCATCAAACTGGCATAAAAACCGTGCCCGCGCGACCCAACTCTGTTCCCGGCTTTTCCATTTGGTAAGAGGCCCGCGCGCAGCCGTCAGGATAGACGGTCGAATCGTCCCCCCAGCCCGGTGAGCAACTCGTATTGCGACATCCCCGATTGCGCCGCGGCGCGCGGCAGGTTGTAATCCACGTCGAGCCAATCGCCCTCGGCGACGTCGTGCGCCGTCACATCGACCGCGATCAGGTCCATCGACACGCGCCCGAGCAGGGGCAGCGCCGCGCCATCGTGCAGCGCGCGCCCATGCCCCGAAAAGCCGCGCCAATAGCCGTCGGCATACCCGATGTTGAGGATTGCGACCTCGGTATCGGCCGACGCTGTCCAGGTCGCGTTGTACCCCACCGTCTCGCCGGCCGCGACGGTGCGGCGTTGCAGCACTTGCGCTAGCGGGAAGGCGACCTGAACGATCGCACCGGCCAAATCGGGCCGCGGCACCCCGCCGTAAAGCGCGAGGCCCGGGCGCGTCAGATCGAAGGCAAAGTCCGCGCCGAGCGCGATCCCGGCGGAATTGGCGAGGCTCAACCGCTTGGCAACTACCCCGTCCGCCATCGCGACGAAGCGGCGGCGCTGGTCGTCGTTCTTGGGCGAATCCTCGTCGGCGGAGGCGAGGTGGCTCATCAGCGTATCGATCGCCAGCCCCTCGAGCGCCCCCCCGGCGAGATCGTCCGTGCCAAGCCCCAACCGGTTCATGCCCGTGTCGAGCATGACGTGACACGCGCCGCCGCCCGCCGCCCGCCAGCGCGCGGCCTGCGCGGCGGTGCTGATCACCGGCGTTGCCACGCCCGACAGCGCGGCCGCCACATCCTCGTCGCGCACGCCGTGCAGGACCGACAGCGCGGGCAGGTCGAGCGGCGCCAGCGCCTCGGCTTCCGCCCAGGTCGCGACGAAGAAATCGCGGCACCCCGCCGCCGCCAGCGTTGTCGCCACCCATGTCGCGCCGAGCCCGTAACCGTCGGCCTTGACCGCGGCACCGCACGCCGCGCCGCCGCTCATCCGCGCGAGCGCGCGCCAATTGGCGGTCAACGCGTCGGCGTCGCGACGCAGGCGTAAGGGGGCGCTAGTCATGGGGCCACCTAAACGCCGCCGCCGGGCGACGCCAGCCGCGCCGTCACCGCCAGCCGTTGAGCGCCGGCACCAAAGCGGGCGGCAATTCGCGCATCCACCGCGCCGCCGCCATCCGCAATCCCGCGTTATTGCGCGTGGCGGCGATCATCCCGCCGGGATCGTTGGTGGTGCGCCACGCCGGTTGCAGGAACAGGAACGAACCCGGCGCCAAAACGGCGGTATCGATATCCGCCGTGGCATAGGTCGCCAGCGCGGCCGAATCGCGCGTGCAGAAATACACGCGGTAGCGCAGCTGATCGTTATTCTCGGTCTTGAAGAACGGGTCGACGGGCTCGGGTGCGGTCAGCACCGTTGCGAATGCGGCGCGCGCTTCGTCCTTGCGGCCCAGGCCGGTCAGCGCGCAGCCGCGGATCCATTCGAACTGGCGGTCGCTGCCGTCGAGCTGGACCGCGCCGCGCTTGTTCTTCTCCTTGCCGCCATCGAACTGCGTCCGCGCGTCGACGATCGTCGCCAGCGCCTCTGCATACCGGCCGACATTCGCCAGCGCGGCGGCGCGATTCACGTCGAGATTGACCCCGAACACATTGTCGTGCCCGATCCGCTGACGCGCGTCGGCCCACAACGCGATCGCTTCGTCATAGCGGCCGGCCGCGATCAGCAGATTGCCCTCGCGCGTGGTCAGGATCACCCATTCCATCTGGTCCCAGTTCGACTTGAGCGTGCGCCGCGCGCGGTCGTCCTCGACCAGCTTGAGCGCGCGATCGACGTAACCGGCGCGGAACAGCACGTTGGCGAGCTGGAGCAGCGCGCGGGTCGGCGGCCGCACCACCGAGTCGGCCGAATTCTGCGGCGTGATCGGCGACGCGACCTCGTAGGCGTGCTCGGCACGCTCGACCATCCGCCGCCGCAGCGCCCCCAGATCGGACGCGGTCCAGGCGAGCAACGGGGTCCACAGAAAGGCCAGCCGCCGGTCGGCGAGCAAGCGCAGCGCGGTGTCGGGATCGGCGCCGATGCGGAGATACCGCCACGACGTTTCGCCGGGCACGATCCCGCGCACCGCCGCATCGTCGCCATCGATCAGCAACTGCAGCGGCATCTTGCCCTTGGGCGTCTCGATCTCGCTGCTCGCGACCACGTACGACGCCATCGGGTCCGGCGCGGGTGCAGGCGCAGGCGCGACCGGCACCGAAGGACTGAGCGGCGGCGGAACGGTCTGCGCCGCCAGCGGCGTGGCGACGAAAATTGCGGCGCCCAGGATCACGCGCTTCATGCCGGAACCGTCTCCCCCTTCCACTTCAAGCCCCACAGCGCGACGATCAACGCGAACAGCACGACGCCCCAGGTGTACCATAGCCCCGCATAGGGATTGCCGGTCTTGGCGACGATCAACTGGCTGATCAAGGGGAGGAATCCGCCGAAATACCCCGTGCCGATATGATAGGGAATCGACATCGAGCTGTAGCGGATGCGCGGCGGGAACATCTCCGCGAGCAACGCCGCGACCGGGCCGTAGGTCGCCCCGGCCAGCGCGCTCATCACCAGCATCGCGAACAGGATCGCGGCGATCCCCCACGCGGTCGGCCTGACCTTGTCGAGACTATAGCCCGCATCCTTCAGCGCGGCGTCGAGCCCGGCGGGGCTGGTGTCGGCGACCGCCTCGCCGCCGATGATCACCACCACCGCGGGGGTCGACCCCTTGGTATAGGCGACGCCCTTCTTGGAGAAATAATCGAGCAGCTGGCCGCATTGATCGGCCTGATTCGGGGCGAACACGTCGTACGTGCACTGCGGCCCGCTGACGATCACCGGCGAGCGCTTGTTGGCGTGCACGAGGTCGGGGTTCGCCGCGCCGCCGATCACCCAGAAGATCGGGAACAGCATGACGAGCGTCAGCGCATAGCCGATCACGATCGGCGCTTTCCGGCCCACGCGGTCGGACAGCCGCCCGAACACGATGAACCAGAACAGCCCGCACAGCCCGCCGAACCCGACGATCAATTGCGCGGCGGTCTCCTCGACCCGCATCGTATTGGTCAGGAAGGTCAGCGTCGAAAACAGCGCGGTGTACCAGATCACCGTCAGTCCCGCCGCGATCCCGAACAGCGCGACGAACAGCCGTTTGGGGTTGCCGGGATAGGTCAGGCTCTCCTTGAACGGGTTCTTCACCGTCTCGCCGGCATCCTTCATCGCCTTGAACACCGGGCTTTCGCTGAGCTTCAACCGCATCCACAGCGACACCGCGAGCAGCCCGAGCGAGAAGATGAACGGGAAGCGCCACGCCCATACCGCCCAGGCGTCGCCGCCCACCGTGAACTTGGTCAGCAGCACGACCGCGAGGCTGAGGATGAACCCGCCCGCGACGCTCGCCTGGATGAAGCTGGTGTAAAACCCGCTTTTGCCCGGCGGCGAATGCTCGGCGACGTAGATCGCCGCCCCGCCATATTCGCCGCCCAGCGCCAGCCCCTGCATCACGCGCAACAAGACGACGATGGCCGGCGCCCACAGCCCGATCTGCGACGCGGGCGGGATGAACCCGATCCCCGCGGTCGCGATGCCCATCAGCGTGATCGTCACGAGAAAGGTGTATTTGCGCCCGAGCCGGTCGCCGAGAAACCCGAACAGCACCGCGCCCAGCGGCCGGAACCCGAACCCCACCGCGAACCCCGCCCAGACGAGCAGGTTGCGCACCAGCTCGTTGTCCGACGGCACGAAGGTCTTGCCGATGACCGCGGCGAGCGTGCCGTAGATGAAGAAGTCGTACCACTCGAACAACGTGCCGAGCGACGACGCGGTGATGACCAGCCGGATGTCCGACGGGCTGGGATCGGGCCGCAATTCCTCCGGTGCCAGCGTCGCCATTCCATTCTCCCCCGGTCTTGCTCTTGGGGCGGTCCTACCGTGTGTCGCGGGAGAGGGGAATATGCGGCGCTACGGCCGTTTAATGCCGGTAGCCGTCAGGATGCGCCGCGCGAGGTGGAGCGGAATAGCGGCCAATCGATGTTCCTGCCGCCACCCGATGCGCGCGACGATAGCCTCTGCGCGCACGAACAGCGCCGGATCGACATGCAGGCCCGAGGAGGAGGCGGTTTCGTCGAGCTGGTCGGGGCAGCTGGCACCGACGATCGCGGACGCCACGTTCGGCTCGCGCAATATCCACGCCAGCGCGAATTGCGCCATCGTGCAGCCCGCCTCCTGCGCAATCGGCTTGAGGAGCTGCACGGCCTGGAGAACCTCCGGGCGCAACCAGTTGTGGATTCCGCCGCCGATCGTGTCCCTGGCGGCGCGGGTTCCCTCGGGCAACGGCATACCGGGCGCATATTTGCCGGACAGCACCCCTTGCGCGAGCGGCGAATAGACGATCTGCGAAATGCCATTGGCCGCGCACAGCGGCATGACCTTGGCCTCCGCGCGCCGCTGCAGCAGCGAATATTGCGGCTGGCTCGACACGAACCGCTCGACGCCGGGAAGCGCAAGCGCGTCTTCGATCTGCTTCGGCGACCAGTTGCTGAACCCGATGTGGCGAACCTTGCCCTGCCGGACGATGTCGGTGAGCGCCTCCATCGTTTCCTCGAGCGGCGTGTCCGGATCGTAGCGATGGCATTGATAGAGATCGACATAATCGGTCCGCAGCCGCTGCAACGATCCATCGATCTGCTTCAGGATCTGGCGGCGCGACAAGCCCTTGTCCGTCTCGCTCATCGGAAAATAGACCGTCGTCGCAAGCACATAGGCATCGCGCGGCCGGCCGGCGAGCGCCTCACCGAGCACGGTTTCCGCGCTTCCCCGACCATATTTATTGGCGGTGTTGATGAAGTTGATCCCCAGGTCGAACGCCCGGTCGAGGCACGCGCGCGTCCGATCCGCCTCGATCCGCACGCCATAGGTCAGCCACGACCCCAGCGAGATTTCCGACACGTCGAGGTCGCTGTTGCCGAGCTTGCGATATTTCATGGCATCCACTTTTCAGGCCGGACCGAAGACTCTCCACGGCGCGGCGCGACATGCAAGCGTGGCGGTCCGTGCGACATGTGACGGTCGATTGGCAACACGCCGCAAGCAATCGATCCGAGCCTCGCCGCAAATACCGGGCGCGCCTTTGACGATGCCAGTCGATTTGCTACCCGCGGTGGTTGGCGATGCGGGGACAGGGTGTGACGGCAGCGGAAAAGGTCGCCCCTGTACGGCTGGATAACATCGACCTGTTGCGGGCGGTCGCGATCGTCAGCGTGCTGTTGTACCACTTCACGTCGCGCTGGCATGCCCAAAGCGTGCCGTTCCGCTTCGACCTGGGCTGGGCCGGCGTCGACCTTTTCTTCATGGTCAGCGGCTTCTGCATCTTCATGACGCTGGAACGGTCGAGGACGCTCGCCGCGTTCTGGGCACGGCGCTTCGCGCGACTGCAGCCAGCTTATATGGCCGGGGTCGTGCTGACCTTCGCACTGGTCAGCTGGTTCGGACTACCGGGTTACGAAGTCACGCCGACGGTCGCGGCCGGCAATCTGGTCTGGTTCGACGTCGTGCCGTCGTGGGGTTTCGTCGATGACGCGTACTGGTCGCTGATCGTAGAAGCGAAATTCTACTTCTGGTTCGGGCTTATCTATTTTCTCATGCGCGGCCGTAACGTGTCGCTTGCCTGGGCGGCGTTTGCGGCGATGGGAAGCGTGCTGACGCACGCCGAAGGATGGGGCTGGCCGGCCGGGCATGTTCTGACCGTGGTCGCCCAGAGCGTCCTGATCGGTCCATTTGCCCCGATGTTTCTCGTCGGGTCGGTTTGCTACGAATTCCGCGACAAGCCGGCGCGGAGCGCGATCCTGCCTGCGGTCGTGGCGCTCGCCTTGCTGCCGACCAGCCCGCGCTACGCCGGCGTGATCTGGCTCGGCCCACTGATCGCGGTGTTTGCGGCGATTGTCTTTCGCCTGACGTGGCTTCGGCTGCCGCGCGCCGTCACGCTCATCGGGCTGACCAGTTACTCGCTCTATCTGGTGCACCAGTATGTCGGGCTGGTAATCATACGCGAACTGGCGCCTGTTTTCCCGGCGTTATTCCCCCGCATCCTGATCGCCACGGCGATGACGGTCGCACTAGCGATAGCGATGTTCTACACGATCGAGCTACGGTGGCAGAAATCGCTGGCGGCGTTGATCGAACCGATCGTTGCCGGGGCGATCGGGTGGTTGCCGCGCACGTGGCGGGTGCGCGCCGGGCGCGACGGTCAGAGCGATAAACCCGGTCCTGGCGATGCCAAGGTCGTCGACGCGGCCAGGGGTTGGTAAGGCAGGGAAACGATCAGCGAGCGGTGACCGCACGACTGCGACGCTCGGCGCGAGCCTGAAGGCTCGCTCACCGCCTCACCCTCCCCCCCTTCGCTTCCCCTTGGGAATATCCCCCAGCCGCCACCCGCCGAACAGCGCGCGGCTCGGGTCGGTCGCCGGCTTGCCGCCCGCCCTCGACCATCCCGTCACTTGGCTCAGGTCGGGCAACTCGCCCGGCGCCCAGTCGAAGTGCGTCGGCTGGCCGCGCGCCAGCCGTTCGGCCTCCGCGATGCGGAATTGCATCCGCCGGCGCTCCTGCCCTGCCTCGTAGAGCAAGGCGAGCCGTTTCGACACCACGTCCGGCGTTTCACCCGGCCGTTGCCGCATCGGGTCGGGAGTGCGCCCCAATCGTGCTTCCTTTTGATGCAGGTACATCAGCTGCAGCGCCTGATTGACGGTCATCGGCGGCATGGCGGGCGGATCGTTGCGGCGCCAATCGTCGTCGGCGAACGATTCGACCTGCGCGCTTTCGTGCAACGCCATCTTGAGCCGTTCGTACCCCATCTCCAGCGCGAGTTGCCATTCGCGGGCGAACGCGGGGTCGCGATCCCGCATGCGATAGAAGGAGGATGCCGCGTGGCCGACCGCGGCGGCGGACTGCGCAACGTTCGCCGTCGCGCTGAGCGCCGCGAGGAAGCGCTGCCGCCCGGCATGCTCGATCAGCCCAGCCTTGGCCCGGCGAAGCTGCCGCCGGCCGCCGCCGGTCCGCCAGATACGCGGTTCGCCGGACGAGGGCGCCGCCGAGCCGGCCGGCTTGGCCGCCAGCGTGGCATGCGCCAGCGCCAGCGCCGCGTCCCATCTCAGCGCGAAGCCCGGGAAACGCGCACGCCGCCGATTGAACGTGCAAGGTGCGACGCCCAGCAAGCGAGCCGCCGTGGTCACGTTGCCGGTGCGCCGCAGGTTTTTGAGGAACGCGGCGTTTTCGAGTTGCTGGGCGCGGGTGAGGGGCTGAGGCACAGCCGACCAATTCTGCCTGAATTTCCAACATTTCAAGCAGGCGTTTGGAAACCGCTTCCTTGACGACCTTTCCTACTTCGTCACCCCGGCCTTGTGCCGGGGTCCACCAAGCGGCTTGTTCCGTGACAAGATGCTCGCTCGACTAGGTCGCGGCGCGGTGGACCCCGGCACGAGGCCGGGGTGACGGTTAAGGGAGGATCGCCACCACCAAGATCGCCCCCTCGCGCCCGGGCATCTCGACCGTCTCCCCCTCCCCCGCGCCGATCAGCGCGCGGGCGAGCGGGGCGGAGAAGGCGATCAGCCCCGCCGCCGGATCGGCCTCGTCGTCGCCGACGATGCGGATGTCGCGCTCCACGCCGTCCATGCGGACCCGCATGCGCGATCCGAACGCGATTTCGTCGGCGGGCGGCGCGGGCGCGGCGATCGCGGTGACTCGGCGGGTGTGCCAGTAGCGCAGGCTCCGGGCGATTTCGGCGCGGCGGGCCTCGTCGGCGGTCGGCTGTTCGGCTTCGAGTTCGGCGATGCGCGCGTCGATCAGCGCGACGCCGTTTTCGGTGACGAGATTCGGCCCCGCCGGGATCGGCAATTCGAAGCGCGGCTCCTTATGCTCCTCGTCGCTCTCGCGGCGGAAAGCGACGCTCATTTACCGAGCGCGCGGATGATCGCCGAGAAATCGAGCCCGCCGTTCCCCGCATCGGCGAACGCCTGGTACAATTCCGCCGCCTTCGCCCCCATCGGCGTGTCGGCATTGACCGACGCCGCGGCCTCCATCGCCAGCCGCAAGTCCTTGAGCATCAGCGCGGTCGCGAAGCCGCCCTGATAATCGCGGTCGGCGGGCGTCTCCGGCCCGACGCCGGGCCACGGCGCATAGCTGGTCAGCGACCAAGACTGCCCCGACGAGACGCTGGCGATCTCGAAGAATTTCTGCGGGTCGAGGCCCAGTTTGTCGGCGAGCAGGAATGCCTCGCACGTCGCGATCATCTCCGCGCCGAGCACCATGTTGTTGCAGATCTTGGCCGCCTGCCCCGCGCCCGATCCGCCGGCGTGAATCACCGCCTTGCCCATGTCGGCGAGGAACGGCTGCGCGCGGTCGAACCCGTCCGCCGAGCCGCCGACCATGAAGGTCAGCGTCCCCGCATTGGCCGCGGCGATCCCGCCCGACACGGGGGCATCGACCATCGTCAGGCCTTTGGCCAGCGCGGCTTCGCCGACGCGCTTGGCGGTGGCGACGTCGATCGTCGAGCAGTCCATCAGGATCGCGGACGGCGGCGCGGCGGCGAACACGCTGTCGGTGTAGACCGCCTCGACATGCTTGCCCGCGGGCAGCATCGTCACCACGGCCTCGGCCCCGTCGCACGCCTCGACCGCGCTCGCGACGGGAAGGCACCCGGCGGCCTTCGCTTTGTCGAGCGCGTCCGCCGACAGATCGAACGCGCGGACGTCATGGCCCTTCTGCGCCAGGTTCGCGGCCATCCCGCCGCCCATATTGCCCAGCCCGATAAATGCGACGCGTGCCATGTTATTTTCCTACCCACTTGCCCGGCCGCTTCTCGACGAACGCGGTCATGCCTTCCTTCTGGTCCTCGCTGCCGAACAGCCCGTGGAACAACCGCCGTTCGAACTGTATCCCCTGCCCCAGCATCGTCTCGAACGCGGCGTTGACCATTTCCTTGTTCGCCTTGACCGCGAGCGGCGCCATCCCGGCGATCGCGGTGGCGACCTTGACCGCTTCGTCGACCAGATCGGCCGCCGGGACGATCCGCGACACGAGGCCCGCGCGCTCGGCTTCCTCGGCGTCCATGAAGCGCCCGGTCAGGCACATCTCCATCGCTTTGGCCTTGCCCACGGCCCGCGTGAGGCGCTGGCTACCGCCCATGCCGGGCGCGACGCCGAGCTTGATCTCGGGCTGGCCGAATTTCGCGGTGTCGGCGGCGAGAATGAAGTCGCACATCATCGCCAGCTCGCACCCGCCGCCCAGCGCGAACCCCGCGACCGCCGCGATCACGGGTTTGCGCGTGCGCGTGAACATCTCCCATCCGGCAAAGTAATTGTCGCCGTACATCTGCCCGAACGATTGCGGCTGCATCTCCTTGATATCGGCCCCCGCCGCGAACGCCTTTTCGCTCCCGGTCAGTACCGCGCAGCCCTGGCTAGCGTCGGCGTCGAACGCCTGCGTCGCCGCGACCAGCTCGCCGAGCACCTGATTGTTGAGCGCATTGAGCGCCTGCGGGCGGTTGAGCGTGACCAGCGTCACGCCGCCGCGCTGCTCGACCAGCAGGGTTTCATAGGTCGCCATCACGTCACTCCTTGTTCGGCGGCAGCGGGCTCCACGCCTGGTCGGCGGGAAGCGGCTGAAAATAGGCGTCGACCATCGCGTCGGTAACGCCGGCCGCGGTTGCCGGGGTCCATTGCGGGTCGCCGGTCTTGTCGATCAACAGCGCGCGGACGCCCTCGGCGAAATCGGGCGCCTGGTACATGCGGATCATGATCGCATATTCCATCCGCATCTCATCGACGAAATGCATGTGACGCGGGCTTTCGACCAGCATCTTGAGCGAGACTTTGCACGAGGTCGGCGAGCGCCCAGCGAGCGTGGTGAGTTGCTTGGTCGCCCATTCGGCGCCATCGGCCTCGAGCGCGGCGAGGATCGTATCGAAATCGTCCGAGGCGAACAGCCGGTCGATATCCGGAAGCTGTGCGACGATCTTCGCGGGCGGCGGGGTCACAGTGGCACCCGCCAAAATGGATTCGGTCTTTTCCGGCGTCGCACAAATCTGCGCCTTCACTTCATCCAGCGCTTCCGACGGCAGATAGAAATTGGCCAACCCCAACGCGACGCAATCCGCGCCGTCGAGCCGCGCCCCGGTCAGCGCCAGATACTGCGCGCTCCGCCCGCGCAACCGCGACAGATAGCGCCCGCCGCCGACATCGGGGAACAGCCCGATCGTCGTCTCGGGCATCGCGAACAAGGTCCGCTCGGTCGCCACGCGATAGCGGCACGGGCAGGAAATCCCGACTCCGCCGCCCATCGTCACCCCATCCATGAACGCCACGCCCGGCTTGGGGTACGTGTACATGAGATGGTTCAAACGATATTCGTGAAAGAAGAATTCGCGCCCGACGGTCGCGCCTGTAGGCACATCGTTGGCGATCGCCACCACGTCCCCGCCCGCGCAGAACCCCCGCCCCTCGGCATGGTCGATCAGCACGATCCGCACGTCGGGATTGCTCCGCCAGTCGAGCAGTGCGCGCGTCATCGCCTGCACCATGTCGAGGTTCAGCGAATGCAGCGCCTTGGGCCGGTTCAGGCTCAGCCGCCCGGCGCATTTGTCGATATAGGTACGGACGTCATCGGTCGTCATCAGGTTCACGCAAAGCCCCTTTAGTGCGTGATGGAAACGTAGCTGCCCGGCGCGGGCTCGATCGCGTCGGCGGGCTGGCGGGCGGGGACGCGGTCGCCGGATCCGTGATCGGCCAGCCACTGGTCCCAGGTCGGCCACCACGAGCCTTCATGTTTGATCGCGCACGACAGCCAGTCCTCGGCGGACGCCGGCCGCGAATTGCCAGTCCAGAAACCGTGCTTGTTGGCGGCGGGCGGGTTGATCACCCCGGCATTGTGCCCCGACCCGCCGAGCACGAACGTCACCGGCCCGCCGAACAATTTGCCGCCGTCGTACACCGCACTCCACGCCGAAACGTGATCGTCCTTGAGCGCGATCAGGAAGATTGGGGTTTCGACGTCGGCCAAGTCGATCTCGACCCCGCCGACCGCGAACCCGGTCTTTTCCTTAAGCGCGTTGGATGCGAGCAGGCCGCGATTATAGCTCTTGAGAAACGCATGCGGAATGCGCGCGCCATCCTCGAACCAATAGAGCAGGTCGCTCGGCGGCGCGGCCTTGTCGAGCAGATAGTGGTTGATTACCGACGACCAGATCAGATCGTTCGATCGCACCGCGGCAAACAATTGCTGCAACTCGGTCGAATCGATGAACCCCTGCCGCTCGAGATGTCCTTCGAGCGCCTCTAGATGCGCTTCATGGACGAACGCCGCCCAATCGCGCATATCGGCGAAATCGACCATGCTGCCGATCAAGGTGGCGGTGTTGACCTCGACGGCGCGGCCCTTGGCCTGCAGCCAGGCGAGCGCGACCGACACGAGCGTGCCGCCGAGGCAGAAACTGAACAGATCGACCTTGTCCGCGCCCGATTTGGCGCGCGCCTGCCCGATCGCCTCGACGATGCCGTCGAGCACATATTGTTCCACCCCGCAGTCGCGATGACTTTGGTCGGGGTTGATCCACGAAATGACGAACACCGTCCGGCCCTGATCGACTAGCCATTTGACGAGACTCGACTTGGGCTGAAGGTCGATCATGTAAAATTTGTTCACCAGCGGCGGGACGTAGAGCAGCGGCTCGGCGGCGACGTCCTTGGTCGCGGGGTCGTACTGAATCAGCTGGAACAAGTGATTCTGGAACACCACGCTGCCCGGCGTCGCGGCGATCGTCTTGCCTTTTTCGAACGCGTCGGCGGTACGGCGGCGGACGATACCTTTGCCTTCCGCGACATCCTCGATCAGATGCGCGAAGCCCTGCGCAAGGTTGGCGCCGCCGGTCTCGACGGTGCGCTTGACCACGTCGGGGTTGGTCATCGCGAAGTTGGTCGGTGCGATCGCGTTGAGATACTGGTCGGTCAGGAAATCGATCATTGCGGCGTTGGGGCCGCCTTTATCCGCTACGGCGGCGACCGAGCGGATTTGCTTCGAGGCGAGCAAGTAAGCATCGCGCAGCGTGCGGTAATAGGGGTTCGCCTCCCATTCGGGCGACGCGAAGCGGCGGTCGCGCGGCTTCTCCGCCTCGGCCTTCGGCAGGAAGGCCGACGACCAGAAATCGCCCCATTCGCGCGCGGCCTGCAACTGCACTTCGAGCAATTGCTGCGGGTGCTGGCCCAATCCGACGGCGAACTCGGTCATCGTCCGCATCAGCGCGAGCGGATCGTACGGCCGCGTCGCCTCGCTCTTGATCGGCGCGCGCGCGGCGGACGTCATCGCGCTGGTAATGTTGGCCAGCGCGTCCTGCCACAGCGCTGCGGGGGATAGATCGGTCACTGGCGCGTCAAATCCCGGCCGATGATCATCCGCATCACCTGGTTGGTGCCCTCGAGGATCGAATGCACGCGCAAGTCGCGCCAGAAGCGCTCGATCGGATAGTCCATCAGATAGCCGTAGCCGCCATGAAGTTGCAGCGCGCGGTCGACGATGCTCGACCCGTTATCGGTCGCCAGCCGCTTCGCCATCGCCGAGAAGCGCGACTTGTCGGGCGCGTTCGCGGTGACCTTGGCCGCGGCGAGATAGAGCAACGCGCGCGCCGCCTCGAGATCGGTCGCCATGTCGGCGAGCATGAACTGCGTGTTCTGGAAATCGGCGACCGCGGTGCCGAATTGCTGGCGCTCCTTGGTGTACTTCACCGATTCGTCGAGGCACCGCTGCGCCCCGCCGAGCGAGCACGCGCCGATATTGAGCCGCCCGCCATCCAGTCCCGCCATCGCGAAGCGGAACCCGTCGCCCTCCGCGCCGACGCGGTTCTCCACCGGCACGCGGCAATCCTGGAAGATCACTTGCGCGGTCGGGCTGGCGTTCCAGCCAAGCTTGCGCTCGGGCGCGCCGAACGACAGGCCGGGCGTGCCCTTTTCGATCACCAGGCACGAAATGCCCTTCGACTTCTCCTCCGACGTGCGGACCATGCAGACGTAGATGTCGTTATAGCCGGCGCCCGAGATGAACTGCTTGGTGCCGTTCAACACATAATGATCGCCGTCGAGCTTCGCGCTGGTCTTGAGCGCGGCGGCGTCCGACCCCGACCCCGGCTCGGTCAGGCAATAACTCGCGATCTTCTCCATGCCGACCAGATCGGGAAGGAAACGGTCCTTGATTGCTTGCCCGCCGAAGCGGTCGATCATCCACGTCGCCATGTTGTGGATCGAGATATACGCCGATGTCGCGGGACAGCCGTACGCCATTGCCTCCATGATCAGCGCGGCTTCCAATCGCCCGAGCCCGATCCCGCCCGATTGCTCGGCGACATAGATCGCGCCGAACCCGAGCTCGCCCGCCGCCTTCCACACATCGACCGGGTAATGATGCTCCTCGTCCCACTTCGCCGCGAACGGCGTGATTCGGTCCGCGGTGAACTTGCGTGCAAGATCCTGGATCTCGCGCTGGTCGTCGGTCAGGTCGAACTGGCTCATTTGGCGTTGGTCTCGGCTTCGGTGGGCGCATCGCCGTCGTCGGCGGGCACGTCGGTGATATTGGCATCGGGTGGCAGGCTGTTGGCGTCGAGCGTCGTGATGTTCGCCACGGTGTCGTTCGCGGGCTGGGCGGCTTTGTCGCACCCCGCGAGTGCCAGGACGGCTGCGGAAACGAAGAAGAGGCGATGCTTCATTTTGGACGGCTCCCGATCATTTGGCACGGCAATAGACGCGTGCCGGGGTCAAGGCCATAACGCACGAGCAATGATGCAGATGCCCCTCCTCGACACCGTGATGCGAATGCTGGCGATCGGCCAGTTGCTGTTGATCGTGCTGGTGATCGGTCGTGGCCGTGCACCGCGCGCGATCCGGTGGACGACGGCGGCGTTGCTGCTTGGCGTATCGGCCTACCTGATGCTCGCGACGCCGGTGTTCAGGCCGATCCGCGGGCCGTTTTGGGCGGTGATCCAACTCGCCGCTCAGGCGGTGCCGCTGCTGCTGTGGGTGTTTGCGCATTTGCTGTTCGAGCGACCGGTTGATCGGCGCATCGCCGTCGCCGCTATCCTCGTGCTGCTCGCGTGCTGGAGTTGCTTTTACCTCCTCGCGTTGTGGGGGCCCGGGGCACTCATCTGGAACGCGCTGGTGCAACGCCTCACGTCGCTGCTGTTGATTGGCCACGCCATCCTCATCGCGCTGCGCGAGCGCGGCGACGATTTGATCGAAAAGCGCCGCCGGTTGCGCGTCGGGTTTGTCGTAGTGGTCGGCGGGCTGGCGTTCGTGGTGATCGTGCTCGAACTGATTCTCGGCTTTCACCGCGGCTCCGAGATCGCGCTGGGCCAGGCCTTCGCGATCTTGGTCGCGACTACCGCGATGGGTGCTGCCCTGCTGCAGAGCGATCCTGAATTGCTGTTCGATCCCGCGCAAACCGCGCCGCCGACGAGCTTCAGCGCATCGGAGCACGTGTTGAACGGAAAACTCGACGCCGCGCTTGCCGATGCGGTCTATCGCGAGCCCGGACTGACGATCGGCGTTCTCGCCGGGCAGCTGGGAACACCCGAGCATCGGTTGCGCAGCCTGATCAACCAGCGGCTCGGCTACCGTAATTTTTCGGCATTCCTCAACCATTACCGCGTCGCCGAGGCCAAGGCGTTGCTCGCCGATCCGCGCCATGTCGACCTGCCGATCCTGACTATCGCGATGGACCTTGGATACGGGTCGCTCGCGCCGTTCAACCGCGCGTTTCGCGAAGAGACGGGACAAGCACCGAGCGAATTCCGCCGTGCGGCGATCCTCCCGTCCTGAAAAATGCCGATCGATTCCGGAATCGATCGATGATTTTCGGTACCGCGCAGCCAGCATGAACCTGGCGAGCTAGGGAGAGGCGGCGCAACGGGAGCCGCACGATGATCGACACGCTGCAGAATTTCGGCTGGCACTGGCTGCACAGTTTCCGGAGCGAGATGACCCGGTACCTGTTCGGCGCGGCCGGGGTGGCGATCCTCTATTGGGTATTCCGCCACTGGACCGCGTCGCGGCGCATTCAGGCGCGGGCTGCGACAATGGCCGACCGGCGCCGCGAATTCCTGTTGTCGGTGCAGACCGTAGCGGTGTTCGGGCTGGTAAACCTGATAACGGTGGTCGGCATCAACGCCGGCGTGATCCACATCGACACAGCTGCCCCCAATCTCGCGATTTTCGCTGGCCAATTGCTGGTGATGGTGATCGCGCACGATACCTGGTTCTACTGGATGCACCGCGCATTGCATTTGCGCGCGCTGTTCCGTCGCGCGCATGCGAAGCATCATCTGTCGCGCACGCCGACCAGCTGGGCATCCTACGCCTTCGCGCCGATCGAATCGGCGTTCGAATCGCTCTACGTTCCGGTCTTGCTGTTCGGCATCTCGCTGGTCGCACCGGTCTATCCACTGGCGATCTTCCTGTTCCTTGGTCACCAGATCGCTCGCAACGCGATCGGCCATTCGGGGCACGAACTGGCATGGAGCGGCTTCACTCGCAGCCGCTGGACGGGGTGGCTGACCACGACGACGCACCACGATCTGCACCATAGCGAGGGCCGCTATAATTTCGGACTCTACTTCACTTGGTGGGACCGGATGATGGGAACCGAGCATCCGCACTATCATGCGAAGTTCGAAGGCGTCGCGGGGCGCGGGCGGGCGGCAGCGGCGTTGAAGTCGGCAGCCGTGGCGGGCTGACCTAGTCACTACTGCTGCCGCCGCCTAGTCACCCCATTGTCGGGATGACGAACGCGTTGGCCCCGTCGCCGACGCCACCGTCGGGCCAGCGCTGTGTCACGGTCTTGACCTTGGTCCAGAATTTGACGCCCTCCATGCCGTGCTGATTGGTGTCGCCGAACGCGCTGCGCTTCCAGCCGCCAAAGGTGTGGTACGCCACCGGCACAGGGATCGGCACGTTGATCCCGACCATCCCGACATTGACCCGCGCCGCGAATTCGCGCGCGGCGTGGCCGTTGCGCGTGAAGATCGCGACGCCGTTGCCGTATTGATGCTCCGATGGAAGGCGGACCGCCTCCTCGAAATCCTTGGCGCGGACGATCTGGAGGACGGGACCGAAGATTTCCTCCTTGTACGACTGCATCGACGTAGTGACGCGGTCGAACAGCGACGGGCCGATGAAGAAGCCTTCCTCGTGACCCTGGAGCTCGAACCCGCGCCCATCGACGACGAGTTCGGCGCCTTCGTCGACCCCGGTCTGGATCCAGTTCTCGACGCGCTGCTTATGCGCGGCGTTCACGACCGGGCCGTAATGCGCGTCGGCGTCGGTGCTCACCCCGACCCGCAAAGCGTCGATCGCCGGGATCAACTTCTCGCGCAACGCGTCGGCGGTCTTGTCGCCGACCGGCACCACCACGGGGAGCGCCATGCAGCGCTCGCCCGCCGAGCCGAATGCCGCGCCCGATAGGTCCGCCACGACCTGGTCGAGATCGGCGTCGGGCATGACGATGCCGTGGTTCTTCGCCCCGCCCATCGCTTGAACCCGCTTCCCGGCCTCGACCCCGCGCCGATAAACGTAATGCGCGATGTCGCTCGATCCGACGAAGCTGACTGCGGCAATCGCCGGATGATCGAGGATCGCGTCGACCATTTCCTTGTCGCCGTGCACGACTTGCAGGATGCCCTCGGGCAGCCCGGCCTCGGCGAACAGTTCGGCGAGCCGCACCGGCACCGACGGGTCGCGCTCGCTGGGCTTGAGGATGAACGCGTTGCCGGTGGCGATCGCGACGCCCGACATCCACAGCGGGATCATCGCCGGGAAGTTGAACGGGGTGATCCCGGCACCGATTCCGAGCGGCTGACGGATCGAATAGACGTCGATGCCGGGGCCGGCGCCCTGGGTATATTCGCCCTTGAGCACGTGCGGAATGCCGCAGCAGAATTCGATCACCTCGAGCCCGCGCTGGATGTCGCCCTTGCTATCCGCGATGACCTTGCCGTGTTCCGACGAGAGCGTGTGCGCCAGCTCGTCCATATTGGCTTCGACCAGCGCCTTGAAGTTGAACATCACACGCGCGCGGCGTTGCGGGTTGGTCGCGGCCCAGGCCGGCTGCGCGGCCTGTGCGGCGGCGACCGCGCGGTCGAGATCGGCCTGCGTGCCGAGCGTCACCGATGCCTGCACTCGGCCGGTATTGGGGTCGAACACGTCACCCGAGCGCCCGCCCGCTCCGCCCGAATGGCCGACGATGTTATGATCGATGATACGCATGATGATCTCCTCGCGGGCAGCGGCGGCCCGGTGGGTTTCCCTGTAAT
>NZ_JAQGKZ010000052.1 GCF_028289855.1 Sphingomonas bacterium | reverse complement strand
GATGACCGACGATTGTCTGTAGCTCACGATCCACCACCACCGCCAAAAGCGTGTTGAAGCGACCTGTCCCTATCAGGATTTGATCGAACCGATTGAGGGCATCACGATAGACGTAGTGAACGTCATTTATGCTCGGCACGCCAAGAGTATCAAGGTCGAGGTCATCAACGTATGGCCAGATGTCAGCCTTGGGATCAGCGTCAGAAGTCACATTCTGCATCGGCGCCGCGAAGCATGCTTCGAACTCTTGCGTGGACAGAATGCGCGATGAACTCATTCCGGAAGGAATACAGCACACAGCGAACTTCCACTACTGGGTCGAAAGCAGTCCCACGCGCCGCCGGCAAAGCCGTCGGCCGGATCGGGCCTACGGCCCGTCCGCCGGCCGTGCTCGGCGCTTGCGCACCTGCGCATAACAAGAGACCGGCCCCCTTTCGGGGACCGGCCTCCGCCCTCAAACGCTACGCGAGGGACTATCTCTCCCGGTTAAGCTACGCGGGAGAAACTCTGGTTAGCGGCGGCAGTATCCAGGCTGCCCCGACTTCGCGACTTCACGGCCGGCCAACGCACCACCCGCACCGCCGATCACGGTGCCGAGCAAGCGGTCGCCGCGCCCGGCGATGACGTTGCCGAGCAGGCCACCGGCGATCGCGCCGATGATCGTGCCGCGCTCGGTCTTGCACTCGCGCGGGGTGCGATAGTTGCTGCGATAACGCTGGTCGTACCCGCGATAGGTGCGGGAATTGTCGTAGCGGCTGTCGTAACCGTCGCGATTATAGCCCTGGTTATACGCGTCACGGTACGCGCGGCTCTGCGCCATGGCGGGCGCGGCGGGAACGATCGCGGTGGCGGTCATCACGAGCGCGGCACCGGCGAGGCTCAGTTTCTTCAACATGGGTCGTCTCCTTGTCCGTCTCTCAATTCACCCGAGGGCCGGTTGCCCTCGATGAAAACGTTTTGCCCGAGTCGGCTTGAGTGGATGCTGAATGCGTCCGTTATCCGCCGTTCAGCGAACGGCCCTCGCCAGCGGAGCCCGCGCCGCTATGAGGGGCGGCGATGCGGCCCAAGCGACTTGCCCTGATGACATTGCTCACGCTGGCGACAAGCTGGAGCGGGCCCGAGCGGCGGCCGGTGCTGGGCGATCGTCCGGATGTCGAGGCGGCTCGCGTGCCGCTCGACCCAGCCAATCCCGCACGAGTGCGGAGCGGCGCGCTGACCTATCTGGGCGGGGTAGCGCTTTCGAGCAGCGACGGCGCGTTCGGCGGGTTTTCGTCGATGAGCGTCGCGGGAGATCGCTTCACGCTGCTGAGCGACGGCGGCAACATCGTGCGGTTCCGGATGGATGGCGGGTTCCGCGTGAGCGAGCCATGGTTCGGCGACCTTCCCGCCGGGCCCGGGCTCGGCTGGGACAAGAGCGACCGCGACAGCGAGTCGATGGCGGTGGATCCGGCAAGCGGGCAAGTGTGGGTCGGGTTCGAGCGTGCCAACCAGATCTGGCGATACGCGCCCGGTCTGACTGCGCCCGCCGCAAGTGCCGCGCCCCCCGCGATGGCGGGATGGATGGACAATGGCGGTGCCGAATCGCTGGCGCGGCTGCGCGACGGACGTTTCCTGGTGATTGCCGAGACCGACCGGCGGCATGGCGGCGCGGCGCGCAACGCGCTGATCTTTTCGGGCGACCCGGTCGCGCATCCGGACAGCGGCTTTCGCTTCGGTTATCTGCCACCCGCCGGTTACGACCCGAGCGACGCGGCAGAATTGCCCGACGGGCGCGTGCTGGTAATCAACCGCAAGCTGGCCATGCCCTTTGCCTGGAGCGCCGTGCTGACGCTGATCGATCCGCGCGGGTTCAAGCCCGGCGCGATCGTGGCGGGGCGCGAGATCGCACGCTTTGCCGCGCCGCTGACGGTCGATAATTTCGAAGGGCTCGCGGTGACTCGCGAGGGCGGTGCGACGATCCTGTGGATGGTCAGCGACGACAATCTGTTCGTGCTGCAGCGCACGCTGCTGATGAAGTTCCGATTGGAACTCGCCACTATCCCCCCGTCACCCTGAACTCGTTTCAGGGCCCATGCGAGCGCTATCCGCCGGCGCGACAACCTTGGCGCGCGGCAAGCATGGATGCTGAAACAAGTTCAGCATGACGGCAAATAGGGAGAACGCGAAAAGCCCGCCCTCCCGATCCGGGAAGGCGGGCTTTTCGAGCAGCAGCCGAATCGGCGTTTACGCCGCGGCGGCGGGTGCGCTCAGCTTCTTCTTGACGTCGCGCTTCAGGCGGCGCGCGCGCAGCGACAAATCGTCGTCGCTGGTCTTGACCAGCCAATTGTCGAGACCGCCGACATGTTCGACCGAGCGCAGCCCGTGCGTCGACACGCGCAGCTTGACGCTGGTGCCCAGCGCGTCCGACATCAGCGTCACGTTCTGCAGATTGGGCAGGAACGTCCGCTTGGTCTTGTTGTTGGCGTGGGAAACGTTGTTACCCACCAGCCGGCCCTTGCCGGTCAGCTCGCAAATGCGCGACATGGTCAAAATCCTGAGTTTCGGGCAGGCGAACCTGACCCCGGAAAGGGGGCGCGGATAGCGGCATCGCCGCGCCGGGTCAACAGATTCGGGAGATTCGGGCTTTACCGCGCAACCGCACGCGCCGACTAACGTTTATTACGAGAACGATTCGATTTTAACGGGAGAGAAGACATGCGGTTCCTGCTCGCGCTGATCGGCCTTGCGGCCGTGGTCCTGATCATCCTGCTGGCGACCGGCATGGTGAAGCTCAACGGCACTGCCGGCACGCTGCCGACGGTCAAGGTCGAAGGCGGCAAGGCGCCCGAGGTCACCGTCAACACCGCCACGGTGACGACGGGGACCAAGACGGTCGAGGTACCAACCGTCACCATCAACAAGCCCGGCGAGCCGGCACCGGCCAATTCGGCGGCGCCGCAATAAGCGGGTTTTCGCTGCCCCAGCCGATGCGCGCCGCGCTCGACGCGGCCGCCACCGCCGCCGCCGAGGGGGAAGTCCCCGTCGGGGCGGTGGTGGTGCTCGACGGGCGGATCATCGCGACCGCCGCCAATACGCCGCGGTCGCGGCACGACCCGACCGCGCATGCCGAAATGCTGGCGATTCGCGGCGCGGCCGCGGCGATCGGCGGCGACCGGCTAAGCGATTGCGACCTGTGGGTGACGTTAGAGCCCTGCGCGATGTGCGCCGGCGCGATCGCCCATGCCCGGATCGCGCGACTCTATTACGGCGCGAGCGATCCGAAAGGCGGCGCGGTCGAACACGGCCCGCGGTTGTTCGCGCAGCCGACGGTGCATCACCGGCCGGAAGTGTATGGCGGGATCGGCGAGGGCGAGGCGGCGGCGCTGCTCCGCGACTTCTTCGCGAGCCGACGGTGACGCTATTCGATCTGGCCGGTTGGCGACATACAGGGCACATGCAAATTCGGGTCAGGGTTCTCGCGCCATTTCAACAGGAAATCCCACGCATGTTTCTGATGCGGGTGCGCCAACCATCCGAGCCACTCGCGCTGACTGCGATAGGTGAAGATCAATTCGTCGACCGAAGGAGGAATGAGAAGCAGCCGATCCTTGATCAGACCTACCCATAAATCGGCAGGAACTGGATCGCCTTGGTCAAGCATGAAGCTCAGGACCTTCTCGTTGGCGGTATAGTAACCGACGAACATGGTGTGAAAGATGCCCGCTTCCGGCCCCGGATGGTGGCGGTTCAGCCATTCACGCAACGCTGGGATTTCGATACCGATCGTGCCGTAAAGCATAAACCCCCAAGACTGTCGCTGCGCATGCGGGGCGAAAAACGGAATGATGTCGCCGGCAGGCAAGGTCCAATATTTCGGAGCGCCCTTTACGAAACGCCGCTCACCAAACCCCTCTTCCCGGAACGCCGAATCGATCGTGGCGCGGAACTGTTTGATGTCCATACGTCCACTGTCCATCGAAGCGCGACGCTGTACAACTCCTGGTCGTTGGTTGCGCCCCGCGCCGCCGCCCGTATAGGCTGACCCCGCATCATGGCACCCTATCCCTGGATCGACGTCGTCATCATCCTCGTGCTCGTCGCGATCAACGGCGTGTTCGCGATGAGCGAGCTGTCGATCGCCTCGTCGCGCAAGGCCCGACTGGAGGCGATGGCGCGGACCGGGAGCAAGGGTGCGCGCGCCGCGCTCGACCTCGCCGCCGATCCCGGCAAGTTCCTGTCGACCGCGCAGGTCGGCATCACGCTGATCGCGGTGCTGTCGGGCGCCTATTCGGGCGAGGCGCTCGGCGGGCCGACCGCGCTTCGCCTCCAGGCGTGGTTCGGGCTGGGCGCGGAAACCGCGAGCACCGCGGGGTTCGTACTGGTGATCGGCGTCACCACGTTCGTCTCGCTGATCGTCGGCGAACTGGTGCCCAAGCAATTCGCGTTGCGTTCGCCCGAGCCGATCGCGGCGGTGGTCGCGATCCCGATGGTGTGGCTGTCGAGGATCGCCGCGCCGATCGTCTGGCTGCTCGATTCGACCAGCAAATTGCTGTTCTGGGCGATCGGGATGAGCCGCGAGAGTGAGGACCAGGTCACCGCCGAGGAACTCCACCTGATCGTCGCCGAAGCATCGAAATCCGGCGTGATCGAGGAGCATGAGCGCTCGATCATCTCGGGCGTGGTGCGGTTGGCGGACCGCCCGGTGCGCGAGGTGATGACGCCGCGGACCGAGGTCGACTGGCTCGACATCGGGCTCGACGAGGCGGGCATCCGCGAGAAACTGGTCAATTCGACACACACTCGCATGCCCGTCGCCGAAGGATCGGTCGATGCGGTGGTCGGCGTGGTCCAGGCGCGCGACATCGTCGCAGCGGCGATCCGCGGCGACAAGCTCGATCTCAAGGTGTTGATGCGCGCCGCGCCCGTCGTGATCGACCAACTCGACGCGATGGACGCACTGGTCCGATTGCGCCGCGCCGAAGTGCCGATGGCGTTGATCCACGACGAATACGGGCATTTCGAAGGAATCGTGACGCCAGCCGACCTGCTCGCCGCGATCGCGGGCGATTTCGCGTCGGACGGCGACCCGCACGAAGCGCCCGACTTCGTCCACCGCGACGATGGCAGCTATCTGGTCGCGGGATCGGCGTCGGCCGATTCGCTCGCCGAAAAGCTCGACCTCGATCTGCCCGACGACCGCGACTACGCGACCGCGGCGGGGTTTGCGCTGGCCGCGTTCCGGCGGTTGCCTGCCGAGGGCGAGAGCGTAACCGAGCAGGGCTGGGTGTTCGAGGTGGTCGATCTCGACGGACGCCGGATCGACAAATTGTTGGTGACTCGATCGACGCGGGGCGAACGCGGCGAGGGCTGATGCCGTTCGAAGCGCATACCAGCCGGGCGCGCGTCGCCATCCAATTGGGCGCCGCCTTGATGTTTGTCGCGATCGGCGCGGCGATGGTCTGGAACCTCGGCGTGCCCGGCGGGTGGCTGGCGATCGCCGGGTTCGGGCTGTGGTTCGTGATCCTGCTGCCCGGCCTGTTCCGCCTCCGGCTCGAACTGCGTGTCGACGCCAACGGCATCTGGTGGCGGCGCTGGTCCGACCAGACGATCCTGTGGAGTGCGATCCGCCGGATGCATGTGCTCGATGTCGAGAATACGCGGTCGATCACGCTCTATCTGGCCGATTCCGCGGCATCGCCATCGATGCGGCGCAGGGCGGGGTTCGGCGATTTGGCGATCAAGCTCAACGGCACCGACCGGAACTTCGACGAACTCGTCGCCGCGGTGCGCCGCTTCGCACCGCCGTCGCTCGCCTTCTAGCCGAGCTTGCCGAATTCCGCTTCGTAGGCGGCGGTGTCGCCGCTCGCGAGGAGCTTCGCCTGGTCGATCCAGCGGTCGCGCGCCATGCGGCCGGTGAACACGCCAAGCCGCGCGTCGAGGTCGCCCGCTTCGCTTTCCGTCAGCGCCGCGACCTGATCGACGCGGGTGATGCCGCGCTCGGCGAGCATCGCCGCGACCTTGGGGCCGAGGCCTTTGATCGTCGTGAGCGAGAGTGCGCCGGCCAATTCGGGCGCCACCGCCGGTTCGGGCGGAACGGGCGCGGGCGGCGGCGTTTCCGCGACCGGTTCCGGTTCCGGTTCCGGTTCAGGCGTGGGCGCAGGCTTCGGCGTGGGAGCTGGTTTGGGAGCGGGCGCAGGCTTCGGCGCGGGCACTGGTTTTGGCGCAGGGGATGGTTTCGGCGCGACTTCCGCCACCGGCGCCTTCACCGGCAGGTCGGCGTCGGGTTCCTTCGCCACCGGCTCCGGACCGGTCTCCGCCGCGACGGCGTCTTCCTCCTCGGGCAGCGGGACGCCCGCTTCCTCGGCGCGCTCCTCGGCGGCTTCCTCGGCGCGGTGGCGCTGGTGGGCGAGGCGGCGGCCATAGATCATGCCCGCGACCACCAGCGCCGCAACCGCGCCCAACAGGATCAGCAAAGCCAGGATCAAGCCGTTCGATTGTGGCGTCATGTCGCGGTCCCCAAAAGCATATCGCCCGCCTTCCTATGCGGAGGGCGGGCGATTTGCCAGTGAGGTAAGATCAGTCGATGACGGGGCCGCGTCCGCCCGCCATGCCGGTCAGCCGGACGAACTCCTGCCGCCAATAGCCGTTGGGCGATCCGGCGAGACGCGCGATGTCGGCATAGCGATACCCGCCGAGATATTTGTCGCCGCGCAGTTTCTGCCCGAACGCCGCGACCGCAGTCACGAACGCCATGTCGCCGGTCGGGTACGCCGCAGTGCGCAGCAGCGTCGATGACACCGGGCGGTTGATCAGCCGCGATGGCCCGCCTTCGGGCAGCTTGTAGCGCAGCTTGACGAAGCACAGTTCGTTGGCCCCGACCGGCACCGGGCGGCGACCCTGCGCGTTGGCCGGATAGCGCCGGTCGGGCAGCCACCCTGCGCCGTTCGCCGGGACGACCTCGTACAGCGCGGTCACTTGATGCCCCGCGCCCATGTCGCCGGCATCGACCGCGTCGTTGTTGAAGTCTTCTTCGGCGAGCGCGCGGTTTTCGTAGCCGATCAGGCGGTATTCCTTGACCGCCGCCGGGTTGAATTCGACCTGGACCTTCACGTCCTTGGCTATCGTCACCATCGTGGCCGATAGTTCGTCGTCGAGCACCTTCTCGGCCTCGCGCTCGCTGTCGATATAGGCGTAATTGCCGTTCCCGACGTCGGCGATCTTCTCCATCATCGCTTCGTTGTAATTGCCCTCGCCGAAGCCGAGCGTGGTCAGCGTGATGCCGTCGTCGCGCTGCGCCTTGACCATTTCCTCCAGCGTCTTGTTGTCGCTGACCCCGACGTTGAAATCGCCGTCGGTTGCCAGGAAGATACGGTTGATCCCGCCCGGCATGTAATTGGCGCGCGCGGTGTCGTAGGCGAGCTTGATCCCCGCCCCACCAGCGGTCGATCCGCCCGCCTGAAGGCAATCGAGCGCGGCCTTGACGTAGCGCTTGTCGGATGTCGGCTCGAGCACGATCCCGGCATTGCCGGCATAGACCACGATCGACACGCGGTCGTCGGGACGTAGCCGTTCGGCGAGCGTCGTCAGCGCCGACTTCACCAGCGGCAGTTTATCTTGCGAGTTCATCGATCCCGACACATCGACCAGAAACACCAGGTTCGCGCGGGGGCGTTCGTTGGTCGC
>NZ_JAQGKZ010000106.1 GCF_028289855.1 Sphingomonas bacterium | reverse complement strand
CGCCGTGCCGCCATTCTTCTGCGCCTCGGCGATGACGTGAAGCGCGAGCGTGGTCTTGCCCGAACTTTCCGGGCCATACACTTCGATCACGCGGCCGCGCGGCAAGCCGCCGACGCCGAGCGCGATGTCGAGCCCCAGGCTGCCGGTTGAAATCGTCTCGACCTCCATCGATTGCTTCGAGCCCAGCTTCATCGCCGAGCCCTTGCCGAACGCGCGGTCGATCTGCGCCAGCGCCGCCTCAAGCGCCTTGGCACGCTCGCCGGAGGACTTGTCGTTGCTCAGTGCCATGGGATTATCGATGACCTTCAAAGATGCCGCCATTTGGTGCCTCCATCGCCTAGTGCGAACCGCGTCCGCGTCAACCTGCTGGAGAGCGTGTATCGTGTTTGTTCTTGTGGAACAAGAGGCGAACAGAAATTATTTTCCGCTTTTGTTCTATGTTCTGCACGGAGACGCGATCGGCCCTTGCCCCCGCCCCTGTCCCGCGCGATGCTGCACCGCATGACCATCGACCTCGCCACTTTCATCGCCGGCCTGCCCAAAGCGGAGCTCCATCTCCATATCGAGGGCAGCCTGGAGCCCGAACTGATGTTCGCGCTGGCCGAGCGCAACGGGGTCGCGATCCCGTTCGCGTCGGTCGAGGAAGTCCGCGCGGCGTATAATTTCTCCAACCTGCAGGACTTCCTCGACATCTATTATGCCGGGGCGAACGTGCTGCAGACCGAGGCCGATTTTCGCGACCTCGCGGCCGCCTATTTCGACCGCGCAGCGGCGGACGGGGTAGTGCACGCTGAAATCTTCTTCGATCCGCAGACGCACACCGATCGTGGGATCGCGATGGCGACAGTGGTCGAGGGGTTGCTCGCCGGGATGGCCGCGGCGGAGGTGAAGCATGGGCTGACCTCGAAGCTGATCCTGTGTTTCCTGCGTCACCTCGACGAGGAAGCGGCGTTTGCGACGCTGGCGGCGGCAGAACCGTGGCTCGATAAGATCGCGGGGGTCGGGCTCGATTCGTCCGAGGTCGGGCATCCGCCCGAAAAGTTCGCGCGGGTGTTCGCGGCAGCGCGGGCCAAGGGGCTCAAGCTCGTGGCGCACGCCGGTGAGGAAGGGCCGCCGGACTACGTGTATCAGGCGCTCGACGTGCTCGGGATCGATCGGCTCGACCATGGCAATCGCAGCCTCGAAGATCCCGTATTGACCGCGCGGCTGGCGCGGACGGGGATGACGCTGACCGTGTGTCCGCTCTCCAACGTCAAACTCTGCAACGTCGTCTCGATCGAGGAGCATCCGATCGACCGGATGCTGCGCGAAGGGCTTCGCGCGACGATCAATTCGGACGATCCCGCCTATTTCGGCGGCTATATCGGCGCGAATTATGAAGCGGTCGCCACGGCGCGCGGGCTGGGTAAGTCCGAGCTGACGATGCTCGCGCGAAATTCGTTTCTCGGATCGTTCTTGACCGACGATGAAGCCGCCGGGCACCTCGCGCGGCTCGACGCTTTCGTGGAAGGACATTCCTGATGCCGCTCTTCACACCGATCCAGCACGAGGAATTCGTCGGACAGGTTCAGACCCTCGCCGCCGAACTGGCGAAGGATGACTGGACGCCCAGTTTCATCATCGGGATCGGGCGCGGCGGGCTCGCGCCGGCGGTGTATTTGAGCCACGCAACGGGTCTCCCGATGCTGTCGGTCGATCATTCAAGCCAGGTCGAGGACTTTTCCGACGCGCCTTTAATCCGGTTGGCGGCGCGGACGCGCGACGGCGAGCGATTGCTGTTCGTCGACGACATCAACGACACGGGTGCCACGATCGGCAAATTGCGCGCGGCGCTGGCTACGGCGGGCGCGGCGCGCGACCATGTGCGGTTCGCGACATTGCTCGACAACGACCAGTCGAAGGAGCGCGTCAATTATCGCGCGGAGGTCATCGACCGGCGGTCCCGCAAGGACTGGTTCGTGTTTCCGTGGGAATCGGTTGCGCCAGCGGAGTCGCTGGCAGCCGATGCGGCGGAAGTGCCGGAACGGATTGCTTAGTCAGCAGCCGGTTCAAAACCAATCCGTCACCCCGGACTTGATCCGGGGTCTACCTATCAGCGCACACGGCGCTTGCGGCTTGGTGGATGCCGGATCAAGTCCGGCGTGACGGTCGGGATTAGGGCGCGCGCCTTTAACCCAACCCCGCCAGCGCCTTCTCGACCCCATCCATCGTATACGGCTTGTCCAACCGCGGCCGGCCGGCATGCCCTTCGGCGATTTCGTCGCCGCCGCTCGAGAACACGAACGGGATCCCCTTCGCCGCCAGCGCGTCCGCCACGGGCCAGCTCTTCTCCCCGCCCGACAGGTTGATGTCGAGAATCACCGCGTCGATCGGTTGCTGGTCGATCACCGCCAGCGCCGACTGGACGCTATCGCAGGTTTCGACCGGCTGCTTGCCCAACGCGTCGAGGAAATCCTCGAGCATCATCGCGATCAGCGGCTCGTCCTCGACGATCAGGATACGCTCGATACTCATATCGCGCCTTTGTCAGGCAGTTGCCGCGGCGGCAAGTACATCGCGCGCGGCCTCCGCCAATTGCTGGACCGAAAACGGCTTGGGCAGGAAGGCGACATTGTCGAGGTCGATCGACTTGCGCAATTGCTCTTCGGCATAGCCCGACATGAACAGGATCGGCAGGTCGGGGCACCGCTCGCGCGCGTGGCGCACCATCGTCGGGCCGTCCATTGTCGGCATGACGACGTCGGAGATGAGGAGATCGGGCCGTTCGCCGGCTGCGAGCAATTCGAGCGCGGCCTCCCCGTTCTCGGCGGTCAGCACGGTATAGCCCTGCCGAGTCAGCGCGCGTTCGGCGACGGCGCGGACCATGTCTTCGTCCTCGACCAGCAGGATCGTGCCGGTGCCCCATAGGTCGGCTGGCTTGTCGCGCGCCTCGGCGCGTTTCACGGCGGCGGGGGTTTCGGCGGTGTGGACGGGGAAATAGATCGAGAAGGTCGCCCCCTGCCCCGGCCGGCTGTCGGCAAAGATGTACCCGCCCGATTGCTTGACGATGCCGTACACCGTGGAAAGGCCGAGACCGGTGCCCTTGCCCACTTCCTTGGTGGTGAAGAATGGCTCGAAGATCTTGGGCAGGATCTCCGGGGGTATGCCGGTGCCGGTGTCGGAGATGATCAGGCCGGTATAGTCGGCGACCGGCAGGATGTCGGAGCCGAGCG
>NZ_JAQGKZ010000051.1 GCF_028289855.1 Sphingomonas bacterium | reverse complement strand
GTCGACGAACAACCCGGCAGCGAACGACAGGATCAGATAGCCATGCGCGACGCGGCCGGGGAAGAACGGATTGGCCGCGGCCGCTTCCTCGTCCATGTGCGCGTAGAAGGTGTCGCCGGTGAAATGCGCGAAATGCTCGATATCGTCGAGCGTGATCGTCCGGGCGGCGGTACGCAGCGTATAGCCGATCGCGAGCTCGCCGAAGCGCAACCGGAACGGATGCGCGATCGAATCCTCCTGCGTCGCGCCTGGTATCCAGCGCCCGGTAATTGCGGCGATCGTGCGCGGATGCGCCTGCACGGCGCTGCGCTGCATATAGTGTTTGACGCCTCGGATGCCGCCCATTTCCTCGCCGCCGCCGGCACGACCGGGACCGCCATGGATGAGCATCGGCAAGGGTGAGCCATGGCCGGTGGATTCCTTCGCGCTGTCGCGGTCGATGATGACGATGCGCCCATGAAACGCGCCCGCGCCGAGCAGGAATCGCCGCGCCACCCGCGGATCGTAAGTGAACAAGGACAAGACCAGCGATCCCTTGCCGCGATTGGCGAGCGCGATCGCGTCGTCGAGATTGTCGTAGGGCATCAGTGTTGCGACGGGACCGAACGCCTCGACGTCATGAACCTTCTGCGCCTGCCAGGGATCGTCCATGCGGAACAGAAGCGGGGAGATGAACGCGCCCGCGTCCGGGTTGCCGCCCGTGACCTCGACATGGTCGATATCGCCGAAGACGACTTGCGCTTCGGTGGCGAGTTCGCGTGCCTTGTCGCGCACGTCTTGGAGCTGGGAGCGTCCTGCGAGCGCGCCCATGGTGACGCCTTCGACGGCCGGATCGCCGACGACGACCTTGCCGAGCCGGGCCTTGAGCGCTTCCGCGGCGGCGTCGAGCCACTGCCGCGGCACGAATGCGCGCCGGATCGCGGTGCATTTCTGCCCCGTCTTGACCGTCATCTCACGCGCGACCTCCTTGATGAAGAGGTCGAATTCGGGCGCATCGGGACCGGCATCGAGGCCTAGGACCGAGGCATTGAGCGAATCGCGTTCCGCCACGAACCGTACCGATTGGCGCGCGATTACGGGATGCGTTTGCAGCTTAATCGCCGTCGCCGCCGAGCCGGTGAAGGACACCACGTCCTGACAAGTCAAATGGTCGAACAGGTCGCCGACGCCGCCGACGATCAGCTGGATAGCGCCGTCCGGCAGCGCGCCGGATTCGATCAGGATGCGGAATGCGTGCTCGGCGACCTGCGATGTCGCGGTGCCTGGCTTCACGATCGCCGGAACGCCGGCGAGTAGCGTGGGCCCAAGCTTTTCGAGCATGCCCCAGACGGGGAAGTTGAACGCATTGATATGGACCGCCGCGCCTTGCAGCGAGGTGTAGACATGCTGGCCGATGAAGGTCCCTTCCTTGCCGATCGGCTCGAAATCGCCATCGGTCAGGATCACGTCGCCGGGCAGTTCCTTGCGCCCCTTGGCCGACATCGTGAACAATGTTCCCGCGCCGCCCTCGATGTCAATCCAGCTGTCGCCGCGCGTCGCACCGGTCTCTGCCGACAGCGCGTAGAGTTCCTCCTTGCGAGCGATGATCGTTTGCGCGAGCGCCTTGAGCATGCGCGCGCGATCGTGGAAGGTCATCGCGCGCAGCGCGGGCCCACCGACCTTGCGCGCGTGTGCTAGCATCGCCGCAAAATCGAGGCCCGCGCTGCCCGCTTGCGCGACCACCCCGCCGGTGAGCGCCGACCGCACGGGCACGCCTTCATCACTGCTGCCCACCCATCGGCCGGCCGAATAATTTTCCAGAATTGTCGTCATCAGGGGCGGTCCAGAACCTAACTACCGGTGAATTGAGGAGGGCGCTTGGCGATGAATGCGGCAACGCCTTCGCGATAATCGTTGCTGGCCCCCAACTCGCGCATCAGGTCGCGCTCGATCCGCAATTCGTCGTCGAGCGCATTCAGCGTCGCGTTCCGGATCGCGTGCCTGGTCGCGACGAGGCCGCGCGTGGGGCCAGTCGCGAAGCGGCGTAGCAGCGCATCTGCTTCGGCGGCGAGCGCATCATCGTCGACGCATTTCCAGATGAGGCCCCAGCTTTCGGCCTTCTCGGCCGATAACGGTTCGCCGGTCATAGCAAGACCCAGCGCGCGTGCCTGTCCGACAAGCCTTGGCAGCACCCACGTCCCTCCGGAATCGGGAATGAGCCCGATATTCGCGAATGACTGGATGAACCGAGCGCTTCGGGCGGCGATGACGATGTCGCAGGCCAGCGCGATATTGGCGCCGGCCCCCGCGGCCACGCCGTTGACTGCGCAGATCACCGGTTTGTCCATCGTTGCGAGCCGGCTGACCAGCGGCGCGTAATAGGTTTCGACCGAATGGCCGAGATCAACCGGTTCGGCGTCGGGCGTGACAGCACGGTCTGCAAGGTCCTGGCCAGCGCAGAATCCCCGGCCCGCTCCGGTGAGCAACAGAGCCCGAATGCTCGCGTCGCCCTCGACCTGGTCGAGCGCGGTCGCAACCTCTTCATGCATCTCGACGGTGAAGCTGTTCAGCCGCTCAGGCCGGTTGAGGGTTAGCCGCGCGGCGCCATCTCCGATCTCGAGCAGGATCGTGGCATAGCCCATCCCGACTCCTCTCCTTCGGTTTATAGACTGCCCGGTCGGACAATTATTGGCAAGCGCCTTTTTTGTGCTGCGGGCAACATCGGACAATAGATTGACCGTCCGGTCGTTCATATATTGCGGGCATTACCGATCTATTATAAGACCGGACGGTCGGATAATAAAATAGCCGCAAGGGAGGATCGATATGAAAGCCGTTCTTAGCAGCGGAGCCTTGGGCATTGCGCTCATCGCTACCCCGGCGTTTGCTCAAAGCGCTGCGCCTGCGAATCCGGATGATAAAAACGACATCATCGTGACCGCGAATCGGCGCGAGGAATCGCTCCAGAAGATCCCGGCGGCGATCACCGCGATCACCGGTGAGACACTGGCGCGCGACAACATCACTAGCCTCGAAGGCGTGGCGGACAAGACCCCGGGTCTGACCTTCGCGGCCTTCGCCGAGGGCCAGCCGGAAATCGCGATCCGCGGCGTCGGTACCAAGGAGGATGGACCCGCCGCCAGCGATTCGACGGTGGTGTCAATCGACGGCGTATACATCGCGGCGCGCTCGTCCCAGGTGTTCGACCTGTTCGATCTCGAGCGCGTCGAAGTGCTGCGCGGGCCACAGGGCACGCTGTACGGCAAGAATTCGATCGGTGGTTCGATCAACTTCGTCACGCTCAAGCCGACAAAAGATTTCCGCATGAAGCTGCAGCTGAAGGCCGGCAATTACGGCCGCATGGACGCGGCCGGCTTGATCAGCGGCCCGATCGCCGACAATCTGTATGCGAAAATCGCGGTCAGCTACCGGTCGAGCGACGGCTACCTGCGCAACGTCCTCGTCGGGAGCCCCTTTTATGGTCAGCGCTGGGGCGAGACCGAATCGGTGAGCGTCCGCGGTGCGCTTCGCTGGGTGCCGACCGACCGGTTCGAGGCGATGCTCAGCGTCGAAGCGGTGCGTGACAATAACGGCGCGACCAATCGCGAGCCGGTAGGCAGCCAGGGGCCGCTGCACAATTGCGGCTGCGCGTCCGATCCCGTCGCGGTGAACATCGCGCTGGGCGGCGGAGGAAGCCCGTACACCACGCTGGCCTCGGTCGAAGGCTATACCAGACGCAACATCTTCGGCGCCAATTTGCAGCTGAACTACGATTTCGGGTTCGCGACGCTAAACTCGATCAGCAGCTATCGCGAGACTCACTACGGGTATCTCGAAGATTCTTCGGGACTGCCCGCTTCGTCGGCGTTCACCGATCTGACCGGCGCGTCGGGCAATCCGAACAACACACTGCTCGGACCGGCGACGAACGGGTTCACCTTCAAGATCACCGACGCGGTGCACGAGCAGCCGAAGCAATATACACAAGAAGTGCGGCTGACCTCGCCGTCGGGCGGCAAGGTCGAATGGATCGTAGGCGCGTTCATCAGCAAGGAAGAAAATAGCCGCAACGAGGGGTTCAATTTCCCCGCGCTCGGCCGCACCGACCGGCTGCCGAGCATCTCCAATTCATATCAGACCAACGACAGCCTGTCCTATGCCGGCTATGCGCAGGCGACCTGGCGCGTGGCGCCGGGGTTGAGCCTGACCGGGGGCGGCCGCTATTCCTACGAGCGCAAGAAGATCTCCTCCCAAGCCGTGATCAATTCGGGCCTTCCGCTCTTGCTGCAGGCCTATCCGCTGTCTTTCGCCCAGGACAGCTGGCGGAATTTCAGCTGGAAGGTGATCGCGGACTACGAAATCCGGCGCGACCTGCTCGTCTATGCGAGCGTATCGACCGGCTTCAAGAGCGGTGGCTTTACGGGCACGGCTTCGACGGCGGCGGTGGCCACCAAACCGTTCGATCCGGAAAAGGCGACCAACTACGAAATCGGGGCCAAGGCGCAGTTCTTCGATCGGCGCCTTCGATTCAACCTCGCGGCATTTTATACCGACTATCGCGACCTCCAGGTCACCCGCTTCTTCCAGCCTGCGGGAACGACCTTCGGGCAGTTCATCACCGAGAATGCCGGCAAGGCCCGGATCAAGGGTGTCGAGGTGGAGGCCTCGGCGACACCGGTTCGCGGCCTCGAATTCGGCGGCACGTTCGCCTATCTCGACGCGCGGTACGTCGAGTTCACCGGCACGCCCTCGACGATCGTGACGGGCAATTTCAACGGCAACCGGCTGCGCCAGGCGCCCGAATTCACGGCCAGCGCCTATGGCGGTTACACGTATGAGTTCGCCGACCAGTCGAGCCTCGGCATCCGTGGCACATACAAGTATCAGAGCCTCAGCTACTATGATGCCGACAACAACCCGATCACCGTCATTCCCGGCTATGACCTGGTCGACGGTTCGATCACCTTCACGTCGAGCGACAAGCATCTCGAGCTGAGCCTGTGGGTCAAGAACCTGACCCAGACCGAATATCGAACGCATGTCTTTTCGCAGCGGGATAGCCGCGTCGCGTTCGCGCTCTACGGCGAGCCGCGCACCTACGGCCTGACGGCGACCTTCAAATTTTGAAGACGATGCGGCGGACGAGGTCGCTTGTAGGCCTCGTCCGCCGCATCGTTCCACCGACATCAAATAAGTGGAATTGTCGTGAGCGACACCGAAGCCAGAGCGATTGCCGATTTTCTGCGAACCCGCGAAACCATGGGCGACGAATGGGGGATCGAAATCGAGGACGTCCGCGAAGGCTATGCCCGCATCGCCGTCACCGTGAGTAAAGATATGCTCAACGGTTACGGGACCGCGCATGGTGGTGCGCTGTTCACGCTTGCCGATACGGCGTTCGCCTACGCCTGCAACTCGCACGGCGCGCAAACCGTCGCGCATGCTGCGTCGATCAGCTTCCTGAGTCCGGCCGGGCCGGGGGATCGCCTGGTTGCGGAAGCGCAGGAAGTCATGATGGCGGGGCGTAGCGGCGCTTGCGCGGTTACCGTCCGCAGTACCGACGGCCGCGACATCGCGTCGTTCCACGGCCTGTCGCGCACCGTGTCCGCCACGATTCCGACATCGGCAGAATGACGTGCGTAGCCGTGTCGCGCGCCACGCCAATCCGGCATCCCGAAAAATTGATTGACCGATCGGTCGATTAATTATAGATGCCGGATGTTGGAGATGCACCGATGTACACGACCGAGTTGGACAAGGCCGCGGCGACCGCCATTGCGCCGATCGAGGCGGAGGATCCCACGATGCTGGCCGCGTTCGAGGCGCGTGTCGCGGCGGACGAGTTCATCGAGCCCAAGGACTGGATGCCCGATGCCTATCGCCGCACGCTCACGCGCCAGATTTCGCAGCATGCGCATAGCGAGATCGTTGGGATGCTGCCTGAGGGGAACTGGTTGACGCGCGCGCCGAGCCTCAAGCGCAAGACCATCCTGCTCGCCAAGATCCAGGACGAAGCCGGGCACGGCCTCTATCTGTATTGCGCGGCCGAAACGCTGGGCACGAGCCGACAGCAGATGATCGAGGCGTTGCACGCGGGCAAAGCGAAATATTCGACGATCTTCAATTATCCGACGCTCAGTTGGGCGGATATCGGCGCGATCGGGTGGCTGGTGGATGGCGCCGCTATCATGAACCAGGTGCCCCTCCAGCGCACCTCCTACGGCCCCTATGCCCGGGCGATGGTGCGCATCTGCAAGGAGGAAAGCTTTCATCAGCGCCAGGGCTTCGACTTGATGCTGGCGCTAGTGAACGGCACCGCCGCACAAAAAGCGATGGCGCAGGATGCGCTCGGTCGCTGGTGGTGGCCGACGCTCATGATGTTCGGCCCGCCCGACGACAATTCGCCCAATACCGCCCAGTCGATCCGCTGGCGGATCAAGCGCGACACGAACGACGAGCTGCGTCAGAAATTCGTCGATGCGACGGTCCCGCAGGCGGAGTTGCTGGGACTGACTATTCCTGATCCGGAATTGCGCTGGAACGAAGTGCGCGGGGCGTACGATTTCGGCGCGATCCAGTGGGACGAATTCTACGCCGCGGTTCAGGGCCAAGGCCCGGTGGCGAAAGACCGTCTGAAGGCACGCCGGGCCGCTTGGGATGCCGGAGCCTGGGTCCGCGCGGCGGCGGACGCGCATCAGGCGAAGCACGCGCGCGCCGCGGCGGCATAGGCGGGACGGGAGTTTGTCGATGAGTGGGGATTGGCCTCTTTGGGAGGTGTTCGTGCGGGCGCGCGGCGGCCTTGAACATCGCCACGTCGGTTCGGTGCACGCACCCGACAGCGAACTCGCCATCCGGCACGCGCGCGACACTTATACGCGCCGTACGGAAGGCGTGAGCCTCTGGGTCATACGGTCGAGTGAGATCACGGCGTCCGACCCGGACCAGTCGGCAGCCCTGTTCGAGCCGGCGCAGGACAAGGTCTATCGGCACCCGACCTTTTACGACCTTCCCGATGCCGTGAAGCACATGTGAGGCAGGCATGAACGAACCCCTCTTTCATGCGCTGCTCGAACTTGCAGACGATTCGCTGATCCTTGGCCAGCGGCTGTGCGAATGGAGTGGGCACGCGCCGACCGTCGAAGTCGATCTCAGCCTGTCCAACCTCGCACTCGACTTGATCGGACAGGCCACTCTCTTTCTCGCTTATGCCGGCGAGGTCGAGGGCAAGGGACGCGACGCCGACCGTCTCGCTTTCCATCGCGATGCCGACCAGTTCCACAATTGCCTGTTGGTCGAGCAGCCCAATGGCGATTTCGGCCAGACCATGGCCCGGCAGTTTCTCTTTTCGACCTATCAACTGACGCTGTTCGACAAGCTCCAGCATTCGACCGACAGGCAGATCGCCGCGATCAGCGCCAAGGCCGTCAAGGAAGTCACCTATCACGCCGACCTCGCGGCGGAATGGATCATCCGGCTGGGTGACGGCACCGACGAGAGCAAGGCCCGCATGGTCGAGGGCTTCGACTGGTTCTGGCGCTTCGTCGATGACATGTTCGCGGCGGGCGAAGGGCAGGCGGACCTCATCGCCGCGTGTGTGCTCGTCGATCGCGCGTCGCTGCGAGCAGGCTTCGACAGCCGCGTCGCCGATGTACTTGCCCTCGCCGAATTACACGCGACGCCCGCGCGGCTGTGGCCGACCATTGGCGGGCGCGAGGGACGCCACACCGAGCATCTCTCCGCCTTGCTGGCGCTGATGCAGGTCCTGCCTCGCGCTCATCCCGAAGCGATCTGGTGACGATCGCCGACATTGCGGGATCGGCCGATCTGGCGGCGCGGCTCGCCGCGTTGCTGGCGACGGTGCCCGATCCCGAAATCCCCGTGGTTTCGGTCGTCGATCTCGGAATCGTCCGGTCGATCGAAACCGCCGGCGCGCCGAGGGTAACGATCACGCCGACCTATACGGGCTGCCCGGCCACGCTCGCGATCGAGGCGTCGATCCGGGCGTGCCTCGACGACGCCGGGCTCGGCGCGGTCGAAATCCGCACCGAACTCTATCCGCCGTGGACGACCGACATGATCAGCGACGCTGGGCGGGAGAAGCTGAGTGCCTACGGTATCGCGCCGCCGCCCAAAGACGCCGCTTCCCGCACACTTAGGGCGTTTGAAGTCGTGCTCTGCCCGCGATGCAATTCGGCGAACACGCTCGAGATCAGCCGCTTCGGTTCGACCCCCTGCAAGGCGCTCTGGCAGTGCGGCGACTGCGCGGAGCCGTTCGACAAGTTCAAGTGTCACTAGGAGCGCATATGTCCACCGGGTTCCATGCGCTTGAAGTCACCGAGGTGCGGCGGGAAACCGATGACGCGGTCTCGCTTCGCCTAGCCGTGCCGGCCTCGCTCCGGGACGCGTTTCGCCATTCGCCAGGGCAGCATTTGACGCTGCGCACCGAACTCGATGGCGAAGAGGCGCGCAGGAGTTATTCGATCTGCACCGCCCCGCACGAAGACGAACTGCGTGTCGCCATCAAGCGGATTGAGGGCGGTGCGTTCTCGGCTTGGGCAAACGATGCGGTTGCGGTCGGCGATCAGCTCGATGTGATGCCGCCACACGGCAGTTTCACTTGGACCTTCGATCCATCGCGCGCCGCTACCTATGCCGGCTTTGCGGCCGGATCCGGCATCACGCCCATCCTGTCGATCATGAAGGCCGCGCTAGTGATCGAAACGCGCAGCCGGTTCGTGCTGTTCTACGGCAATCGGACGTCCTCGAGCATCATGTTCCTCGACGAGATCGCGGCGCTCAAGAACAGATTTCTCGACCGCCTACAGGTGTTGCATTTCCTGACCGAGGAGGAAGACGACATTGCCTTGTTCAACGGTCGCTTGGACGCCGGCAAGTTGGGCGAGATTTTCGGGCGGCTAGTCGATCCTTCGGATCTCGATGCTGCCTTCATCTGCGGCCCGGGCGCCATGATCGACGCGATCGAGGCGGCACTGATCGCTGCGCAGCTCCCGGCCGCAGCGATCCTCTCGGAACGATTTGCCGTCGGTGCGATCAGCGACGCCGACCGGGTGGCAGTACAGGAGCGCGCGCGCGAAGCTGCGGGCCGGCAGGTCAAGCTGACGATCGATGGCCGCCGCCGGACGCTGACCTTCGATGCCGAAAAAGGGTCAATCCTTGAAAATGCACGCGCGGTCGGCCTGGCGGCGCCCTTCGCTTGCAAGGCAGGCGTGTGTGCGACCTGCCGGGCGAAGGTCGTTGCCGGCGAGGTGGCCATGCACCGGAATTTCGGACTCTCGCAGGACGAGGTGGCGCGAGGATACGTCCTGACCTGCCAGGCGGTGCCGTTGTCGGACAATGTCGAGTTGAACTTCGACGCCTAGGCCGAGGCGATCAATCTACCCGACGGCAAGCTCGAACGCCATGTCGGCGATGCTGTCGGGATCGAGCGGCCCGGTCGGATCGTACCAGTTGCCGGTCCAGTTGATCATCCCGAATAACAGCATCGTCTTCGCGCGCGCTCTTTCTTTCTGGCCGGCCAGCGTTGGATCAAGTTCGACGAGCAAGCCCTGCACCGCGTCGATGATCCGGCGCTGCTTCGCGACAACGGACTTGCGCTTGTCCTCGGGCAGGTGGGGTAAGTCGTTGAGCAACACCTTTTGCCGGGAAGCAGCGCCGACATAGTGATTCATGAAGAGGCGGAGCAGCGTCTTGAGCCGTTTCTTCGGTCCGCCCCCGATCGCCATCGCCTTTTCAACATCGTCGCCCAGCCGGTCGATGTGCGAAAGCATCACTGCGTAGAGAACGTCCTCCTTGGACGGATAATAGTGATAGAGGAGCGACTTGGAGGTCCGGCATGCCTTGGCCAGCTCCAGCACTGACGCTCCGAGAAAGCCGTGCTCAGCGAATAGTTGCGCCGCCTTCTCGACGATCGCCTCCCGCCTGTCCTCGTAATCCGCTGCTTGCGTCCGCGCCATTTCGGATCATCGCTCCCGTTCTTCAAAGGGACTAGCAGGAGCGCGTGCAGCGTCAACCGACCGCCTCGCACGGCCGTGCCTCGCGCTCGTGCGTTTGCGCTTTTCGGTCACGGCACGTCGCGGCCGCGCCGGTCCGCGGACGGCGAGAATAGGCTCGGCAAAGTTTGGCAACCACTTGTTCGCGTGCATTCAATGACAGTATGTCATTATGACTGATATGAAATATTACTGCAGCGTGCAGGGGCGTATGACGGATACAGAAGAAAACTTCAGGACGAGGAACGCGCGCGTCAAGCGCTCGAAGACTCGCGCAAGAATCCTCGCTGCGGCGCTGATATTGTTCGAGGAACGCGGCATCGACGCCACGACGATCGACGACGTCCGCCATGCCGCGCATCTCTCGCGCGGGTCGATCTACAATTACTTCCCGACCTTCAACGCGATGCTGCGAGCGATGGCGCAGCAGATGATCGTCCAGCTCAACAGGGAGCAGTCGGCGAGCTTCGACGCGCTGCCGAACCCGATCGAACGGATCTGCTTCAACGTGCGCTATTCGATCCGGCGGATTTCGTCCGACCGCGTCGGTGCGGGCATCCTGCTGCGTGTCCTGCCGCTGATCGGTCCGCCCACCGCCGAGATGCAGGAGCACGCACTGGGCAACATCACGCGCGCCGCGGACGATGGGTTCGTGCATGTCCCGTCGCTCCAGATCGCGCTCGAGATAGGTTATGGTCTCGTCACCGCGCTGGTGCAGCGCGGGATGACGAGCGGCATTACGCCACAGGAAGTCGATGCCGGCGCGCAGATGCTGCTGCGCTCGTTCGGAGTCGCCGATGACGAAGCCCGGCGGATCGCCAATCTGACGCTTCCCGCGCTGCCGGACACGCAGTTGCGCCAAGTCTTGATGGGCGATTTCAGCGCTGACGAGATGACGGCAATGCCCGCCCGGGCCGCAGCGACGACAGGCCGGCGAGCATCAGCCCGCCGATAAGCGAGACATGCTCGATCGCGATCCGCATTTCTTCCATCCGCTGCGGCTCGCCGAACCGCCAGAAAGCGTGGCCGAAAGGGATCGTCAAAGCGGTGAACGCGGCGAGAGCGAAAGACGCGGCCCAGCCGAGTCTCTTGATGTCGAAAATCAGGACGAGCGGGCCGATTATGGTCAGTGCTATGGTCGCCGCCGCGCTGAACCCCGGCAAGGGCACGCCCATCTGACGCAGGCCCGTGGCGAAACTGGCTGGCGAGAGCAGCGCGGGGATTCCGGTCGAGAGAAAAATCACCGAGAGAAGGAAACGGCAGGCGAGGTCGGATCCGCCTGCCGTCCGACGCCCGTCGCCAGCCATCATCTGGCCGCTCTGAGCGCCGCCCACTTCATGGTCACTTCGGGTCACGCAGGAAACGGACGATGATGTCCATCGCTTCCCTGGACGACCAGGGCAGCCCCGCCGCCGGGTTGCCGGCGAACGCGAGATCGCCGTGGTTAGCGCCATCGAGGACGTAGCGCGTGCTCGCGACGCCGGCGGCGCGCAGCGCGTTGTGCAGCCGCAGCGTCTGGCTGGGCGAGATTATGTGATCGTTGTTGCCGTGGAAGATCAGGAACGGGGGATCCGATCTGTCGATATAGGTGAGGGGGTTGGACGCCGCGGGGAAGGGCGTTCCGCCGTCCGCCATATAGCGCGCGATCGGCGATCCCGGCGCGACGAAGCCGGCCATTTCCGGATTGAAGTCCTCCGCGACATTTGCCGTATCCGACGTGCCGAACTTGTCGATCACTGCTTGGACCGAACTGCTCTGGCCCAGATTGTCGCCGCTTTCGAACGCCTTCACGCCGTTGGTCACGCCGACCATCGCCGCGAGATAGCCACCGGCCGATTCTCCCCAGACGGCCACTCGGGCGGGGTCGATGCCGTATTCCGCGGCATGCGCGCGGAGGTAACGGATCGCCGATTTTACGTCCGAGACGCCCTCGCGGTAGGTCGCGCCGTCCATCGCGGTACGATACTGGACGCTTGCCACGACGAACTTGTTCTCGGCGACGAAGGTGCGCAGGTTCAGGCCGCCTTCCTTCGGGGCGATCACGAAGCCGCCGCCGGGGATGTAAACGACCAGCGGATATTTGCCTGGCGCGGTCGGCGCCACGATGTCGAGCGCGAGATCGCGCGACTGGCCGCCGGGACCGGGAACGCGCGCGAACACGACGCTCGACACGGTCTTAAGCGCGGTGCGGCCACACATGATCTGATCCGCCGGATTGGGCTTGATGACGATGCTGGTGCTCGTGTCGCTCGGCTTGACGCTGGTCGCCATCGGGATGGGCGGCATGTTCCCGCCCCCCATTCCGGGTGGGAGCGGCGAGGCCGGGCACGGGGTGCCCGCAGCCTTGCTTGCGGCCGGCGCGTCGCTGGCGACCACGGCCGTTCCCGTTCCGAGCACGGCCAGGGTACCTGCCACGACCAAACCCTTTCTCAGTCGGTTCATAAACATCTCCAGTCAATCGAGAGCGGTCGGCCGTCAGAACTCGGTGCTGAACGTGATCCCGTACGTTCGCGGCGCGTCGTACTGGACGATCGCGGACGTATCGGACTGGCCGAGCGCGGTTGCGACCGGCCGGTTGGTCAGGTTCTTACCCCAGACCCGGACGCCGAACCGTTTGTCGGCGCTCTTCCAGCCGATCGACGCGTCGAGCAGCGCATAGGCAGGCTGTTTGAGGACATTGTCGGGCTGCCCGAAAAATCCGCTATTGTAATAGCCGCCGAGGTCGAACGACCAGATGCCGCTGCTGGTCTCGCGCACGTAATGCACGTTGAGGTTGAGCGTCGCGTCGGGCGTGATCGGCAGGCGGTTTCCCCTGGCCGACACGGTCGATCGGATCGACCCGCCCAACGGATTGGGCGTGTAGCGGTCGGCATTAGGGAAGCTCGTGAAGCGGTCGTGGAGGATGCTGACGCCGCCATCGATTGTCAGCCCGCGCGCCGGCCGCAGCTGGAGATCGAGGTCGAGGCCGTAAATCTCGGCGCCGGCACCGTTGTAGATGAAGATGTTGTTCTGCTCGAACCGGCTCACCTGGATATTGCGGTATTTGTAATAGAACCCGGCGGCGTTCACGCGTAGCACGCGATTGGCTAGGTCCGACTTGATCCCGATTTCATACGCGTCGAGCTGTTCCTGCTTGAAGGCCGGTGCCGCGGCGTTGCGGGCATTGTATCCCCCGCTTTTGAAGCCGCGATTGTACGAGGCGTAGACCAAGTTGTTGTCGTCGATTTTGTGGTCGATCGACACCCGCCAGGTCGGCGCCGAGAAGGTTTCGCTTTGCGAGACGTTGGGCCCGAACGGGTTGATGACGATGCCGTTGATCAGCGTCGCCGCGGTGGTCGAGAAGATCGTCCGACGTTCGGTGCTGTAGCGGAAACCGCCGGTCAGCTTGGTCCGGTCGCCGAGCGGGACGGTCGCCTGTGCATAGCCCGCCCAGGCGCGCGTCGTGAGCTTGCTGTACCCCGAAATTCCGGTGATCGGCGGCGCGGGCGGCGGCGGAATCGCCGGGCCGCCGAGCCGCAGGATGTTCGGGTCGAGTTCGGCATTGGCGCTGAAATAATAGGCGCCGACGACCCACTGGATCTTCGATCTGGCGTCAGACTGCAATTTGAGTTCCTGGCTGAACTGTCGGTCCTTGAGCACCGAATTGGTCAGCGTCTGGGCCGGGGTCGGCGTCAGGTCGGTATCGAACCCGATCGCATATTGCGATTTGCGAAAAGCGGTGATCGATTGCAGCTGCACGCCGCTGAGATCCTGCTGAATATCGAGGCTCGCCCCACCGCCGGTGAGGCGCTGGAAAGGATCGAAGTCCGAGTTAATGTCCCAAGTGCCGATATTATAGGCCGGACCGAAGGCCGGCTTGATCCCCGGCACCTGTTTCGAACTGATCGACGCGTTGCCGATGCGTCGCTCATAGTCGCCGGAAAGCTTGATCGTGGTCGCGGCGCTCGGCGTGAAGACCAGTTTCGACCGCAGCGCGAGGTCGAACTTGGTGCGATAGACGTCGTTGCCGGTTGCGACGTTAGTACCATAGCCATTGCCCTGCGCCGACACCTGCGCCGCGACGTCCATGGCAAGGTTGGGCGCCAGCCCGCCGGCGATATAGGCGCCGCCGGTAATGGTGTCGTAATTGCCGTAGCCTGCGGAAAATCTCGTGGTGAAATCCTGCGTGGGATCGCGCGTGATAATCTGGATGAGGCCACCCGTCGCGTTGCGGCCGAACAGCGTCCCTTGCGGACCCTTGAGCACCTCGACCCGTTCGACATTGTTGAGCGAGAGCAGCGAGCCGGGCTGCGACGCCATGTAGACGCCGTCGATATAGACCGCGACCGAATTTTCGAGCCCGGCGCCGCCCGCCGACGTGCCGATGCCGCGGATATGCGGCGACACGAAACCGGTCGAGGCTTGGATGTAGAGCCCCGGG
Source organism: Sphingomonas bacterium (assembly GCF_028289855.1). Lineage (GTDB taxonomy): Bacteria > Pseudomonadota > Alphaproteobacteria > Sphingomonadales > Sphingomonadaceae > Sphingomonas. The sequence goes on along the minus strand of NZ_JAQGKZ010000051.1, from coordinate 4,840 downwards.
GTGACGGTGTTGAGCTTGGTCACGTCGGTCACGCCTGACGCCGCGAGCTGGTCGGATGTTAGCGCCGTGATCGCGATCGGCACGTCCTGAAGGCGTTCGGCGCGGCGTTGCGCCGTGACGATGATGTCGGGCGCGCCGTCGGGGTTGGACTCATCTTGGGCCTTGGGAGCTTCGGCGGCGGTGGGCGCCGTTTGCGCTAGCGCCGCGCACGGCGCGAGACAGATGCCCGCCACCGATGCCGTCAACCAAGCCTTCCTCATCGTTCCTCTCCCTCTCGGCACGCCCATCTGCGCGGGCGTGATCATTAGGGTGGAGTATTGTCATAATGAACTATCGTCAATTTTGATAATCGTTGATTATTATTTGCTTTTTGCAAATGTTTTCAGGCGGCCTGGGAGTACGCGAGAGGGCTGCGCGGCATCGTACCGTTGGTTGCTGATCATCCTAAGCGTCGGCTTCACGCCTGTTCGAGCGACAGGGTATAGACGACCATGTCCTGCCGGAAGCGGACGTCCGGGGTCAGGCTGTCGGACACCACCAGATAGTCCTGGCCCTCGTCCCGAAAATAGCTCGCATCGGTCGCGCCGAAGGTCGGGAACTCCTCGACCAATTCGAAACGCCCATCGACCCATTTGAAGATTTGCGACTGGAGGTCAGTCTTGGGGGCCGCGGGCGTGCCCTCGATGAAGCAAACGCGTACGAGGAACAGTCCGTGGTCACTGTCGATCAGCTCGAACTCACGCCCGCCCGGCCCGCCGAGCGATTGGTGCGCGACGAACAGCTCGCCGTTCCAGCGATAGAGCGTCGAGTCCCCGGCGATCGCGGCGAAGGCCAGCCAATCGGCGCCCTCGTGCCGGAAATAACGGAAAGCGCGGCCGGTCGTTTCGGCGAAGGTCTGGTATGGGACGAAGCGCTCGCCGTCCCAGCGGTAGATCAGGCTCGGCGTGACATGGTCGGCATAAGCGAGGAACCGCTGGCCATCGATCTCGAAGTCGGTCCAGTTATAGCCCCAAGGTCCGCCGAGCACTTGGAATTCGCGCCACGCGCCGTCTGCGCGTTCGAAGATCGTAGAGCGGCCATGGCCGACGGGCTTGTAGTGCGGAATGGTGAGACCTTGGGCGAGCGCCAGGAACTCGCGGCCGTCGATCGTGAAATGATGCCATTGCTTGGCCCCGAAGCTCGGGACGGTCTCGGCCAGTTCCCAATCGCCGTCGGCTTCCCGATAGATCAGCGATTGGGTGTTCGTCTCATAGGGGCCGCTGCCCGTGCGCAGGTTGGCGAAGGCGAGAAACGATCCCTCGCCGTTCCGGAAAAACAGCGCGTCCTCGCCCCCGGGGCAGGGCAGGCGTCGGTGCTCGACGAACCGCCCGGCGTCCCACCGGTACAGGATCGCGTCGACGTCCGACGTGCCGCCGTTCATATGCGCCGGCTTGCCGGGGACCTCTTCGGCGAGTTGCGCCACCGCCAGATAGCGCGCGGAGTCGAGCGTGAAGAGGTGCGCGCAGCGCGCCCCCGATGTCGGAAGGCGCTGATGGACGTTGAGGAGCCGGGCCCCGGGCGCGAGAAAATCGCTGTCCTGCTGCATCGAATCCATTTCTTCGAGCGTGTCGGTCAAGGCAAGGTCACTCCGCAAGAGGCGGGCATTGGCGAGCCGTCCGAACGGGCGGAACGCCCATTGCCAGCCTCTCCCGACACCGCCTCATTTCGCCGCGCGCTGATCCGGCGGCGTTTCGGAGTGGGTTAGGCAAGCGGGCCGTTCGGGGCCAATTCAATCTGACGCACCAATTGATGGCGTGCCAAAATCAACTCGCGTCAATGCCGAAGCGAGCGAGGCGCACTGATACATGCGCACCATCAATCTTTTTCCGATGTCGAATTGGCATGAAAGCGGTTTGCACGCCAACATGCCGACGCTCCGCCCCGAGAGGGGATAGGGTAACGATAAGCGAGCCCCGACGCACGATCGGGCGAAATGAGGAGGGGTTGCACGATGCGCCATGACCAAGCGCGCGCCATCGGCCGTCGAGCGCAGGACCGGGGCGTCGCATGACGCCGGATCGCAACATTCTGGCGCGAGTCGTCGCACTTTCCTTCCTGATCGTGATGGTCGACGGCTACGACACGCTTATGGTGTCGTTCGTCGCGCCGCTCGTCGCGCACGACCTCCATCTCGGCCCCACTAGCATCGGACAGCTCTTCGCGGCGGGCTATTTCGGCGCGATCCTCGGCGCGGTTTCGATGGGACCGCTATCCGACCGACTCGGCCGCAAGCCGATGCTCGTCGGCGCGCTGCTCGTGGCGGCGTTGATGACCTTCGCCTGTTCGGGCGCAAGCACCTTCGGCCAACTCGCCGCGTTTCGCTTCCTCGCCGGGATCGGGCTGGGGGGGGCGCTGCCGGCGGTGATCTCGCTCACCGCCGAACATGCCGGGCCCCAGCGTCGCAGCGGCACCGTCACGCTGATGTATATCGGCTATCCGATGGGCGCGGTGGTCGGCGGGGCGCTGACCGCGGCGTTGCTGCACGCCGGATGGTCGGCGGTCTTCGTGGCAGCGGGGGTGGCGTGCCTGGTCGCCCTGGCAGCGGCGCTGGCGATTCCCGAATCCTATCGCCGCGGCTCGGTCGCCGCCTCTGCCACGCCGAAGGGCAATTTTATCGCTGCGCCGCTCGCGGAGGGCAGGCTCTGGCCAGCCATCTGCCTCTATTTGGGCCTCTTCTGTCTATTGCTGCTGACCTACGCTTTGGTCAGCTGGGCGCCGACAATCATCGTTGCTCGCGGCGGTACGCCACAAAGCGCGGCACTCGCGGGCGTCGCGCTCAATCTCGGCGGGATCAGCGGCGCACTGCTCAGCATCCCACTCATCAACCGCTTCGGGCCCTATCTGCCGATCGCAGTGATGATGCTCGCGGGAAGCCTTTTCGTCGCACTGATCGGCGCCCCGATGCCGTCGCAGGCGGCAGTTTTCGGTGTCCTATATATGGCCGGGCTGTGCGTGATGGGGGCGCAGATCAACTTCCCGGCGATGATGGTCGACCTGTTTCCCCCGCCGGTGCGCGGTGCGGGATCGGGCATTGGGATGAGCGTCGGCCGGCTGGGCTCGATCGCCGGGCCGTTGATCGGTGGCGCACTGGTCGCCGCCAGCCTCCCCGAAAGCCGTTTGTTCCTCCTCGCCGCGATCCCCGCGGTCGCGGCCGCGCTGGCGACCTTCGCCGCGGGCTGGATGCGCCGTACGCGCGCCAGAGAGGCGGTGTCTGCGTGAGCGACGTAGTGGTGAAGGCGGGCGCATAGGCCGCCCACTGCCCTAGGGCCGATACGTCAGCTCTGCCGCCTCTATCCCGGCAATCGCGCACAGCTCGTCATTGTCCGACGTGTCCCCCGTAACGCCCACAGCGCCCAACGGCGCGTCATTGGCATTCACGACGATTAGGCCGCCCGCCGCCGGTACGACCCCTGCGGGCGCGATCGCGTTCAGCGCGCCGACGAAGCTCGGGCGTTCCGCCGCGATGTCGCCGATCTTGCGGCTCGAAACCCCCAGCGCCAGCGCGCCGGCCGCCTTTCCCGTCGCGATCGCGTGCCGCAGCGTCGACGCGCCGTCCTGCCGCTCGAAAGCGATTAGGTGCCCGCCGGGATCGAGCACCGCGACGCTCAAAGGCTTGAGCGCGAGTGCCTGGCCTTTCGCGAACGCGCCGGCAATGATCGCTTTCGCTTGGTCGAGCGTTACCTGAGACATTGATGATTCTCCTGTCGATGGATGGGTTGAGAACGCGGATCGGCACGGCGGCCCGTGACGATCTGACCGTCCGCCACATGGACTGGCCACGGAATCAGTGACGACCCGTCGCACGGTCCGGCGACGCACAGACCGGTATCCGGCTCGAACAGCGCACCGTGCCACCCGCATATGACAAACCGACCGTCGTTGGTCAGGTAGCGATCGAGTTCGAGCGCCAGCAATGCGCCGAGATGGGGGCAGCGATCGACGAAGCCGCGGATGCCCGCAGGCATTCGCACGACGAAGCCGTGAAATCGGCCTGATCCGACCGCCACGACATAGTTCCTGGCGCCGCCCGGCGAAATGGCGTCGAGCGGCCCCAGGACAACCCCCGCTGGCGTTTGCTGAAGCCGCTCGATCGTCATCGCCTCGCGCCGCCACAATCGTCGCCCGACACTCGCCGAATCCGATCGGGAAATACCCATTGGGTTCCGCGGGTCCGGTAAAAATGACCTCGTCGCCATCCTCCAGAAAGCAACGTTCCTCGCCGGCCGGGAGCGTCGACGGCGGCCCGCGGTATGTGATCTCGGGCAGACCCCTGAAGCCCGAAGAATCTGGCCCAGAAATCTATCGCGTCGACTGCTCGTGTTGACGGGTCAGTGGTGTCTCGCATTCCATCGCTAAATCACGCTGCGGGTGCACCATCAATTACGACATTGATATCAGGGATAGATCAATTCCGCGACGCGCAGGCGAGAGCTGCGCCCGCTAATGAGGGAGGTTAGGGGCCACTTCGTCAACCTCGGCCAGTCGCCTGCGAACCCGCGGTACCAATGCGCACCAACGAGAGATCAGCCGCCAGAGACGGGTTCGGCGGTGACTGCCTCCACCGCCATACAGCTGCACGTAATTGGAATATAAGAGAAATCACCTGATTTCTGGCGCAAATTCGCGCCTTTTCAGTTTTCTACGGTACTGGAGAGAGTCCGGAATTACTCGCGGTATCCTCGACGGCGAATATCATCCAACCCTTCACGCCGTCATTCTCCTTAGGAAGGTCGGGCACCGGCACAGGCTTGGCCATGCTGCTCTCCAGCACCGGCTTGAAGCAGCTCATGATCGTTGCACG
>NZ_JAQGKZ010000086.1 GCF_028289855.1 Sphingomonas bacterium | reverse complement strand
GGTGAACCCGCCGAACATCGCCAGCGTGCGCGCGATATCCTCGTCGGTGTCGACGCCGAATTGCTGGAGGAAGTCGTGCTTGTCCTTCATCTCGGCATATTCGAGGAACATGCCGTACTCGCTTTCGGGCATGCCGATCGTGTCGAGCAGGTGGCTGTACGCGGCGATGTGCACCGTTTCCATGTTGCTGAACGCGGTCAGCATCATCTTGATCTCGGTCGGCTTGAACACGCGGCCGTATTTGTCGTGATAGCAATCCTGCACCTCGACATCGGCCTGGGTGAAGAAGCGGAAGATCTGGGTCAGCAAATTGCGTTCGTGATCGGACAGCTTCTGCGCCCAGTCGCGGCAATCCTCGCCCAGCGGCACTTCCTCGGGCAGCCAGTGGAGCTGCTGCTGGCGCTTCCAGAACTCGAACGCCCAGGGGTATTCGAACGGCTTGTACTGCTTGCGGGCTTCGAGAAGGGACATGGACGACTCCGGGACTAGAACTTGATCGGGACAATAGCATCGATCGGGACGATCCCGAACGACAGAAGGGCGGTGACGAGCCACATAATGGGCGCGGTGGTGAGCAGCATGCGCGCGGTGCGGCGGAGCGCTTCGGGGTCGGTGGCGTTTGCGGGGCGCGGCGGCGCGCCCATTTGGCTCTCGGCGCGGTTGGCCTTTGCGGAGAACAGGAGCGCGAGGATGACGTCGGTCACCGCGACGAGCGAGATGATCCCGAGGAGGAGCGCGCCGCTCATGGCGTACCACCAAGGGTCAGCAATCCGGTCGAAGGATGAAGCCAAACGTCGAGCCAGAACGCTCCCAAAACCGTGAACGCTGCGAGCTGAATGATCGCCCAAATGCGTACAGAGCGCGCCGACGGCCCAATCACGGCATCTGCCTGTCGCCCCGGCGCGATGATTGATACGATCGACCGGATCATCCAGATCGCGTCGACTCCCATCCAAATGACGGGGGTTGAAACCTTATCTCCCAAAATATGATGGAGCAGGACGACCACGAAGATGCTGAGCGCGATCAGCCCGATCAATGTCATACCGTAGCGGTGCTTGCCGACCGCACGGTAGCCATCGGGGGCAGGGGCATTGTAGCCGCTCACGACCCTGCTCCCCAGCTAGCCATCGACCAGGCGAAGAAGCCGAGAATGCCCGCCAGCGCGAGCGCCATCGTCACGACGATCCGCCGCGCATAGACCGCTCCCTCGCTCGGCCCGCGAATGCCGAACATCGCGGCGATCCCGCCCAGTGCGACGACGCCCGCGACCGCGTACATGATGATCGGAGCGGTGCTCATCCCCGCGACTCCGCACTCAGGAAATAGAGCAGGATGGCGCCGCCGACCGCGAGTTCGGCCAGCACTACGACGATCGCGCCGCGCGGCAACGGCCCGCCGCCACGCCGCCGCCACGACACGCCGCTGATGGCGATCGTCGCAACGGCGATGGCGAGGAGCGTGAGGATCATCATTGGCAGGGCTCGCCCGCTCGTGCATCGAATCTCCGCGACGCGCGTTGCGCATCCGGAACCATCAACCAAGGAGCTATACCATGGCCGACACCAGCCAGATTACCGAGCATATGGAAGTCATCGGCGCCGACGGCGTCCATGTCGGCACCGTCGACCATGTCGAGGGCGACCGCATCAAGCTGACCAAGAAGGATTCGGGCGCCGACGTCAACGAAGGCACCGGTAGCCACGCGGGGCACCACCACTATATCTCGACCGGCCTGATCGCCGGCGTCGAGGGCGACAAGGTGCGGCTGAGCGCCAACGCCGACGTCGCAGTGACCTTCGAGGAAGAAGAGCAAGCCTGACCGCCCGCGCGGGGAACCCCGCGCGACGGTTGATCGAGCCCCGGACGCGGCGACGCGTGCCGGGGCTTCGTTCATGGCCGATACGCTTGCCATATTATTGGCAAGCGAGGCATTCGTCGTAATCGGTGCTCTCGCCCAGCTCGAACTTGGGCGCCTCGATCGTGTTGTCGGCCTCGACCCCGCCAACGAACCCGGCGCGCTGGACGCTCTTCGAGCGCAGGTAATATAGCGACTTCACCCCCAGCTCCCACGCGCGGAAGTGGAGCATCAGCAGGTCCCACTTCTCGACATCCGCGCGGATGAACAGGTTGAGGCTGGTCGACTGGTCGATATACGGTGTGCGGTCGGCCTGGAGCTCGATCAGCCAGCGCTGGTCGATCTCGAAGCTCGTCTTGTAGCAGTCCTTTTCCTCCTGGCTGAGGAAGTCGAGATGCTGAACCGACCCGCCATTCTCCAGGATCGTGCTCCACACCGCGTCGCTGTTCTTCGATTTCTCGATGAAGATCTTTTCGAGATACGGGTTCTTGACCGACCACGACCCCGACAGCGTCTTGTGCGTGTAGATGTTGGCCGGGATCGGCTCGATGCATGCGCTCGTCCCGCCGCAGATGATGCTGATGCTCGCGGTCGGCGCGATCGCCATCTTGCAGCTGAACCGCTCCATCACGCCGCGATCGTGCGCGTCGGGGCAGGGGCCGCGCTCGACCGCCAATGCCATGCTAGCTTCGTCGGCTTGCGCCTTGATATGCTTGAACATCTTCATGTTCCACGACTTCGCCATCGCGCCCTCGAACGGCAGCCCGCGCTGTTGCAGGAACGAGTGGAACCCCATCACGCCCAGCCCGACCGACCGCTCGCGCATTGCCGAATAGGCGGCGTGTTCCATGCCCGGCTCGGCGCGGTCGATGAAATCCTGCAGCACGTTGTCGAGGAAGCGCATGATATCCTCGATGAAGCCGTCGGCCTTGTTCCACTGGTCCCAGGTTTCGAGGTTGAGACTCGACAGGCAGCACACCGCGGTGCGCTCGTTGCCGAGGTGGTCGGTGCCGGTCGGCAGCGTGATCTCGCTGCACAGGTTCGAGGTCGATACCTTCAGCCCGAGCTCGCGGTGGTGGCGCGGCATGTTCTTGTTCACGTGGTCGGCGAAGATGATGTACGGCTCGCCGGTCGCGAGGCGCGTCTCGACCAGCTTTTGGAACAGCGCGCGCGCATCGACCGTGGCGCGGACGCTCCGGTCCTTGGG
>NZ_JAQGKZ010000064.1 GCF_028289855.1 Sphingomonas bacterium | reverse complement strand
TCGTGATGGAGGGGTTCCTCGACTTGCGCTTGCCGGTCTGGGCGCGGCGAATGGTCACACGGGCACTCGCGATCATCCCCGCCGCCGCAGTGATCGCGATCGCGGGGGAGGGCGCGACGACCAAGCTGCTGGTGCTGAGCCAGGTCGTGTTGAGCCTGCAATTGCCGTTCGCGGTGATCCCGCTGGTCGCATTCACCAGCGACCGCAAGCTGATGGGCGATTTCGCCAGCCCGCTCGCGTTGCGCGTCGCGGCATGGGCGGTCGCGGCGGTGATCGTGGCGCTGAACGTGAAGCTGCTGGTGGGAATCGCGACGGGTTGACCCCACGGCAGCGGTCACCCTGAACTTGTTTCAGGGTCCATCGCGCCGCAAATACCGACAGCGCGGCTGGCACGATGGATGCTGAAACAAGTTCAGCATGACGGCGTGAAAAAAGGCGCCGCCCGCCAACTTTCCATTTTCCTACAGATAACCAGATGGGTTATCCCGAGTCGTTTTACCAACCAAGGAGAACGACCATGGCCATCCTCGACGCGATCGTCGGCCCGATCGCGGGCATCCTCGACAAGCTCATCCCCGACCCCAAGGCGCGCGACGAAGCCAAGCTCAAGCTGCTCGAACTTCAGGGCAGTCAGGAGATGGAGGCGACCCGCACGCAGATTTCGGCGATCATGGCGGAGGCGCAGTCGGCCGATCCGTGGACCAGCCGCGCGCGGCCGAGCTTCCTCTACGTGATGTATGCGCTATTGCTCTGGGCGATCCCGATGGGGCTGATCGCCGCCGCGCAGCCGCAGATGGCGAAGGATATCGCGGGCGGGATGAACGCGTATCTCAACGGCATCCCGGAGCCGCTCTACGCGCTCTTCGGCACCGGCTATCTCGGCTATACCGTGGCGCGGCAATGGGGGAAGGCGGCGGGGACCGACAAGTAGGAAATGCCCGACGTACCGCGAACATTTGGGAACGTGGGTTGTCTAAAGCCCCTCCCCTTAAGGGGAGGGACTTACATACGTGTGTGACCCACACGACTAAGCCCGGTTCAATCGGCCCTGCATGACGCCGATCCGGTCGGCCTCCTCGACTAGCGTGTCATACGACTTCGCCATGCTTTCGAGCGTGTCGCGAATATCGGGGTCGATGGCTTTCGTCGCCAGCTTGCGCACTTCAACAGCGCGACGGGCGTAATACTCTCGCTGTTCCCGAGTCGGCATTGCCCGATCCTTGCCACAATGGGCCGGGCCGTCGCTAACATATGTTACGGCTGCGTATCGGCCATGCCGTGACGTCCCGCATCCTGTTCGCGCGCCATCCGCGCAATGCCACGCCAGTGGAGGGCCATAGCTGCATAATCGGCGCGTTGCTCAACCGGGACGGTCACAGCCGCCTTGGCGTCCATCTCAATGGCCTTCGCCAAGCATTCGAGTGCGCTTCGCATGGGGCTATCTTACCACCTGCTGGCACAGGAGCACCACGAAAAAGCCCGGCTGGTTAGGCCGGGCTTCGGGTTAGTTTGGCTTGCTGCCGACCAGTTCTAGGATCGGCTTATATTTTTCCAGCATATCGATCAGCGTATCGACACCAAGCCGATCAACATCGGCTGTGATCTGAAGCCTACCGCCAGCCGTGAGGAAAACCTCAATGGGCTGCTTAGCGGAGGTGTCCGCTGGCGTTGCTGGATCGGCGCGCTGCTGAGACGCGCCGCGCTCTACGACCTCAATCTGTTCCATGGGCAACGATCCTTTTTCGCCTCTAACCGAGACGAACCAACCGCGCACTGGATCGCAAAAGACCTCCGTCACGACGCGGGGCAGATCGAACTGCTCCGTATCCTGACTAACCCACTGAACCCGGTCGCCCACCTTAACGTCGCGGGGCGGCTTCGGTGAGATAACGGAGCCGCTATCGCCTCCGCCGTCCTTGCGAACCTCATCACGGTTCGGTTCGACTTCCGTTGCCTTAGCGGAACCCTTGTCGATCACAAAGGAAAGATTATCCTTGTAGATGCCTAGCGCGCTACGGGCAGATTGTTCGTTCAGCCCAATGCCGGTCTTGAGATGAGTGCGAGCGACCGGGTCCGCCACGGTGCCGCGCTCCCAATGGTCGAGTAGATGCGCCATAAGAGGAGGGCGACCAGCGAACTTCGCTCGTAACCGCTCTTGATCCTCCTCAATCTCGGTTTGAAAATACTGCCGGGCATCGGTGGTCAGCTTGACCGACCGATCATCATTCGCGCCCTCATCCTCTAGCAAGCCATAAGACTTCAGCGCCGCGACTGTCTGGAACCCGCCGCTGGACTTATCGGAGTAGCCCCACGCGCTGAACGCCACCGGCATCTTGAGGCCTTTCCCGCCCTTGTCGTTCTCATAAATCGCCCTCGCTCGCTCTAGGGACTTGGTGAGATTGATAAACGGGAACCGCGTCAATACGGGCTTCGAAGTCATGGGTTGCCTCCTGTGTTGCAGACGCCAATAGCGACTTCTGCCCGACAGTTCAACCAATTTCAGCGTCCGTTCAATTAACCCTTGCGAAGGCTTGGCAGCGCGCCTAGAGAATGGCCACCGGGCAATGACCCGGCGTCGAAGGAGCGCACTGGCAATGTGATAGGGGAACGATTTCGCCGGGAACGATACCCCGCAGAAACGGAAAAGGCCGACCTTTCGGCCGGCCTCCGAAGTCTCAACCAGGGCGCCAGGCGCCGCGATTTCAACCGCTGTGGTAGCCAAGGAATCGCACGTCTGGCGCCTAATCTCAAGGATAAACCGCTATGGTTTATGTCTCGGGTTACCTGCGTATCCGGCACCGTCGTGTCGAGCGTGTACGGCCCCACTGTCGTCGCCGCTAGCGTAAGCGCTTAGGCCGGGGCCTCCGGGTCCTTTTCATCAGCATCCTTTGGAGGCGGCTTCGGTCGCCTCTCTTTTTGCAGGCTGTCGGGGAGTTCGGAGGGAGCGGTGCCGATGAAGCGCGCGAGCGCCTCATCAAATGGCATATCCAGTCCAAGGGGCGGTTGGGGTTTCTCTTTCATGCGATCAGCGCCTTGTAAGTGAGGCGACCGCCAGTGCTGGCGAGCAGTTCATTGACGCGCTCGCCCTCGCCAATGTCGCGGAGATTGAAGCGCCATGCGTTTTCCGAAACGTAGCGATTGAGATGCTTAGGCGACACGAAATGGTGAATGCCGACAATCTGGCGCTTTAAGAGCGACCAGTAGCCTTCGATGCCGTTGCTGTGGTGGCCGTCGCGGACATATTCGCCCGCGCTGTGGCGCACTACGCCATGATCGAACGTGCGACCAAGGTGGCGGTAGCCGCTATGCTCATCGGTTGAAACCTTGGCACCGGGCGCAACGACCGCGTGGGCGAAGCCGTCGAGCGTGGCGGTGCTGGTGTCGCCGATCACAGTTGCGACGACCTTGCCGCCGCGCTCTAGGGCGCCGATTACAGCGACCTTGCCCGACGTGCCGGGGCCGTTCTTCGGGTCGCCCTTGTGGCGGTTGCTCGCCTTGCCGCCGACATAGGTTTCATCAATCTCAACTTCGCCGTCGAGCGGCTTGTTGAACGACTGTGTGCGGGCAGCGTGGCGAAGGCGATGCAGCATGAACCAAGCTGACTTTTGCGTGACGCCAAGGTCCTTAGCGAGCGTCGTGCTGGCGATGCCTTTCTTATGCGATGTGATCAGCCAAATCGCCATGATCCACTTGCGCATTTCGATCTTGGTATCCTCAAAGATCGTGCCGACCTTGATGCTGAAACGCTTGCGGCAATCGCCGCACTTGTGAGTGCGCTTGTCGCTGAAATGATAAACCTTGGTCGATCCGCACAGCGGGCAATACGCACCGTCCGCCCAACGGATTGCCGTGAAATGGTCAATCGCGGTTTGCTCATCGGGGAACGCGGCCATAAGCTGGAACAGCGTTTCGAACGATTGCAGGGCGGGTTTCTTTTCCATGCACAAACCCTACCCCACTAATCAGGTTGGGTCAAGCACGTATATAGGCCCCTTAAGGGGAGGGGCTAGACGAGGCTCAGCTCGCCAGCGACGCCAACGACCCTAGATTGACCGATCCGACCGCGCCCTTCAGCACGTCGATGCTCGGCGCCGATCCTTCGGCCTCGACCAGGAAACGCTTGCCGACCAGCACGCTGTACGTGCCCTGCTTGCTCTCGTTATCCCACTTCTCGGTCACCATGTTGCCGTCCTGCAGCGCGGTCTTTTCATAGCCGGTCGCGGTCTGCTTGCTCGACGTGACGTTCACCAGCCCGGCCAGCGAGCCCATCGCGCCGGTGTCGCTGATCTTGAGGTGAAAGCTCTGGTCGCCCGCCGCGAACTGGGCGGTCGCATCGCTGATGTTGACGCCCATCGCGCCGCCGCCCGAGCTTTCGATGCTGGTGCGGTTCCAGCCCGACAGCGAGGCAGGAATCAGGTTCTGCAGCGCGGTGGGATCGACCGCCTTCGCGCCCGCGCCGCCATTGGCGGTGAGCGACGCCTGCATCTTGTCGGTCGATTCCTTGATGCTGGCCGCCGCCGCGTCGAGCTTGCCGGCGTCGATCGTCGTGCCGCCGACGGTGATTGACCCACCGCCGGGGGTGCCGAGCACACCGGCGCCAGGGGTCATCGCGAACATCGCGCCAGCAATCGCAAGCGCGACGATCCCGGCCAGGATATTGGCGATGATGCCGACGACGATGCTGACGATGACATAGCCCACCGCCTTGTCCTGCGGCACCTTCATCAACATCGGCCCGCCGATCCAGAAGAGGTAGATATTATAGAGGCCGAGCAGCGCGCCGATGATGCCGAGCATCGGCAGGATGCCGAGCACCGCACCGATCCAGCCGGCGGTCGCCGAGAAAGCCGCGACCTTCAGCGCCGAGATCGAGTTCTTGGTCCCGCCAAAGCTCGGCGCGAGCGCGTCGATGATGAGCGCCCAGACATACGTCATGGCGATGATCAGCGCCCAGGTGATGATCGCGGTGACGACCGAGCCGACCAGCGGCGGGCGCCAGGTCACCCCGAAGATGCTCATCGGAAACACCTGGCCCTGAATCAGGTGCGCGATCGGCCCGATCGCCGCCAGTGGCGCGACCCAGGCGGTCAGGATGCCCTGCGTCGTCATTGGCTCGGCGTCGATCGCCGCCCATTCGGTCTTCGGCGACATCAGCAACCGCTTGATCCGCCCGATCATGCCGCCGCCCGCCGGGGGTTGCCCGATCGTGTCCTTGGGAAATTCACTCGCCATCGTCCGCCCCTTCGTTATGCGCCGCGCGACCCTTTATGGTCCGGCAAGCGCCGATTGTGCCGCCATCCGGCGGCAAATTATTGGATCGACGCGACATCATCCCCGGTCGCGGCGACCACACGAAACGCGAAACCGAGCTTATCATCGATCAATGTGCCGCGCGAGCCACGATGTTGCGTCACCGAAACCGATGCCTACATGCACGCGCATGAGCGACAGCATTACATGGCACGGCACCACGATCCTGTCGGTGCGCAAGAACGGCAAGGTCATTGTCATCGGCGACGGCCAGGTTTCGGCCGGGCAGACGGTGATGAAGCCCAACGCGAAGAAGGTGCGGCAATTGGGCGACGGCAGCGTGATCGGCGGGTTCGCCGGCGCGACCGCCGATGCATTCACGCTGTTCGAGCGGCTCGAGGCCAAATTGGAGCGCGCCAATGGCCAGTTGATGCGCGCCGCGGTCGAACTCGCCAAGGACTGGCGCACCGACAAGTACCTCCGCAACCTTGAGGCGATGATGATCGTCGCCGACAAGGACGTGACGCTGATCCTGACCGGCAATGGCGACGTGCTCGAACCCGAGGCGGGGATCGCCGCGATCGGATCGGGCGGCAATTACGCGCTCGCCGCGGCGCGGGCGCTGACCGATTACGAACCGGATGCCGAGACGATCTGCCGCAAGGCGATGGCGATCGCAGCGGAGCTGTGCGTCTACACCAACGACCGGCTCACGGTGGAGAGTTTGGACAGCGCTACCTGACCTCTTTCTAGCCCTCTCCCGCCTTCGCGGGAGAGGGTTGGGTGAGGGTCTTCTTTCTTCTCGACTGGCCGAAGAAAGACCCTCACCGACTTCGACTAGGCAGCAAGCTGCCAAGTCTCCGTAGCCTCTCCCGCGAAAGCGGGAGAGGGCAAGAAAAGAAGAAAAATGAACGACGCCCTTACCCCCAAAGCCATCGTCCGCGCGCTCGACGCGCATATCATCGGCCAGACCGACGCCAAGAAGGCGGTCGCCGTCGCGATGCGCAACCGCTGGCGGCGGCAGCAGCTCGGTGCCGATCTGCGCGACGAGGTGACGCCCAAGAACATCCTGATGATCGGCCCGACCGGGTGCGGCAAGACCGAGATCAGCCGGCGTCTCGCCAAGCTGGCCGACGCGCCGTTCGTCAAGGTAGAGGCGACCAAGTTCACCGAGGTCGGCTATGTCGGCCGCGACGTCGAACAGATCGCGCGCGACCTGGTCGAGGAAGCGATCCGGCTCGAGAAGGAGCGCCGCCGCGTCGCGGTGAAGGACAAGGCCGAGGAAGCAGCGATGGCGCGGTTGCTCGACGCGCTGACGGGCAAGGATTCGTCGACCGCGACGCGCGAGGCGTTCAAGCAGCGCTTCCGCGACGGCGTGCTCGACAATACCGAGGTCGAGATCGAACTCGAAGCCGCGCCGCAGATGCCGTTCGATATCCCCGGCGGCGGCGCGCAGATGATCAATCTGGGCGAGATGATGAAGGGGTTCGGCGGCTCGCAGCTCAAGCGCCGCAAGCTCACCGTGCCGATGGCGTGGGACAAGTTGGTCGAGGAGGAGGCCGACAAGCGCCTCGACCAGGACGAGGTCAGCCGCGTCGCGCTCGCCGATGCCGAGGCCAATGGGATCGTCTTCCTCGACGAGATCGACAAGATCGCGGTGTCGGACGTGCGCGGCGGATCGGTCAGCCGCGAGGGCGTCCAACGCGATCTGCTCCCGCTGATCGAGGGCACAACGGTCGCGACCAAATACGGGCCGATGAAGACCGACCATATCCTGTTCATCGCCAGCGGCGCGTTCCACGTCGCCAAGCCATCGGACCTGTTGCCCGAGTTGCAAGGGCGGCTGCCGATCCGCGTCGAATTGAAGGGCCTGACCGAAGACGACTTCGTCGCGATCCTGTCGGACACCACGGCCTCGCTGCCCGAGCAATATAAGGCGCTGATCGCCACCGAAGGCGTGACGATCGACTTCACCGACGACGGCATCCGCGCGGTCGCGAAGATCGCGGCGGAAGTGAACGGCGCGATCGAGAATATCGGCGCGCGGCGGCTGCAGACGGTAATGGAAAAGTTGCTCGAAGACGTCAGCTTCGACGCGGAGGATCGCGCGGGCACCTCACTGACGATCGACGCCGCTTATGTCGACAGCCAGCTCGCCAGCATCGCGCGCAACACCGATTTGAGCAGGTTCGTGCTGTAGGGCTTACGAACTCACTACCGCTTTTGCGAGGAGCGCAGCGACGAAGCAATCCATCGCGACGCTTTGGACAGTGGATTGCTTCGCTTCGCTCGCAAAGGCGACGAGCTAAATGTCGTCTATTTCGCGGCCAAATCGTACGGCGTGAAGCTGCCCAACCGGCATACCGGCCCCGGGATCACCGATCCCACCTCCTGTGCGCGGACATGGTCGTTGCGGCACAATTGGCTGCCGTAGAGTTCGACGATCAGCGTCGCCATCGGGCGCAACCCCGGGCACGCCGCGGGCAAATCGTTGCGCCAGATCGTTCGTCCGTCGCGGTAGAGCAACGTGCGGCTGTCGATGATCTCCGGCCCGCCGAGCCGCGCCTGATCGACGCAATCGACCGGCTTCCCGGCGGCTCGCCCAGCCAACGGGTCGCGTTCCGCCGCCGGCGCCGCGGCACCGGCAAGCCCCGCCAGGGCAAGCGCAATCGGCGCGATCCGCACCTTATTTGCGATAGGTGGTGAACGATCCGAGCGCGCAGCTGCCCGACGGGACGCGCGAGCCCGGCGTCACCGTCTGGCCGATATCGCCACGGCATAGCTGGCCGCTGATCGACCTGGTCACCAGGATATCGCCGCGCTCGACATTCTCGCAGCCCCCGGTCGTGTCGTTCACGTACACCAGCGACTTGCTGACGCTGTAGACCAACGTCGAGCCATAGGCCTTGAGCGACGAACTGCCGTAGTTGGTCATGCAATCGCTCGTGCTCGTGGCGTGCAGCCCGGCGAGCTGCTGGCCGAGCGCGGCGCGCGACGCCGCCGCATCGGACTCAGCGCGCGCGGTCTCGGCGGGCGACATCGCGCAGCCGGTCAGCGCCAGCGCCGCGATCGAAAGTGCGGGAACAAGGATACGCATTGGCGACTCCATCGCTTTATCCCCCTTGGTCACGCTATAACGCATGACTGCTCAAAAAGCATCCTTTGCCGCGCGTCGCTGGGCGAATTGTTCGGCCGAGGCAGCGCGCATGAACGGATTGGTCGCGCGCTCCTCGCCGATCGTCGTCGGGACGGTCGGCTCGCCCTTGTCCCGCATCAGTTCGACCGCGACCAGCCGGCGGGCGATGTCGTCATTGTCGGGCTCGGCGACATGCGCGTAGCGCGCGTTCGACAGCGTATATTCGTGCGCGCAATAGACTTGCGTTTCGGGCGGCAGCTTGGCGAGCCGCTGGAGGTTGGCGTGCATCTGCGCGGCGGTGCCCTCGAACAAGCGCCCGCATCCCATCGCGAATAGCGTGTCGCCGGGGAACAGCGCGGCCTCGTCGGCGAAGTGATAGGTGATGTGCCCGGCAGTGTGTGCTGGGGTTTCCAAGACAGTCGCGACGTGCTTGCCGAGCGTCACCGTATCGCCCTCCGCGACCAGCCGGTCGGCGGTCGGGATCTTCGCGGCTTCGGCCGCCGGCGCGATCACGGGGGCGCCGGTCGCATCCTTGATCGCCTGGTTGCCGCCGGTGTGGTCGGGGTGCCAATGCGTGTTCCAGATCGCCGATATCGTCCAACCGCGCCGCTCGGCTTCGGCGAGGACGGCGGTCGCTTCGCCCGGATCGACCACCATCGTCGCGCCGCTGTCGGGGTCGTGGACCAGCCAGATGTAATTGTCGCTGAACGCGGGGATGCGGACGATGTCGAGGGCCATCAGGCGGTCTCCAAAAGGGCAAGGGTTTCGGCGGCGAGGCGGCGAGTCAGCGCCTCGGCGGGTTCGGGGCGGACGCGGCTCGCGCCGGTACCGGCCCAGAGCGGCGAGTAATCGCCGCGCCCCTCCGCCTCGGCATGCGCGCGCAAAGGGGCGAGCGCGGCGGTGGCGTGCGGGAAGGGCGGGGCGAGCGGATTGATCGGGCCGATCGCGTCGATCAGCCGGTTGCGGAAGCCCCGCGCGACGCCGCCCGAAAACAGGTTGGTGAAGACCGTCCCGGTCGCGGTACCGATCAACGCGCGGTGCGGCGCGCTTGCCTGGCTTTCGGGCGAGGCGAGATAGGCGGTGCCGATCTGCGCGGCACTCGCCCCGGCGGAAAATGCTGCAACAATGTCTGCAGCATCGACGATCCCGCCTGCAGCAATTTTGGGGACCGGCACGTCGACGCGCAGCAACTCGGCGAGTGGCGTCGAGCGGTGGCGATCGAGGAACCAGCCAGCATGCCCGCCGGCTTCCGCACCCTGCAGCACGATAGCATCGACCCCGGCATCGGCGAGCCAGCACATTTCCTCGGGTGTCGTCGCATTGCCGAACACCAAAGCACCCGCCGCGCGGACTCGGGCGAGGAGGTCGCTATCGGGCAGCCCGAAATGAAAGCTGACGATCTCCGGCCGCACCGCCTCGACCGCCTCCGCCATCGCCGCGTCGAACGGGCGGCGGAGCGGTGGGGGCGGGGCGGTGGAGACGCCTTCCGCCTCATAGAATGGCTGGAGCAACGCGCGCCACTCACTGTCATCGGGCGCACGATCGAGCCGGCGGCAGAAGAAATTGATGTTGAGCGGCCCGTCGGCCTCGGCGCGGACCTCGGCGGCCTGCACGATCACCTGGATCGGCGTCAGCATCGCGCACGGCAATGACCCCACGGCGCCGCCGTTGATCGCCGCCACCGCGAGCGCGACCCCGCTCGCGCCCGCCATCGGCGCCTGGACGATCGGCACTTCGGCGCCGGTCAGGTCGAGGAACCGCCGTTCGGGCCAGCCGGTCATCGCGCGTGCGCGCTGAGCCGTGCAGCGCCCGCTTCGGTCAGCGCGACCAGGTCACGGTCGCGGCGCACCAGCCCGAGGTCGACCGCGTCCTCCCACACCGGCAAGCGCGGGCAGCTCGTCCGCCACGCGTCCATCACCTCGCGATACGGCTTCGGCCCGGCCTTCAGCGACGCCAGCAGATCGAGGATCAGCGGGTCGGGCGCGTCCATCACCATTCGCCCGTATTGGGCATCGACAGCCACGGCTCGGCGGGCTCGAGCACGCCGTCCTGGAGCAGTTCGATCGAGATGCCGTCGGGGGTGCGGACGAATGCCATGTGGCCGTCGCGCGGCGGGCGGTTGATCGTCACCCCGGCGTCCATCAGCCGCTGGCAGGTCTCGTAGATATTCTCGACGCGGTACGCGAGGTGCCCGAAATTGCGCCCGCCAGTGTAGACCTCGCCGGCGCCGTCTTCGGGGGGCCAATTATAGGTGAGTTCGACCTCCGCCTTGGCGCGCTCGCCGGGGCCGTTCATGTCCTCGGGCGCGGCGAGGAAGATCAGCGTGAAGCGGCCGTTCTCGCTCTCCATGCGGCGGACTTCCTGCAAGCCCAGCAGCTCGAAGAATGCGACCGTCGCGTCCGGGTCGGTGACGCGGATCATCGTGTGGAGATAGTTCATGCGCGGTCTCTCCCTTGGTTGCGCCCAGAGATAGGACTGCCCCGTCCAGCACACCACCCCCGCCGTGCTCCGGCGAAGGCCGGAGCGTTGGCTGCGTAGCGCTTCGATCGCCTACGCTCCGGCCTTCGCCGGAGCACGCAACGTCATTTGGCAGGCGGTGCTGGCGTAGGTGCGGGGAGCGGCAACGGCGTATCGAACTGCCCCAACGCGGCGCGCGCATTCTGTCCCGCGGGACTCGCCGGGGCGAGCTTCACCGCCATCTGCCACGCCGCCTTCGCCGCGTCGGCATCGCCCGCCAACGCGGCGATGTTGCCTGCCTCCAGCTGCACCGACGGGTCGTCGCTCGCCAGCCGGAGCGCTTCCGCAATGTCGCCCTGCGCGCGCGGCAGATCCTTCATCCGCCGCGCCAGCGTCGCCGACAACAGCCACGCCAGCGGATCCTTGGGCGCATTCTCCAGCGCTGCGTCGAGGTCGGCGCGTGCGGCGACCGCCGCTCCGGCCGCGACCAGCGAACGCGCCCGGTCGAGCAACGCCTCGCCTTTATCCTGCCCGGTCAGCGCCGGCCCGGCCAGCGCGGTATTGAGCGCCGCGTACGCCTTGACCGGCTCGTTCGCCGCCAGCCACGCATTGCCGGCCTGCGCCCAGTACCGCGCGCCGAGCGCGTCCTTGGCCGCATCCGCCTCGCGCGCCGCGGCTTCGAACGCGCCCGCCGCCTCGCGCCAGCGTTCCTCCTGCGTATAGGCCAGCCCCAGGCATTGCCGCGCCCGTGCCCCGCCGCCCGCCGAGCGGAACCGCTCGGCCTCGCTCTCGGCGGCCTGCGGGTTGCTGGTGGCGAGGTCGAGGCACGCCTTGTAGCGCGCGTCGAGCGGGGTCGTGGCGGTGGCGGCGGCTTGCAACGCGAGCGCGATAAAAATCATCTAGGGGTCCGTATCCAGTTAGAACGAGGTCGTGACGGAGTCGATTTTGGTGTCGGGCAAGAAGTGAGGAGGGAGCGATGCCTCCGCGCATCGTGACCGACGAAGCGACGCCGCCCGGCGCCAAAATCGGCCCGCCGCAAAGCGGTTGCCCGTGGAAGACCGCCGAGCGGCGTCACTTGCTTGCGCGTAGCCCCGGCTACGCGTCTGCGCGGCGTTCCTTGTCGGCGGCCTTCCACGGGCAATCACGATCCTCGTTCTAACTGGATACGGACCCCAATCCTTCGATCGTCCGGATCAGCAGCGCGATGTCCTCGTCGCGCGACAGGCGGTGGTCGCCGTGCTTGACCAGGGTCGCCTGAACATCGCCTGACCGGATCATGTGGAGCAAGTGCATCGTGCGATCGACCGGGACGTCGCGGTCGCCGAGCCCGTGGATCAGCCGCACCGGGCACGAAATCGGGATCGACGCGGCGGTCATCCGCGATGCCTCGCCCGATTGCCAGAAGCGGCTGGTGAAGACGGTCGGCCGGTCCGAATAGGGCGAGGCGCGCTCGATCCGCCCGTCCTGGAGCAGCGCCATCTTCTCGTCCATCGAGAAGCCCCAATCGGTGAAATCGGCCGCGGTCGCGAGACCGACCAGCCCGGCGACCTGCTCCGGATGGTCGCGCGCAAGCATCAGCGCGATCCACCCGCCCATCGACGACCCGACGACGATTGCGGGCTCGGAGAACAGGTCGAGCATTTCGAGCGCATCGTCACGCCAGCCGGTCAGCGTCTGCTCCTCGAAGTCGCCCTCGCTCGCGCCGCATCCGGCATAGTCGAAGCGCAGGAAGGTGCGCCCGGCCGCTTTGGCCCAGGCTTCGAGCGCGAGCGCCTTCGCGCCCTCCATGTCGGAGGCGTAGCCGGGGAGGAAGATCACCGGCGGGCCTTTGCCGACGGTGAGGTGATGGGCGAGCGCCGGGCGGGGAGGGGTGTCGGGCATGGAGGTGGCTGTAAGGGATCACCCACCCGCCCGTCACCCTTAACTTGTTTCAGGGTCCGACGCTCAGCAGGCGATGCCGGTCATTGTTGCACGTTGGATGCTGAACCAAGCTCAGCATGACGGGATTGGGGGTGAGAATATTTCACCCCCGCCGGTCACCCCAAAAACGCCGCGACCGCCTTCGCGAACGCTTCGGGCTGGTCAAGCATGATGAAATGCGCGCTGTCGTCGATGTCGATCAGGGTGACGTGCGGCGCCTTGGCGTACGCGTCCCGGTAGATCGGTTCCGCCGTCGCCTTGGGCATCGCGGCGGAGGTCGGGTACAGCATCGTGATCGGCGTCGCGATTCCGGCCATGTCGCCGCGCAGGTCGGTGGTCAGGTCCTCGTAAAAGGCCTCGGCCGAGACGCGGGCGTCCGATTTCTGCACCCAGCCGTTGACCAAAGTCTGGCTGGCGGGCTTGAGCGCGAGCCGCGCCGCGATCGCCTGAGCGCCCGCCGGATCGGGTTTGCCATAACCCGCCGCCATGGTGTCGCGCATCTTGGCGCCTTGCGGCTCGACCATCGCAACGGTCAGGGTCGGGCCGAACATCACGCCGATCCACGGCAGCGAATCGACGATCATCAACTTGCCGATGTCGCCCGGATGCGCCTTGGCCAGCATCATGCCGACCAGCCCGCCCATCGAATGCCCGATCACCGCCGCACCGCTCAGCTTGTTCCTGGCGATATAGGCGTCGAGATCGGCGACCACGCCGTCGAGCAGCCCGGGCTTCAGGTTCGCGCCGGGATCGTCGCCGCCGAAGCCGTTGACCTGGACCAGCACGACATGGTGCGTCTTGGCCAGAGTCGGGGCGATCCCGGCCCATACGTCGCGGGGCGACGACAGGCCGGGAATAAGGATCACGGTCGGCAAACCGCGTGCGCCCAATTCGGCGATCGAGATATGCGCCATGCGCTCTGGCAGCGCGGGGCTGGTGCATGCCGCAGGATTCGTCGCGGCGCGCGCTTGGCTAACGTTGAGCGCGAGCAGCGGCAGCGCGATTGCGGCGATCAGGCGGGCTTTGTTTTGCGGTGTCATGGGTTCAGGCTTCCTTCGATGGGCTGGTGAAGACGTCTTCGATGCTGAGCGCGAACAGCTCGGCGATTTTGAAGGCGAGGGGGAGCGAGGGGTCGTAGCGGCCGGTCTCGATCGCGTTGACGCTCTGGCGCGACACGTCGAGCGCGGCGGCGAGGTCGCCCTGGCTCCAGTTGCGCTCGGCGCGGAGGACGCGGAGGCGGTTGGTCACGACCGGCGTCCCACGGTCGACAGGCGGTTGGCGCACGTCCCGAGTCCAAGCCCGCCGAACCACAGGATCGAGACCCAATAGGATTCGACGTGCGCGACCAGCTCGAAACTTTCGAGGAACCCCCAGACCGTCGCGATGCTGAGCGCGAAGCCGCTCGCCCACAGCGTCTGCCGCACCGTCATCGCGCGGATATATTCGTCGGTCTCTTCGACGAGATACAGGCCGATCGCGGCGAAGATGCCGACGATCGGCAGCGCGGGGAGGATCGCGACCACCCACGCGACCGGCCCGGCGACCAGGTGATGCTTGAACCCGTAGACCGCGCCGAGCAGGAACGCGGCATAGGCCAGGCTTAGGATGATAACACGCATATTGTACCGCCGGATCGCGCGGTTTTGGCCGATGAATGACATGTAAAGGCTCCTTTCGAATCAGTGAAGGAAGCTTTACAGTCAAGTGAGCTTGTCAGTCAAGGGGTCTTTACAGGCTTGTGAAAGTTTTTAGGTCGGTCCACGTTCCGCGCGCCAATCCGGCATCAGGAGTCGATCATGCGTAGCTTCCTCATCGCCCTCGCCGTCGTTTCGCTCTCCGCCAGCCCCGCGCTCGCCGCGCCGTGCAAGGATGCCAAGGGCAAGTTCATGAAATGCCCGGCGCCCGCCAAGAAGGTCGTGCACTGCAAGTTCAAGGGCAAGTTCGCCAAATGCGGCACGCCGGGCGCCAAGCCCGTTTAAGAACCGCGCCGGCGCGCGCTTTCGTCGCGCGCCGGCGTATCGGCCGAACAGCAAATCCGCTGGCAATGTAGGATTTCGCCTGACACCGTCGCGGGCATGGCTTCGTCGATCGCATCATCGCTGTTGCTCGCGCGCGCTCTCACCCGTGCGTGCGTTCCCTCCATGGGCGCTGCGAACATTGGGAACATTCGCGCCCCGATCCGGGAACGGGGCCGGGATGAAATTGGATTGCTGCCCCCCGACCCCATCTACCGAATGTAGACGGCGTGAAGGTGTCACGGATTTTCGCGCGCCGCCTTGATCTGGATAAAGCTTCTCGCGCGTCAGCGCGCGGCGATTTGCGCCAATATATCCCCTGCGACCTGACTCAGCGTGTCGTCGCGCGCGCCCATCACGATCGCGCGGTCGCCGCTCTGGGCGATGTTCGCGATGTTCGCCGCCGCCTCGGCGCGGTCGGCGATGTGGCGGGCGTCACAGCCCTTCGCCACCAGGTCGGCGACGATGTCGGCGCTGGTCACTTCGCGGGTGACGGTGCCCCCGAAAAAAGCCGGGTCGGGCAGGATCAGCACGTCGCCGGGCTTGAGCCCGTTCGCGAAGGCATCGACCAGCTCGCGGCGCATCACTTTGAGCGGGCCGTACCCATGCGGCTGGAACAGTACGAGCAAGCGCCCGGGAAAGGCGTTGAGCGTGTTCAACGTCGCGGCGATCTTGTCGGGGTTGTGCCCGAAATCGTCGAGCACCGCGACGCCTTGCGTCTCCCCCACCAGCTCGAAGCGGCGGCGCAGCCCGGTGAACCCGGCGATCGCCAGCACCGTTTCGTCGAGCGCCACGCCCGCGCAATGCGCCGCGGCGATCGCCGCGAGCGCATTGGACACATTGTGCCGCCCCGGCACCTGAAGCGTGACCGGCAGCGGGTCGTGATCCGCAACTTCGAGCGTGAAACTGACCCCGTACGGCTCTTCGACGATCCCGCGCGCGGTGAACGCCGCGGCGCAATCGATCCCGAATCCAACCACCTGCCGCTTGGGCAAGGTGCCCGCGAGCGCGGCGCCGTCGGGATTGTCCATGTTGATCACCGCCAATTCGGCCTTGGCGATGAAGTCGCCGAACAGCTGGTTGAGCTCCTCCAGCGTCTTGTGGTCGAGGCTGACGTTGTTGAGCACCGCGACGCGCGGGGCGAACAAGGCGATCGACCCGTCGCTCTCATCGACCTCGCTGACGAACGCGTCGCCGCCGCCGACCAAGGCGCTGGCGAACGGCGCGTTTGGGGTGGCGAAGTTCTTCATCACCGCGCCGTTCATCACTGTCGGGTCGCGATCGGTCGCGCGCAGGATCCAGCCGATCATGCCGGTGACGGTCGACTTGCCGCTGGTCCCCGCGACGCCGACCGGCATCGTGCTGGCGTTGAACAAATCGGCGAGCATTTCCGCGCGGGTGCGGCGTTCGCAACCCAATCGCGCGGCGGCGACCATGTCGGGCACATTATCCTCGATCGCAGCGGAGGCGATGACGATCTGGTGGGGCGAGACGATTCCGCTGCCGTCCTGCGGAAAGAGTTCGACGCCGAGGTCACGCAGATACTCGAACTTGGCCGGCAGCCGCGCCTGGTCGAGGCTGCGGTCGGATCCCGCCACCGTCGCCCCGCGCGCCGCCAGGATCATCGCCAGCGGCATCATCCCCGACCCGCCAATGCCGACGAAGAAATGCGGGTGGTCAGAGGAGTTGCCGTTGTCCATCGCGGCGGGCTATCTCCGCTTTCGGTAGTGACGGCAAGCATGGGGCGGCGGAGCACATGAAAATCGCGGTGATGGCGCCGGCCAACCGGGTCGACGAACACGCGCTCGACGCGGTGCCCGCGCTCGCCGCCGAATATGGCGTCGAATTGGTGATCGATCCGCAAAGCTGGGCGTCCGGCGGCGGGCATACCTGGGCGGGCCCCGACCAGTACCGCGCCGACACCTTCCTCAAATACGCCAACGACCCGAACTATCACGCGATCTGGTTCGCGCGCGGCGGTTATGGGTCGAACCGGCTGTTTCCGCTGATCTTCCCGCACTTGGAGGAGGCCGCGAAGCACAAGGCCTATGTCGGCTATTCGGACATGGGTTTCATGCTCGGCGCGCTGTACGCGAAGAAGATCGGCAAGCCGATCCACGGGCCGATGCCGGTCGACATCAACCGCAAGGTCGGCGGGCGCGAATGCACGGCGCGGACGCTGGCGTGGCTGACGCGGGGCGACAAGTCGGCGCTCGAGCCCGGCATCGTCGGCAGCGGGCGGCCGGCGGCGGCATTCAATCTGTCGATCCTCGACGCGCTGATCGGCACGCCATGGCTGCCCGACCTCGCCGACCACGATTTGCTGATCGAGGAAGTCGACGAGCATCTCTACCGCGTCGACCGGATGATGTTCCACGTCGCCAATGCGACTCAATTGTCGCGCATCGCCTCGCTGCGGTTCGGGACGATCAGCTTGCCAGCGACCGACGGCCAGGCCGATTTCGGCCATTCGCCCGACCAGATCGCGTGGGATTGGTCGAAGCTGATGAAGGTGCCCTACGAAGGCCGCGCGCTGATCGGGCACGTCGCGAACAACCATGTCGTGCCGTTCGGGCAGATCATCCCCAAGGGCTAATACCCATTTTGGGTCGCTATCCGGCAGCGGCGGCATACCATGGCCAACCGATTGCTAACCAATTGGCGCTAGCGGTGGGTACGACGGAGGGCCGGATGGCGCAGACGCTCGAAGATTATCACGACCGGATCGAGGCGATGATCGTCGAGGGCGAGGCACTGGTCGCGGCGCGCGAGCCCGGGACCGACCGCCGGCTCAAGCGCCGTATCGGTGATTCGGTATTGCTGATCGCGTCGTACCAATTGTTCGTCCACCGCGAGGTGTTCGCGCCGCTGATGGGGCAAAGCGATCCATCGCTGCGCTCACGCGTCAATGAAGTGAAGGTCGAGTGCATCGCGCTGACCGAGGATCTGCGCTTCAACGTCAAGGATTTCCTGACCGACGAAACCCCGCTCGACTGGGACGCGACCGCATCGAAGATGGCGTGGTTCAACGGCCGGCTCCAGAAGCACATTGCGGAGGTGCGCGCGCTGATGTCACCCGACCTCAGTGACGCGCAGCACGCCGCGCTGATCGCGCGACGCGTCGGCGCGGTCGGCGCGCAAGCCGCCTGACCTTGACAGCACGCGGCCTGACCGCGACGGGGCGCCAACCCCAATCAAGGAAGATGACATGGACGAAGTCGCCGATCTGCAGGCCCAGATAGTCGCCTTGCGCCTGGCGGTAGAAGGCGCGTGGTTGTCGCTGCTCAACAACGATCCCGATCCGCTAGCGCAGGTGGCGCGCCTCAAGGAAGAGAACGTCGCGGCGGTCGATCAGCTCGACGCCTCGACTGAAAATGCCGCGGCGTTGCGCGACACGGTGGCGGCGCACACCCGGCATTTGTGGAGCTCAATCGAATGGCAATTGCAGCACGCAGCGGCAAATAAGCCGGATGGCGAGTGACGACTGGCATCGTTAACCCGATCCGACTATATAGCCTCGCATGAACCGCGCCTTCGCCGTCACGACTACCACCATCACCCGGGTTTTCCGGGGGGTGTTCGGCGCGCGCATCTAGCCGCGCCGACGACCTCACCCGGGAACGGGTGAGGCCGGCGTCCGCTCTCCCGTTCCAGTCTTTTTTTTGGACGCCTGGCCGTGCATAGGCCGCGCAACTGACAGGAACGACCATGGAAATGCTCTCGATCACGCTCCCCGACGGCTCCGTGCGCGAAGTCGCGCGCGGCACCACGCCGGCGGACATCGCCGCGGCGATCGGTCCCGGCCTCGCCAAGGCGGCGATCGCGGCGCGAGTCGACGGCGAATTGCGCGACATTATGCGGCCGCTCGAAGGGAATGCGACCCTGGCGCTGGTGACGAGCCGGGACGAAAAGGACGCGCTTGAATTGGCGCGGCATGATTACGCGCATGTGCTGGCCGAAGCCGTGCAGCATCTGTTTCCGGGCACGCAGATCACGTTCGGCCCGTCGACGGACGATGGCTTCTATTACGACTTCGCGCCCAAGGACCGCGCCTTCACCGAGGACGATCTGCCTGCGATTGAGGCCGAGATGCGTCGCATCATCGCCAAGGACCAGCCGCTGATCCGCGAAGTGTGGAGCCGCGCCGACCTGATCGACCGCTGGCGCCAGCAGGGCGAGACGTTCAAGGCCGAATGGGCCGCCGAACTCCCCGAGGGCGAGGAACTGACGGTCTACAAGGCCGGTAACGGGCCGGACGCGTGGCTCGACATGTGCCGCGGGCCGCACCTCGCCTCGACGGGCAAGCTCGACCCCAACGCGTTCAAGCTGACGCGCGTGTCGGGTGCCTATTGGCGCGGCGACCAGAACAACGCGATGCTCAGCCGGATCTACGGGACGGGCTGGCTCAACAAGAAGCAGCTCGACGAGCATCTGTTCCGGCTCGAGTAAGCCGGCAAGCGCGACCACCGCAAGCTGGGGCAGGAGATGGACTTGTTCCATCTCCAGGCCGAAGCGCACGGATCGGTGTTCTGGCACCCCAAGGGCTATATGATCTGGCGCGAGCTGGAGGCGTATATGCGCCGCGCGATCGACGCCGCGGGCTACCGCGAAGTCAAGACACCGCAGGTGATGGACGCGCGCCAGTGGGAGCAATCCGGCCACTGGGGCAAGTATCGCGAGAACATGTTCGTCATCCCTGACGAAGTGCCCAACACCGAGGATGACGGCCCGATCGTCTCGAACGACGCCGAGTGGATGGCGCTCAAGCCGATGAATTGTCCGGCGCATATCCTGATCTTCCGCCAGGGCATCAAGTCGTACCGCGATCTCCCCTTACGCTTCTACGAGAACGGTTGCTGCCACCGCAACGAGCCGCACGGCGCGCTTCACGGATTGATGCGCGTGCGCCAGTTCACG
>NZ_JAQGKZ010000058.1 GCF_028289855.1 Sphingomonas bacterium | reverse complement strand
GCCTCCTGAAAAAGGAGAAGGTCACGCTGACCGGCGACGACATGCGTGAGGGGCTGACCGCGATCGTTTCGGTCAAGCTGCCCGATCCCAAGTTCAGCTCGCAGACTAAGGACAAGCTCGTCTCGTCCGAGGTGCGCCAGCCGCTCGAGAGCCTGCTCGCCGACAAGATCGCCGAATGGCTCGAGGAAAACCCCGCCAACGCGCGCTCGATCATCCAGAAGACGATCGACGCCGCCGCCGCGCGCGAGGCGGCGCGGAAAGCCCGCGAGGCGAGCCGCAAGTCGGTGCTCGGCATCTCGAGCCTGCCCGGCAAGCTCGCCGACTGCCAGGAAAAGGACCCGGCCAAGTCCGAATTGTTCCTGGTCGAGGGCGATTCGGCGGGCGGGTCGGCCAAGCAGGGCCGCGACCGCCATTACCAGGCGATCCTGCCGTTGCGCGGCAAGATCCTCAACGTCGAGCGCGCGCGGTTCGACCGCATGCTCGGCAGCCGCGAGATCGGCACGCTCATCCAGGCGATGGGCACCGGCATCGGCCGCGACGACTTCAATCTGGAGAAACTGCGGTACCACAAGATCGTCATCATGACCGACGCCGATGTCGACGGCGCGCACATCCGCACCTTGCTGCTGACCTTCTTCTATCGCCAGATGCCCGAGATCATCGACGCGGGGCATCTCTTCATCGCGCAGCCGCCGCTCTATAAGGCGACGCGCGGGCGCAGCGAAGTGTATTTGAAGGACGATGCCGCGCTCGACGAATATCTGGTCGAGAACGGAGTCGCCTCCACCTCGCTCGACAGCCCGTCCGGCGCGCGGTCGGGCGCCGATCTGCGCGATCTGGTCGAGCATGCGCGGCGGATGCGCACGCTGATGCGCTATGTTCCGCGCCGCTACGATCCGACGATCATCGAGGCACTGGCGATGACCGGCGGCCTCGACCCCAAGGCGCCCGCCGCCGAACGCCAGGCGCATCTCGCCGCTGCGACCGAGCGGCTCGATCAGGGCGACCCCGAAGCGCGCTGGACCGCGCGCGTGACCGAGGATGGCGGAATCCATTTCGAGCGCTGGTGGCGCGGGGTGACCGACCACCACATCATCGAGGCGGCGTTCCTGCTGTCCGCGGAAGGGCGCAAGCTCCACGCGCTCGCGGTCGAACAGGCCGGCAGCTATGCCGTGGCCGCCAAGCTGGTGCCGTCCAAGTCAGCCCAAGCCGCGCAGGCCGCCGAGGACGCCGAAAACCCGATTGACGAGGACGACGATCTGCCGGTCGTGGTCGGCAAGGGCGAATCGCTGATCGCGCGGCCGTCGCAATTGCTCGACGCGATCCTCGCGGCGGGGCGCAAGGGCCTCGCGATCCAGCGCTACAAGGGGCTGGGCGAGATGAACGCCGAGCAATTGTGGGAAACCACGCTCGACCCGACGCACCGGTCGATGCTGCGCGTTCATGTCGAACAGGCCGATCTGGCCGACGACATCTTCACGCGATTGATGGGCGACGTGGTCGAGCCGCGGCGCGAGTTCATCCAGGAAAATGCGCTGAGCGTGGCCAATCTGGACGTGTAGCGCTAAGGTCATTGTAATCACGCGAGGCGGCGTCAGACCATTGGCGTAACGATCCACAGGAGAGCGAGATGCGCGGACTAACGATGGTGCTCGCGGCGGCGGCGTTGGCCGTGCCGGTTGCGGTGGTGGCGAAGGCGGCGATATCGCCCGCAATCACCAAAGCGCTGGCCGACCCGGCACGCGCCGATCAGGCTGGCGACGATACTCGGCGCCATGCCGCCGAGGTGCTTTCCTTCGCTGGGGTGAAGCCCGGCCAGACGGTGGTCGATTACCTGCCCGGCAAGGGATATTGGTCGCGCATCTTCACCAACGTCGTCGGGCCGTCGGGCCACGTCTATTCGCTGTGGCCGCACGTCGCGGTGAAATCGTATCAGAGCGACATCGATGCGCTGACCGCGCGCAAATTCGCCAATGTCACAGCCGATGGCCAGGCCACCAATCTACCGACCGTAGCGAAGCCCGTCGATCTGTTCTGGACCGTCCAGAATTATCACGACCTCAACAATTTCGGCGGCGAGGCTGGCTATGTCGCGTTCAATCAGGCGGTCTTCGCCGCGCTGAAACCGGGCGGCATCTATCTGATCGTCGATCACGTGGCACCCGCCGGAAGAGGCCTCGCGGATACCAAGACGCTTCATCGCATCGATCCGGCGATCGTCAAGAAGCAGGTGCTGGCGGCGGGCTTTCAATGGATCGGCGAGTCGATCGTGCTGGCCAATCCCAAGGACGACCACACGCTGAAGGTATTCGACCCGGCGATCCGCGGCGTGACCGACCAGTTCGTCTACAAGTTCCGCAAGCCGCTCAAGTGAGGCGGCTCCTCGCGGTCGCGTTGCTCGCCACGACCGCGGCCTGTTCGGGTAATGCGCCGACCGCCAACACCGCCGCGCCCGACACCAGCTTGGCGCGCGATACCGCCACCGACGCGCGCCGCCACGGGCCCGAAATCGCGGCGTTTGCAGGGCTGAAGGCAGGCGACAAGGTGATCGATTTGATCCCGGGCGGCGGGTATTGGACGCGGACGTTCGCACGGATCGTGGGTCCCAGCGGCCACGTCTACGGCATCTGGGCGGCGCCCTATGCCAACGAAGCGGCGACCGACGTCAGGAACTATGCCGCGCTGACCCGCGACCCCGGCTTCGCCAATGTCAGCGCGAGCACGCAAGCAGCGACCGAGCTGAAGGCGGCCGAGCCGGTCGATCTGGTCTTCACGTCGCAAAATTATCACGATTATCCCGACAAATTCATGGGCAATATCGACCCGGCGGTACTCAACACGCTGGCGTTCGATGCGCTCAAGCCGGGCGGCATCTTTCTGATCATCGATCACGCCGCGGCTGCCGGATCGGGGATGCGCGATACCGATACGCTCCACCGGATCGACCCCGCGATCGTCAAAAAACAAGTCGAGGCAGCGGGGTTCGCCTTCGTCGGCGAGAGCAAGCTGCTCGCCAATCCGGGCGACGACCGCACCAAGGCGGTGTTCGACAAGTCGATCCGCGGCCGGACCGACCAGTTCATCTTCAAATTCAAGAAACCTTAGCCGCGCTCCTCGCGGAGCGGACGAGCGAGCAGCGCGCCAATCACGTCGCCGACCGGGGCGCCCGCAAGCAACGCGCAAACGGCCTCGCACACCGGCATATCGACTCCCGCTTCGGCGGCGGCCTCGCGCAGAACAGGTGCCGTAAACGCGCCTTCGGCCACCGTGCGCCGGTCCGAGAGCAATTCCTCGGCCGATCGCCCTTCGCCGAGCCCGACACCGAGCGAGAAATTGCGGCTGCTGGTCGACGAGCAGGTCAGGACGAGATCGCCGAGCCCCGACAGCCCGGCCATCGTCTCGGCCCGCGCACCGCGTGCCAGCCCGAATCGCGTCATCTCGGCGAACCCGCGCGCGATCAGCGCGGCGCGCGCATTCTGGCCTAACCGCGCGCCCTCGACCACGCCGCAGCCGATCGCCAGCACGTTCTTGACCGCGCCGCCGATCTCCGCACCGATCACGTCGTCCGAGGCATAGGTGCGGAACGTCGGCGCCGCGAGCCGATCGGCCAGCGCGGCGGCGAGCGCGGTGTCCTCGCACGCCAGCGTTACCGCAGTGGGTAATCCCGCCGCGACCTCATGTGCAAAGGTCGGTCCCGACAGCACAGCGATCGGCGCATTCGGCTGGACCGCGCGAGCGACCTCGCCGACCAGCAATCGCGTTCCCGCCTCGATCCCCTTGGCGCACAGCACCAGCGGTGTGCGCCCGAAATCGGCGCCCGACAGCACACCGCGGACATGCTGCGCCGGCGCTACCACCAGCAAGGCGTCCGACCCACCTAGGTTGCTTAGGTCGTCGGTTGCTGTGATCGAGGGTGACAGCGGGACACTCGACAGGAAGAGGTCGTTGACGTGACGCTCGTTGATCGAGGCGACCACCTCGGCCTCGCGCGCCCATAGGGTGACGGGCTCACAATCCTGCGCGGCGACCTGCGCGAGCGCGGTACCCCACGCCCCGCCGCCGATGACGCCAATCCTCATGCCTTCACTCCCGCGCCGCGAACCTTTTCGGCGTCCGGGTCGAGCGGCCAGCGCGGGCGTGCGGCGACGTCGAGCGGGTCGGTCAGCCCGGCGGCGAAGCGCTCGGCGCCCGCCCAGGCGATCATCGCGGCATTGTCGGTGCACAGCCATTGCGGCGGGACGCTGAACGGCAGTTTGTATTCGCTGGCCAAGGCTTCGAGCGCTGCGCGTACCGCCGTGTTGGCGGCGACCCCGCCAGCGACGACCAACGCGGTCGCATCCACCTCACCCAATTGCCGCCTGGTGCGGTCGACCAGGCAGTCGACCGCCGCTTGCTGGAAGCTCGCGGCAATGTCCTCCTTCGACCACGTCTCCGCCTCATGCGCGCGCAGCACCGCGCTCTTCAAACCGGCGAAAGAGAAATGCGGCTCGGACGATCCGAACAACGGGCGCGGCAACGGCACGATCAGCCGCCCCGCGGCGGCGGCGCGCTCGACCGCAGGACCGCCGGGGAAGCCGAGGCCCAATATCTTGGCGGTCTTATCGAACGCCTCGCCCGCCGCGTCGTCGATCGTCGTCGCAAGGCGTCGATACGCGCCGACGCCCTGAACCAGCAGCAGCTGGCAATGTCCGCCCGACACGAGCAGCAGCAGATAGGGGAATTGCAGGTCGGGATCGGCCAGCCGTGGGCTGAGCGCGTGACCTTCGAGATGGTTGACCGCGACCAAGGGCTTGCCCGCCGCATGCGCGAGCGCCTTGCCGGTCACCAGCCCGACCATCACCCCGCCGATAAGCCCGGGGCCCGCGGTTGCCGCGACCGCGTCGATATCTGCCAGCGTCACCCCCGCCTCGGCCAACGCCGCGGCGACCAACGGCTCGAGTGCTTCGACATGCGCGCGCGCCGCGATTTCCGGCACCACGCCGCCATAGGGCGCGTGCGCCGCTTCCTGCCCCGCCAGCTTGTGCGCCAGGATACGCCGGTCGCCGGTGACCAACGCTGCCGCGGTCTCGTCGCACGAGGATTCCAGGCCCAATATCAGCATGCTCTTTCCTCTACGCGCCTCGCCCGGTAGCACAAGCCATGCGGCGAGTGACGTCATGACACGGCCGGTCGCGGTTCTGCGGCCCGAACCCGGGAACGCGGCAACTGTCACGCGCGTCGAGGCAGCCGGGCTGACCGCGATCCGCTTGCCGCTATTCGACGTCCACGCGCTGGATTGGGTCGCTCCCGATCCGGCAAGGTTCGACGCCTTGGTGCTGACCAGCGCGAACGCGCCGCGACTGGCCGGTCCCGGACTGAATGCGCTGGCGGGACTTCCCGTATTTGCCGTCGGCCCAGCGACCGCTGCCGCCGCCGAAGCGCGCGGGCTGGCCGTTGCGCATGTAGGGAATGGGGACGGCGCCGATCTCGCCGCGACGCTGGTTGCGCGCGGTTTCTCGCGCGCGCTGCTGCTGGCGGGGCGCGAGCGGCAATTGCACGTGGGTGGCGTCATTGCCGAGGCCATCGCGGTCTATGCCAGCGATCCGATTAGGATCGACGCCGCGGCGATCCATTCCCTCGCCGGCACAGTCGTACTGCTCCATTCCGCCCGGGCGGCACACCGGTTGGCCGAACTGGCCGGGCCTCATCGCGCCTCCATCCGCCTCGTCACGATCAGCCCTGCGGTCGCGGAGGCCGCCGGGCCGGGGTGGGAACAAGTTTCGGCCGCTTCGTCGCCGAACGATACCGCGTTGGTGGCGCTCACGCGCGGCCTCGCCGATTGACCCTGCCCGCGCCCGCGCGGATAAGAGCACCATGAGCGACGTTGCCCCGCCCCCAATATCGCCTCAGGCCTCGCCCGGCACGCGCCGCCTGACGCTTGCGACGACCGCCGGGATCGCGCTGGTGACATTTCTGATCGGTCTGTTGCTCGCGCTTTGGGCGATCGACCATCTGCGCGGCACGCCGCAAACCGCGGCGCAACCGCAAGTGGTCACCGCCGCTCCGCCGAAGGTCATCGTCGCCGCCCCGGTCGCGACCGATCCGGCATCGCTATCGGCGCGGCAGGAAATCCTGTCCGCGCAACTCGCCGCGCTCGAACAGCGCGGCGCCGCGATCACCGCCGCGTCGGCCAACGCCTATGGCAATGCGTCGCGCGCGGAAGCCTTGCTCGTCGTTTTGGTGTCGCGCCGCGCGATCGACCGCGGGCTCGACCTCGGTTATCTCGAACAGCAATTGCGCGACCGCTTCGGCGCGACCCAGCCCGCCGAAGTCGCGACGATCATCGATGCATCGCACCACCCGGTAACGACCGAGGATTTACGGCTTGGGCTCGACCAGATTGGTCCGCAGCTCGCGCTCGGTCCGGCAGGTGCCGGTGGCTGGGGCGGCGCGGTGTGGCGGCTGCTTGGCAGCCTGGTGGTGGTCCATCCGCGCAATACGCCGTCGCCGGTGCCGAGCGAGCGGCTTGCGCGCGTCCGGCGCATGCTCGCACAGGGGCAGGTCGAGGCGGCAGTCGAGGAAGTGAACCGCTTGCCCGGCGCGGCACAGGCGACCGGCTGGATGACCGGCGCGCGCCAATATGTCGCGGCGCGCAAGGCCCTGATCACGCTGGAAACCGCCGCCATTCAGGGCCGCGCCGCGACACCGCCCGCACCCGGCGTGACACCGATCCGCTAGACCCGCGCGATCAGCGCTTGTGCGGCGGCGGGCGCGCGCACCTTGGCGCCGCTGATGAAGAAGGCGAACGTGTCGCGTGGCGTCCTGGCTGGCGGATCGCCGAAATAGGGTAGCCCCGCAGGCGCCTCACCTGCGGCCCACCCCTTCGCGACCTTGGCCCAATGATCGAGCGCGGCGGGGGAATATCCGGCCGGCTCCTCTTCGATACTATTTTCGAGTCGGGCATAGACGAAGTCGGCGGTGATATCGGCGATCGCGGGATAATCGGGCGATTCGGCATAGACGATCGCGACATTCGCGGCGCGGCACATCTCGACGAAGGCTGGAACGTGGAAGCTGTCGTGCCGCACCTGGACCGCATGGCGCAGCGCAACACCGTCCTCCTTGGCCGGGAGCAGTTTCAGGAATGCGCCGAAATCGTCGGGGTCGAATTTCTTGGTCGCCATGAACTGCCAAAGGACCGGCCCGAGCTTGGCGCCCAGTTCCACGATACCCTGGCTCACGAAGCGCTGTACCGATTCGCCGGCCTCGGCCAGCACCTTGCGGTTGGTGCAGAAGCGCGACGCCTTCAGCGTGAACACGAAGTCGTCTGGCACGACTTCGGCCCAGCCTGCGAAGGTCGCGGGCTTGAACCCCGAATAATAGGTGCCGTTGACCTCGATCGCGGTCAGGTGGCGCGAAGCGTATTCGAGTTCGCGCTTGTGCGGCCATTTGTCGGGAAAGAAGGTCCCGCGCCACGGTTCATAGGTCCAGCCGCCGATGCCGATTCGTATCTCTGCCATGCCGCACGATAGCCTCACCCGCGCTCGAAGCGATAGCGGTCGCGGATCCGGCGGTTGAAGAAGC
Source organism: Sphingomonas bacterium (assembly GCF_028289855.1). Lineage (GTDB taxonomy): Bacteria > Pseudomonadota > Alphaproteobacteria > Sphingomonadales > Sphingomonadaceae > Sphingomonas. Next base: position 81,434 of record NZ_JAQGKZ010000058.1, on the reverse strand, counting down.
CGCCCTTCGACGTCGCGCGGCGCATCGCCTCAACCTCGCGCTCGGGTACGTCGAGATACGCGTAGCGCCGCCCGCTCACGAACTGGACGTCGAGCCGGTGCGCGGCGGGGTCGTAATCGAACGATCGGATCACGCTGGAGGGCATGGCGAGTCAACGCACGGAGCAAGCACGCGTTTCATCCGGAGATGGTCGGCGCCCGACTCTGCTTGAAACCCCGTGTCCGCTGGTGCACACCGGCGACTCGGGCGTTGGGGGCGCCGGATACCGCACACGCGCCGTCCGCGAACCGCTCCCGATTGATAGGTTAGGCGGGGTTAGAACGTGTTGCGTTTCATCAAGTCCAAAGTTCCGGCGCTGATCGCCGCCGTCGTAACGATGTTGCAGGCGAGCGTCGCGCATGCGCAGGACACGCTGTCCGACCCAGCCGGGTCGGGTGTGCTGGTATCGGCGGTGCGCTGGTTGCAGGGTACCTTGCTCGGCACGGTGGCCACTGTCGTCGCGGTGATCGCGGTCGCCTCGGTCGGGTTCCTGATGCTGACCGGGCGGATCAACTGGCGCTATGGCGCGACCGTCATCATCGGCTGCTTCATCTTGTTCGGCGCCGCCAGCATCGTTGCCGGCATCCAGTCGACCGCCGGCCTCGGCAACTAGGTCATGGCAGGTGGCGTAGACCGCGATCCGCTGTTCGTCGCGTTGACGCGTCCGCAGATGTTCGCCGGGGTCACCTATAGCTATTTCGTCGTCAACGGCGTGATCGCGACCGAATTGTTCCTGGTGTTCCATTCGATCTGGGTGCTGGCCGTCGCGGTCGTCGTCCATCTCGTCGGAATGGTTTTGTGCGTGCGCGAGCCGCGCTTCTTCGACCTCTGGCTGACCCGCGCCAGCCGCTGTCCGCGCGTCCGCAACCATGCGATCTGGCGATGCAACTCCTACCGCCCCTGACCGACGACCGGCGGGCAGTCGCGCGCGAGAAGTCGGCGGGGCATCATTTGCCGTACGCGCGGCACGTTGACGACCATACAGTGGAAACGCGCGACGGCTTGCTGATGCAGGTGATCCAGTTGCGCGGCTTGCTGTTCGAGACCGCCGACACCGACGAGATCAATTACCGCAAGGCGCTGCGCGACGCGATGCTCCAGGCGATCGGATCGTCGCGCTTCGCGGTCTATCATCACGTCATCCGGCGCGAGGCCGATGTCGAGCTGACCGACAAATTCCCCGACGACTTCTCGACCAAGCTCGACGCCGCGTGGCGCGCGCGGCTCGCGGCGCGGAAGCTCTACGTCAACGACATCTTCCTGACGCTGGTGCGCCGTCCCATGCAGGGCCAAGTCGGGATCGCCGACCGCATGCGTGGCTGGTTCGGCGCGGCGGGTGAAGACCGCGACGTGCTGGTCGCGCACGAACTCCACCAGCTCGACACCGCGCGCGACGCGGTGATGGCGCAACTCGGCAGCTATGCGCCGCGCTTGCTCGGAGTGTACGAGACCAAGGCCGGCGTGTGTTCCGAACCGCTCGAATTCCTATCGGCGCTTTACAATGCGGAGATGCGCCCGGTGCTGATGCCGATGCAGGATGCCGGCGCGTACCTGCCCTATCGGCGCGTCAGCTTCGGCGAGGAGACGGTCGAACTTGGCGTCGCCGGGCATGCCGAGCGCAGCTTCGCCGGGATGGTGTCGATCAAGGATTACCCCGCCCAGACCGCGCCGGGCATGCTCGACGAATTGCTCCGGCTGCCGTTCGAACTGACCGTGTCGCAGAGCTTCGGGTTCGTCGACCGCCAGGCCGCGCTCGGCAAGATGAACCTCGCGCTGCGCCGGATGCGCTCGGCCGAGGACGAAGCAATCAGCCTGCGTGGCGAGCTGTCGAGCGCCAAGGACGAGGTCGCCGCCGGCCGCGCCGGGTTCGGCGAGCATCACATGACCGTTGCGGTCCACGCGAATACATTGGCAGAGGTCGATGCCGGGGTCGCCGAAGTGCAGGCGACGCTCGCGGATCTGGGAATCATCGCGGTGCGCGAGGACATCGCGCTCGAACCCGCCTTTTGGGCGCAATTCCCGGGAAACTTCAAATATATCGCCCGTCGCGGGCTGATCTCGACCGGCAATTTCGCCGGGTTCGCCTCCAGCCACAATTTCGCGCTCGGCAAGCCCGAGGCCAACCATTGGGGGCAAGCGGTCAGCCTGCTCGAAACCACCGCCGCCGGGCCGTATTATTTCAACTTCCACCAGGGCGACCTCGGCAATTTCACCGTCATCGGCCCGTCAGGGTCGGGCAAGACCGTGGTGCTCAACTTCCTGCTCGCGCAGGCGCGCAAGTTCCATCCGCGGATCATCTTCTTCGACAAGGATCGCGGCGCCGAGCTGTTCATCCGCGCGATCGGCGGGCGATACGACGTGCTGCGCCCCGACACCGCGGCGGGGCTCAACCCGCTCCAGCTCGAGGACAATCCCGCCAACCGCCAGTTCCTGATCGACTGGGTCGCCAAGCTGGCGGGCGGCGCCGATATCGACGAGGCGGCGAAGATCAAGGATGCGATCGACGCGAATTTCGAGCAGCCGGCCGAGCACCGCCGTCTTCGTCATCTCGCTGAACTGTTCCGCGGCGGATCCCGCCCGACCGCGGCCGATCTCTATTCGCGGCTGCGCCCGTGGTGGGGCGACGGTGAGCGCGCGTGGCTATTCGACAACGAGCGCGATTTGACCGACCTGAGTGCCGACGCTGTCGGGTTCGACATGACACAGATCCTCGACGATCCGGCGGTGCGCACGCCGGCGATGATGTACCTGTTCCACCGCGTCGAGGAACGGCTCGACGGGTCGGCGGCGATCATTGTCGTCGACGAAGGCTGGAAAGCGCTCGATGACGAAGTGTTCGTGCGCCGCATCAAGGATTGGGAAAAGACGATCCGCAAACGCAACGGCATCGTCGGTTTCGCGACACAGAGCGCGCAGGACGCGCTCGAATCGAAGATCGCCAGCGCAATCATCGAACAAGCCGCGACGCAGATCTTCATGACCAATCCCAAGGCGCGCGCGGTCGATTATGTCGACGGGTTCGGGCTGACCCCGCACGAATACGAGATCGTCCGCACGCTGCCCGACGACGCGCATTGCTTCCTGATCAAGCACGGCAACGAAAGCGTCGTCGTCCGGCTGAACCTGACCGGCGAGCGCGACATGCTGACGATCCTGTCGGGGCGCGAGCGCACCGTGCGGCTGCTCGACGAGATTCGCGCCGCCGAGGGCGACGACCCGGCCGACTGGATCCCGCGCTTGCTGGAGCGCGCCTGATGCAAGTGACGTGCCCCGCCATTTCGGACGATGCGTTCGTATCGAGCGTGCTCGCGCACCTCGACTGCCAGGCTCAGAATCTGGGTGCGGGCGGATATCAGGCGCTCGCCAGCCCCGGCGGCCCGGCGGCACTGCTGCTGACCGGCGCGCTGACACTCTTCATCGCGCTGATCGGCTATCGGCTATTGCTCGGCGAGACCCCGTCGGTGCGCGACGGCGTGGTCGCCGCGATCAAGGTCGGCGTGGTGCTGGCGCTGGCGACGAGCTGGCCCGCGTTCCGCACGCTCGCCTATGACGTCACGCTGCGCGCGCCCGCCGAACTGGCGAGCAGCATCGGGTCGCCAGCGGGCTTGCCCGGCGCGCCGGGTGGTTTGGTAGCGCGCGTGCAACTGGTCGATTACCAGCTCGCCGAACTCAACGTGGTCGGCACCGGCCGGCCGCTCAATGCCGCTGTGGTGGTGGGACCCACCGCCTCGCTGACCCCCGCGCAACAGGCGCAGGAACTGCGCCGCGTGCAGGATCTCGGCAACCGCGCGCGGTGGGATCCGCAACGCGATTTCTCGTTGTTGGGCAGTTCGCGCACCTTGTTCCTGTCGGGCGCGATCGCGAGTTTTGCGAGCGTCCGGCTGATCGCCGGGCTGCTACTCGCGCTCGGGCCGTTGTTCGTCATCTTTCTGCTGTTCGACGGCACGCGCGGCCTGTTCGAGGGCTGGGTCCGCGGGCTCGCCGGCGCGGCGCTTGGCGCGCTTGCCACCGCGATCGTTTTGGGGGTCGAGCTGGCGCTGCTCGAGCCATGGCTCGCGGCGGTGCTCGATCTGCGGCACCAGAACCTTGCGACGCCCGCGGTGCCGGTCGAATTGCTGGTGCTGACCTTAGTATTCGCGATCACGCTGGTCGCGGTGCTGGTCGCGGCGGGAAAGGTCGCTGCGGGGTTCCGCCTGCCCGCGGCGTGGCGCGTGCTGCGCGACCGCGTCGCCGATGGCATCGCCGGACGCACGACGTCGATCGACGCGCCGCGCGCCGGCCAGACCGTGCCCAATGACGAGCGCGGCCGCGCACTGGCGATCGCCGACGCGGTCGCCACGACGCAGCGGCGCGAATCGCAGGCGGCGCAGCCCGCCGCAACGTCGTTCGGCCGACCCGGCATCGTCCCCACCGCGTCGAACGACGTCGCGGTTGCAGGCGCGGTGCCGCTCGGCCAAAGCTTCAGGCGGCGGACACGCGGGCGCGTGTCGCCCGGGGCATCACGGCGGGATAGTGGACAATGAAACAGGCCGCGCGCGAATCGCTCGACGCTTATTACCGCGAGGCGGGCAGCTGGGCGGAGGACCGCGAGGATGCGTTGCGCGCGTCGCGCCGCTTGGCGTGGATCGTCGCGACGGTCGCGTTGGTCGTCGCGTTGTGCGAGGCGCTGGCGTTGATCTTCCTCGCGCCGCTCAAGACCGTCGTTCCCTACACGCTACTGGTCGACAAGCAGACCGGCTATGTCCAGGAACTCAAGCCGCTCGACGCGCAAAAGATCGCGCCCGACACCGCACTGACACAATCGTTCCTGGTCCAATACGTGATCGCGCGCGAAAGCTATGACCGCGCGCAGCTCCAGGCGAGCTACGCCAAGGTTCAGGCCTGGTCGGTCGACACCGCCAAGTCGGATTATGTCAGCGGCGTGGTCGCCTCCAACCCCGAAAGCCCGCTCCAACGCCTGCCCGCCTCGACGATCGTCGAAACGCGCGTGAAAAGCGTGTCGTCGCTCGGCGGCAACAGCGCGCTGGTGCGGTTCGAGACGATCCGGCGTGACGCCGGCGGCGCGCCGCAACCCGCCGCGTCGTGGGTCGCGGTGATCCGCTATCGCTTCACTACCGAGCCGATGCGCGCCGAGGATCGCTTTATCAACCCGCTCGGCTTCCAGGTGACGCGCTATCGCCGCGACCAGGAAGCGGTGACCCCACCCGAGCCCGCGCCGACCGCGACGTTCGCTCCCACCGAACCGAAGATTTCCGCACCCGAGCTGAACGCCAGGCCCGCGCCGACCCGCCGGCCCGCCAGCCCCGATGTTGAACTTTGAGCAAAACCGGTTTTCTGCTGGGGTTGCTTGCCCTGATTGCTGCCAGCCCGGCGGCGGCGCAGGTGCGCCCGGTGCCCGGCGCCGGCGATCCGCGTATCCAGACGGTGATGTACGACCCCGATCAGGTCGTGCAGCTGCAAGTCGCGATCGGCTATCAATTGGCGGTCGAATTTGCCCCCGACGAGCGGATCGAGACCGTCGCGGTCGGCGATAGCGGGGCGTGGCAAGTCACGCCGAACAAGCGCGGCGACCGGCTGTTCATCCGTCCGGCGCAAGGCGGCGTCACCACCAACATGACGGTGGTCACCGACGCGCGCGCCTATAATTTCGAGCTGTCGGGCGGCTATGGCGGCGCGCAGGCGTTCACCGTGCGGTTCACCTATCCCCCGCCCCCCACCGAAACCGCCGCGAGCGACCAGCCGGTGGCCGCCGCCGGGCGCTATAAATTGAGCGGCGCCAGGCAAATTCAGCCCGATGCGATTTCCGACGACGGCATGAAGACGTACATCGTGTGGCGTGCCGACCAGACCTTGCCGGCGGTGTTCAAGATCGGCCGCGACGGCAAGGAAACGCTCGCCGACGGGGCGATGCGCGACGGCCGCTATGTGCTCGACAGCATCGCCAACCGGCTGGTGTTCCGGCTCGACAATCTGACGGCGGCGGCGGTGCGCGTCCCGCAGGTACGAAACTGATGGCGGTCGCGGGCGCAGATCCGCGGGGGCCAACCGAGCATAGCGCCCGGCCGGTCGTCGCGCGCCAGCGCAGCGGGGTCGCCAACTGGATGATCGTCGCCGGCGTCGTCGCGCTCGGGCTGGTGCTGTTCCTGATCCTCGACGCGCGCCGCCGCCAGTTATCCGCGCCATCGACCAGCCCGCGGTTCAGCGGCACCGGCGTGCCCGCCCCCGCCGCCCCGCTCTACATCCCGCCCATGCCCGAACCGACGCCCACGGCCGAGCCGGTGATCGTCGCGCCGCCACCGCCGCCTGCGCCGCCACCCGCGCCGCGCATCGTCTACGTCCAGCCGCCGCAGCAGCCCCAGATCGTCGCCCCCACCCCGCCGCCGCCGCGCGTGCCGAACGGGCCGATGCTGGTGGTCGACACCACCGCAGCTGAAGCGGCAGGAGGCGGCGGCGCGACCGTCTCCACCGATCCCGACGGCAATCCGGTTACGGCAGCGCCGGGCGCGGGCGCGCCCGCCGGAGGCAGTGCGGGCGCGCTATCGACCGTGCGCGCGCGCGCGTCGGTCATGCGCAACCGCGCGACGACGGTGTCGCAAGGGACGCTGATCCCCGCCGTGCTCGAAACCGCGCTCGATTCGACTCGCCCGGGTCCGGCACGCGCCTTGGTGACGCGCGACGTGCGCGGGTTCGACGGCAGCAAGGTGCTGATCCCGCGCGGCAGCCGGCTGATCGGCGAGTACAAGGCCGACCTCCAGCCCGGGCAGAATCGCGCGCTCGTCATCTGGACTCGGCTCGTCCGCCCCGATGGCGCGACGATCGCGCTCGGCTCGCCGTCGGCCGATCCGCTTGGGCGCGTCGGCATAAAGGGGCGAGTCAACAGCCACTTCCTCGAACGTTTCGCCTCGGCGTTCCTCCAGACCGCGCTCAGCGTCGGGACCGGTTATGCCGCTGGGCTTTCCGGTAACAACAACAGCGTCGCCATCCTCTCCGTGCCCGGCAGCGTCGTGGGGAGCGCATCACCGCTTTCCGGGTCGGAGCAGTTCCAGCGCACGCTGCGGGTGAAACAGGGCGTCTCGGTCAGCGTGTTCGTCGCGCGCGACCTCGACTTCACATCCGTGGAGGCAAAGCGATAGCCGCGTCGGACCCCGTTTATCTCAAAAGCTATCTCGCGCCGCTCGGCGCGGTGCTGGCGCGCGACGACGTGACCGACATCTATGTCAATCGCCCCGGCGAGCTGTGGGTCGAGACGATCGGCGGCGCGACCGAGCGGTACGACGCCCCTGCGCTCGACCCCGCGACGCTCGATCGGCTCGCGCGCCAGATCGCCGCGCTGTCGCACCAGGGGATCAGCCGCGAGCATCCCTTGCTGTCGGCGACCTTGCCCGATGGCGCGCGCGTCCAGATCGTCGCGCCGCCGGCGACGCGCGGCCCGCTGGCGCTGGCGATCCGCAAGCACATCTCGCCCGACCTGACCCTCGCCGACTATGTCGCGACCGGCGCGTTTGCCGAGACCAAGCGCGGCGATGTCGGCGAACGCTCGCCCGCCGATATCGAGCTCGCGCGGTTGCTCGACGCGGGCGACATCGCGGCGTTGCTCGCGCTCGCGGTGCGCGCGCGCAAGAACATCCTGGTGTCGGGCGGCACATCGACCGGCAAGACGACGTTCCTCAACGCGCTGATCCGCGAAATCCCCGCCCAGGAACGCCTGATCCTGATCGAGGACACGCCCGAACTGCATCTCGGTCACGCAAATGCGGTCGGCTTGCTGGCGGCGCGCAGCGCGCTGGGCGAGGCGCAGGTCAGCGCCGATTCGTTGCTCGCCGCCAGCCTGCGCATGCGCCCCGACCGGATCATCGTCGGCGAATTGCGCGGCCCCGAAGCCTATACCTTCCTGCGCGCGGTCAATACCGGCCATCCCGGATCGATGACGACGGTCCATGCCGACAGCGCCGAACGCGCGATCGAACAGATTGCGTTGCTGGTGCTCCAAACGGGTACGCGGCTCGGGCGCGACGACGTGCATCATTATGTCCGCAGTACGGTCGACGTGTTCGTCCAGCTCGCGCGGACCGGGGGGCGGCGCCACGTGGCCGAAATCGTGCTCGCGCGGTAAATGTTGTGTCCGAATCGCGATCGGACTAGGCTAAGACAAAGCGCTGGCCATAGGGGATGCAGATGAGCCTGGTTACGAACAATTCGATCAGCCGCCGCAAAGCGATCGGCGGAATGGCGGCAGCCACCGCAGCGACCGTCGCATTGCCCGGTGTGGCGCGCGCGATCGGCGGCACCGGCGACCTTCGCGTGTTCCGCGGCCGCTACGTGTTCCACGGCAATCGCATGATCGATGGCTACATGGTCGCACCGCGCGGGCTGACGCCGATCGACACCGTCGTCCTGTTGCATGGCGCTGGCGGGCTCGACGCCACCGCGCTGGCGACCGCACGCCGGTACGCCGAGGCGGGCAAGATGGTGGTGGTGCCCGATCTGGCGGCGACCTATCGCGGCGCCTCCGCGCTCGCGGGGCGTGACGCGCATGTTGCCGACATCAAGCGCTCGGCGGCGAGCTTCGGCCGTCATATGCGCGGTACGGGCAAGGTCGAGGTGATCGCGGCCTGAGGTTCTTGTGCAGGTTGAATTGGGAAGAGCCGTCGGACTTGGTTCGGCGGTTTTTTTCTTGGGATCGCCTTGGGATTCGAACCACGCGCGTAGCCCGGCAGGGCGAGGCGCCAACAAAAGACTCGAGGGTTCCGGCGTGGCAAGCCACGCCGTCGGTCATCGCCGCTGGCGATGCCGTCCGAACTGCCGCTGAGCACGATTTAGCGCAGCTAAATCGCTGCGGCAGTTGGAGCGGGCGAAGGGATTCGAACCCTCGACCCCAACCTTGGCAAGGTTGTGCTCTACCCCTGAGCTACGCCCGCTCTGGCGCCGGCCCGTGAACCACGGGCGGGTAAGGAGCGGGGCCACTAGCATCGCCCCTTGCCCTTCGCAAGCCCCGTGTCTTCGCTGCAAAAAGCCTTGGCTTGGGGCGGTCCGCGCCCACATAAGGGCCATCACTTCACCGGAGACGCATGTTGGCCACGCTTGGAATGACCCCGCAAGAAAAGGAAGCCGTCGAGACCTTCCGCCGCGACGTGGTCGAGCCGTCGATGACCAAGCTCGTGCTGATCGATTTCTGGGCCGAATGGTGCGGCCCGTGCAAGGCGCTGTCGCCGGTGATCGAAAAGGTCGCGGCGGACTATGCCGACAAGGGCGTGGTGCTCGCCAAGGTCGACACCGACAAGAACCAGTTCATCGCCGCGCAATTCCAGATCAAGTCGATCCCTACCGTCTATGCGATGTTTCAGGGGCAATTGGTCGCCGACCTGACCAGCGCGCGCACCGAATCGCAGTTAAAGGCGATGATCGACCAGGTTCTGGCGCAATTGCCGGTCGATAGCGCCGAGGCGCAAACCGAGGCGGAGATCGAGCCGCTGATCGCGATGGGCGAGCAAGTGCTCGCCGAGGGCGATGCCGAGCGCGCGCTGTCGGTGTTCGATCAGATCGCCGAGATCGCGCCCGATAATCCCGAGGTGGTGTCGGGCCGCGTCCGCGCGCTGGTTGCCGCCGCTCGGCTCGACGAGGCCGAAACGGCGCTGGCCGTCGTGCCGGAGGACATCGCCAAGACGCCCGAGATCGACCGTGCCCGCGCCGCGCTCGACTTGGCGCGCTCGGCGCCGCCGGCGGCGGACCTCGCACCGCTAATCGCCGCCGTCGAAGCCAACCCCGACGACCTGCAGGCGCGCTTCGACCTCGCCAACGCGCAGATGGCGGCGGGCGAGCGCGACGCGGCGGCCGATTCGCTGCTGGCGATCGTCGCCAAGGACCGCGACTGGAACGAGGGTGCGGCGCGCGGGCAATTCCTCAAATTGCTCGAAGTCGTCGGGCTCGAGGATCCGTGGGTATCCGGGCAACGCCGACGGCTGTCGGCGATCCTGTTCACATGACCACGCGCCTATCGATCTTCCCTCTGGGCGGCGCGTTGCTGTTCCCGCGCATGCATTTGCCGCTGCACATCTTCGAGCCGCGCTATCGCGCGCTGGTCAGCGACGCGATGGCGCGCGACCGGCGGATCGGGATGATCCAGCCCCGCGCGGTCGGCGGTCGCGGCGCCGATACACAGCGCCCGCTTTTGTTCGATCTCGGCTGTGTCGGGCGCATCACCGACGTAGAGGCGCATGACGACGGGCGCTACGACATTGTGCTCGAAGGCGTCTCGCTGTTCCGCATCGTCCGCGAGCTCGACGTGACGACGCCGTTCCGCCAGGTCGAGGCCGACCTGATGCCCGAAGCGGCCGAACCCGAGGCGCTGTCGATTGCCCACCGCGCCAGCCTGGAGTCCGAATCGCGACGCTTCGCGGACGCGCAGGGCTATGCGGTCGACTGGGATTCGGTCGCGCGGCTCGACGACGAGGCGTTGGTCAACGGCATCGCGCAGATCGCGCCGTTCGATTCGGCCGCCAAGCAGGCGCTGCTCGAAGCCCCCGACCTTGCGGCGCGTGCCGAACTGATCGTCCAGCTGATGCAATTCTTCGGCCGCCATGACGGCGAGGACCGCGTGACGTTGCAGTAGGATTTTACGCGGGGATTTGCTGCGAAATGCAGTGAAAACTTCCGCCGCCGGTCAGGATATGATCGGCCCGTAGCCCGATTGCCTGCCGGCCCGGAAACAAGGCACCGATCGCCGCGACCGCCGCTTGATCGTTCTCGCTGCCATAAAGCGGCACCACAACGCTGGCATTGCCGATATAGAAATTCATGTAGCTCGCGGGCACGATCTCCTCGTCGCGCAACACGCGCCCCGGCGACGGCACATGCACCACCGTGACGCCCTCGTGCGCCTGCGCACTTTGCGCCGCGCGCTGATAGACTTGCCAATTGGGATCGTTGTCGCTCGCCTCCGGTACCGCGAGCGTGCGCGGCGCGACGAACCGCGCGAGGTTGTCGACATGGCCGTCGGTATGATCGTGGAGCAATCCGTCACCGAGCCACAGGACCTCGTCATAGCCGAGGTCCCGGAACAACGCGTCCTCGATCTCGCTCCGCGTCATCATACCGTTGCGGTTGCGGTTAAGCAGGCATTGCTCGGTCGTCACCACCAGCCCGGTCCCGTCACCGTCGATCGCCCCGCCTTCGAGGATCCAGTCGAAGCTCTCGCACTTCTTGCCGCGCGCCTGCGCCAGCCGCATGCCGATATCGTCGTCACCAGGCAGGTCGTATTTGCCGCCCCAGCCGTTGAACTGGAAGTCGGCCGCAACACCGTCGCCGCGAATGATCGCCGCGGTGTCGCGCAGCCAGATGTCGCCGAACGGCTGCACCACCACGCGTGCGACATCCCCCGCGCGCCGCCGCGCCGCGACCGCCGCTTCCTCGTCGGCGGTGACTAGCAGCACTTGTTCGCCCTTGCCGCCGGCATGCACGGCTTCTGCGAACGCAATTACTTCGTCGCGCGCCGGCTCGAGGTCGAGCTCCCACAATTCGGGGTGGCTCGGAAAGCCGATCCACACCGCCTTGTGCGGCGCCCATTCGGGCTTGGGCGGCGGCAGTCGAGTCACTTCCCGGCGCGGGCCTTGTCGCGGATCACGCGGAATTCGGCGGTCTTGTACCAATTCGGCCAGTCACTCCCCATCGCCAGCTGGCGGCCGAGCTGGAAATAGAGTGTCAAATCCTGCACCGCGCCGGCCCAGTTCCATGAGGGATCATATTCGTCCTGCGGCTTGTGATAGCGGTTGGCGATATAGTCGAGCACCGCGGCATGGCCCTTCGTGACGCCGCCCTCGACCAGATCCTCGCCCGATCCGCCGTCGAACATCGGCACGCCCAGTTTGGCGAAGCTGAAATGGTCCGACCGGAAATAGCCGCCGCGTTCGGGATTGGGCTCGGGTTTCATCACGCGGCCCTGCGCCTCGATCAGCGGCTTGATCAGATCCTCCAGCTCGGACTTGCCGAAGCCGGTGACGACGACATCCCTGGACGGCCCGATCACGTTGAGCCCATCCATGTTCACTCCACCCACGGTTTTGCTCAGCGGATAGACCGGATGCTCGGCATAATATTTGGAGCCGAGCAGCCCCGACTCCTCCGCCGTGACCGACATGAACACGATGCTGCGCTTGGCCGGCCCGGCCTTCACTTGTGCCTCGGCCAGCGCGATCAGCCCGGCGACGCCGCTCGCATTGTCGAGCGCGCCGTTGCAGATGTCGTCACCCTTGACCGCATCGCAGCGCCCCAAATGGTCCCAATGCGCGGTGTAGAAGATCGTCTCGTCGGGGCGCTCGGTGCCGGGCAGGATGCCGATGACGTTCTTCGACGCTTGGCGCTTGATGCTATTGGTGAAGCTCACCGACGCCTTGACGCCAAGCGGTACCGCCCTGAACCCCTTGACCTTCGCCGCCGCTGACAGCTTGGCGAAATCCTTCCCCGCGCTGGCGAACAACGCCTTTGCCTTCGCCAGCTGCATCCAGCCGATCGCCCTCGACTGATCCATGTGATCGCCCTTCGCGTCGAGCTCGAGTTGCGGCCCGGTCCAGCTCGACTGCACGACGCCCCAGCCATACGCCGCGGGCTCGGTATCGTGGACGATCAGCACCGCAGCGGCGCCCTGGCGCGCGGCTTCCTCGAACTTGTAGGTCCAGCGGCCGTAATAGGTCATCGCCCTGCCCTCGAAGAGCCCGGTGCGCTGCGGCTTCTGCCAGTCCGGGTCGTTGACCAGGACGACGACGGTCTTCCCCTTCACGTCGATCCCGGCATAATCGTTCCAGCCCTTTTCCGGCGCGTTGATGCCATATCCGACGAAGACCACGTCCGAATTCCGGATGTCGATCCGCGGCGTCACGCGATAGGTGGCGAGCACCATGTCGCTGCGATAGGTCAGACTCACCGGCGCCTTGCCCCCGGTGAAGGTCATCGGCGTCACGTTCTGCGCGGTCATTTCGACCAGCGGCACGTCCTGAAACCACGATCCGTTATTGCCCGGCTGAAGCCCCGCCGCCTTCATCCGCTCGACGATATAGCCGGTTGCCTTGGCTTCCGCCGGCGTGGTCGGCGCGCGGCCTTCGAAATCGTCGGACGACAGCGTCCTGGTGACGTTCTTGAGCGTATCGACCGAGATGGCGGGCGCGCCCGATTGGGCAAAGGCGGTGCCGGCGGCGGCGATCACGGCGATGGTGAAGACGAGGCGGCGCATGCTGTACCTTTCGGGGGATGGCAGGATTGCGTGTTGTCTGACAGGGCCTTTCGCCCCTTGCAAGCCGATGCCCGGGACCTCGGCCGCAACAGCCAGGCAGTTTCTCATTGCGCGCCATCGCGGGCCCGCTAAGTGTCGGAAATTCGGACGGTAAGAAACAAATAGGGGATAGAATGCGGTATCTTGGGAAGGCGCTGGTCGCGCTGGCGACGGTCGCGATGGCAGGCGGTGCGATTGCGGGCCGCCCAGCCGACGCGCCGGCCGCCACGTCGCCGGCCGAGACGGCGAAGGCCTTCGGCGCGCGCGAAAACATCCAGCAGATCAGCCTGTCGCCGAGTGGAGACAAGGTAGCCATGCTGATGCCGACCCCGGGGCGCGGCATGACATTGTACGTTGTCAATTTGACGACCGACGCGCCCCCCAAACCGATCATGAAATCGAGCGGCGACATCGACCAGTTGCGCGATTGCCGCTGGTCGACCGACACCCGGCTGATCTGCAGCATCTCGCTGACCGACAACGAAGGCACGGTTCGGCTCGGTTACTCTCGCACGATCGCGCTCAACGACGACGGTTCGAAGGCAAAAGTGCTGTCCGCGCGGACCAGTTCCATGGCGCTGGGCATCACCCAGGACGGCGGCTCGCTGGTCGATTGGGGAGCGGACGGCACAGGGTCGGTGCTGATGACGCATTTCTACGTGCCCGAATATTCCACCGGCACACATGCCGCGGAAACCCGCAGCGGCCTGGGCGTCGATCTGGTCGATACCACCACCCTGTCGCGCAAGGCCATCGAGCAACCGCGCGAGAACGTCGTTGCCTATATCAGCGACGGCCAGGGCGTCGTGCGCATGATGGGCATCCAGTCGACCGACGGCAACGGTTACGACGGCAATCGTATCAGCTATTCCTATCGCCAGCCCAACAGCCGCGACTGGAAACCGTTCGGCACGGTCAGGCTGAACGGCAACGTTTACAGCGGCTTTGTGCCGGAGGCGGTGGATCGCGAGCTCAACGTTGCTTACGGATTTGAATCGACCGACGGCCGTGCCGCGCTCTACAGCGTTTCGCTCGATGGCAGCATGACGAAGAAGCTCGTCATGTCGCGGCCGGATGTCGATATGGATTCGTTGATATCGGTCGGCCGCCGCGATCGTGTGGTCGGAGCAAGCTACGTCACCGATCGACGCGAAGTGATGTTCTTCGATCCCGCCCTCAAGGCACTCCAGGCCAGCCTTGCCAAGGCGCTTCCCGGCCACATCATCACCTTCATCGATGCCAGTGCGGACGAAAACAAGCTGCTGCTCTTCGCCGGCAGCGACAACGACCCCGGCCGTTACTATCTGTTCGACAAGAAGACCCGCTCGCTATCCGAAATCCTGGCCGCTCGATCGGAACTTGCCGGCATGCCGCTAAGCACGGTGAAGGCGATCACCTACAAGGCCGCCGACGGGACCACCATCCCGGCCTATCTGACGCTGCCTGCGGGCAGCGACGGCAAGAACCTGCCCGCGATCGTCATGCCGCATGGCGGCCCGGCGGCGCGCGACGAATGGGGGTTCGACTGGCTGTCGCAATTCTTCGCGGCGCGTGGCTATGCCGTGATCCAGCCCGAATTTCGCGGCTCGGCCGGCTATGGCGACCAATGGTATAACAAGAATGGCTATCAGGGCTGGCGCACTGCGATGAGCGACATCAACGATGCCGGTCATTGGATGGTCAAATCGGGCATTGCCGACCCTCAGAAACTGGCGATCGTCGGCTGGTCCTATGGCGGCTATGCTGCCTTGCAGACGTCGGTCGTCGATCCCGATCTCTACAAGGCGATCGTCGCGGTGGCGCCCGTCACCGATCTCGACACGTTGCGCGACGAAGCCCGCGCTTACTCTTATTATCCCCAGCGCGACGCCCAGATCGGTCACGGCCCTTGGGTCGTCGAGGGATCGCCGGCGCGGAATGCCAGTCGCATCAAGGCCCCGGTTCTGCTGTTTCATGGCGACCGCGACACAAATGTCGGGATCGGCGAGTCGCGGTTGATGGCCGGTAAGCTGAAGAGCGCGGGCGCCAAGGTCGAATTGGTCGAATACAAGGGCCTCGACCACCAGCTCGACGATGACGTAGCGCGCGCCGGCATGCTGGCGAAGGCGGACGCGTTCCTGCGAGCTTCGATGGGAATGGCGCCTTAGGCGGGCGTCACGCCGCGCACCGCATGGATCGACAATAACGCCGCAGAGAAGCTGGCGAAGAAGAGATATGTGCCCAACAAGGGGACCGCGACGATACCACCTTCCATGAACCCCCAACATTCGCCGGTGCAGGACTGGATCGGCCAGCCCGGCAGTTCGATCAGCGCCAGCGCGAGGGCGGCAAACGCCACCCGTTGCCCTACCGGCCGCATCGCGGGGCGTTCGCCGCGCAACCGGCAGACAATCCGGGCGGGCAGCGCGAGGGCAACGAGCATCCCCCAGCCGAGCAGCGACCAACGCAAGTCACTGGTCACCGCAACCAATCCGAACGCGGCGGCGAGCGGCAGCGCGATCGGTACGGCGGCCTTAATCGCGATGCCGAGCGATGGCCCCGCGCCTTCGCGTTTCCCGATTGGGCCAAGTCCCGTCGCGGTCACCAGCGCGATGAAGAAACCGTGCGCCACGATGAACGCCGCGAGCCAGATCGCAGCGCCGACGCCGCCCGTCGCCAAGCCAACAAACCACAACAGCGCCAGACCGGACGCCGAGGCAAAGGCGGCGCCGACCGCGATGCTCGACAATCGCAGGATCCGGGCGGGATCAAGCGGGCGGATGGTGGAAGTCATCGGCAAACTCCCGTTTTCCGATCCTAGATCATTCCATCGCCAAAAGAAAAGGGCGGCCCTGCGGGACCGCCCTTTCTCTTTGGCTGGCTCGCCGCGGCAAAGCCGCGTCGTCGAACCTCGCCGTAGCGAGGCCGGCCGAGCCGCCGATGATTCGCTCGAATTTAGCTCGCGCTAAATTCTTGCATCAGCGGCTGTAGAATTCGACCACCAGATTCGGCTCCATCTTCACCGGATAGGGCACTTCGTCGAGCGTCGGCACGCGGGTGAAGGTCACCTTTGCATTGCCGTCGGGCGCGACATAATCGGGGATCTCGCGCTCAGCCAGGCTCTGCGCCTCCATCACCAGCGCCATTTCCTTGGCCTTCGTACCCAGCGTGACCTCATCACCGATGAAGCAACGGCGCGAGGCGATGTTGCACTTCACGCCGTTGACCCGGATATGGCCGTGGCTGACCAGCTGACGCGCTGCAAACACCGTCGGTGCAAACTTGGCGCGATAGACGATCATGTCGAGCCGCTGCTCGAGCAGGCCGATCAGGTTCTGGCCGGTATCGCCCTTCATCCGGGCGGCCTCGGCGTAGCAGGCGCGGAACTGCTTTTCGGTCACGTCGCCGTAATAGCCCTTGAGCTTCTGCTTGGCGCGCAGCTGGATGCCGAAATCGGAAACCTTGCCCTTGCGGCGCTGGCCGTGCTGGCCGGGGCCATATTCGCGCTTGTTCACCGGGGACTTGGGACGGCCCCAGATGTTCTCGCCCATGCGGCGGTCGAGCTTGTGCTTGGCGCTGGTGCGCTTCGTCATGGTCTTTCCTTCAATCGCTATACGTTGTTTGCCCTCCCGATCCGAAAACCGGTTCCCACTTTTCGCAGGAGGGCAAATGTTGTTCCGGTATCGCCTGCTTGTCCCACGAATGAGAGGCACGGCCACCGCTTCACCGGAGTGCGGGGCCAATTGCGAAGGCGCGCCCTCTTGCAGAGAAGGGCGCCGGGGTCAAGTCCGGGTCAGCGGACGCTACCGCCGATCGTACCCGGGTCGCTCGACGAGCGCCCGCTCATCGAACCGCTAACGCCGCCCGTCCCGGACTGGTCGATCTTCGCCCATTCGGCCTGAGTGCGGCATGTCGTGCGGACCATGTACGAGCCAGTCATCGCCGCATCGGCGCGACAAATCTTCTTTTCCTTCTTCGGCTTGGGCGTGGGTGCCGTCGAATCCGCAGTCTGCGCAATCGCTGGCCCGGCAAGCATTACGCCCGCGAGCGCCATTATCGTGAAACGCATGAATTACTCCACTGTCTGTGTAAGAATGCGGGCCGCGGCACCAGTGCCGTTTTGCCCGCGCGGATCACATAGCGATCAGGGCCGCTGGGCGCCCGATGGACGAGCGTTGCCCAGCGTACTCTCCACGCTCCTCGCGTTGGCGGAGTCGATCGACGCCCATTCGTCCCTGGTATGGCACACCGACTTAAAGGGCACGATCGAGCCCGTCACGGTCTCACGACGGCAGATTTTCTTTTCCTTTGGCGGCTTGGCCGCATCCGAGGAATTGTCCGCCAATGCGGGGGCGGCAACGGCGAACGACACGGCGGCAAGCACGACAAACGACAACTTCACGGATTCATCTCCCGAACAAATATACGTTAATACTAGCGTTATCATCGACGTAGCGAAAGTAGAAAAACGTCAGCCTCGCTGTCGTGGATGAGCAAGCGCCGACAACACGCCCCGCACCGTCCGCACTTCCTGGCTCGACCAGCCGGGCTTGGTGAGCAGCGTGCGTAGCGTGCGCCGGGTGACTGGGGTGCGGTCGGGGGGGAAATAAAAACCCGATGCGACGAGCATTGCGTCGAGCTGGTCGATCATGCCGTCGAGCTCTTCCTGCGGTGCCGGCAGCGGCAAATCGGTTTCCGGCGGTTGCGCGAGTGCGACGTGCTTGGACCATTCGTACGCGACCAGGATCACCGCTTGCGCGAGGTTGATGCTGCCGAACGCTGGATTGATCGGCACCGTGATGATGCTGCGCGCGACCGCGACATCGTCGGTTTCCAGCCCGGAGCGTTCGGGACCGAACAGGATCGCCGACCGGCCGGGGCCGGCATGGATGTCTCGCGCCGCGACCTCAGGCGTCACCACCGGCTTAGTCACGCCGCGCTTACGCACCGTGGTCGCATAGACATGCCCGCAGTCGGCCACCGCATCGGCCACGCTGTCGAACACGCGCGCTTGTTCGAGTACCATGTCGGCACCCGATGCCGCCGGCCCTGCCCTTGGATTGGGCCAGCCGTCGCGGGGACTGACCAGCCGCAGTTCGGCCAGCCCGAAATTGAGCATGGCGCGCGCCGCCTTGCCAATGTTCTCGCCCAGTTGGGGGCGCACCAGGACGATGACGGGTTGCTCGGTCACGACCGCGCGGTTGCGCGCTCGCGGCCCCGCCTGTCAACGCTCCGCTACTTTGGCGTCATGGCACCGCCATTCGGCCAGTCGCTGTCGCCAACCCGCGTTAGGTGCATTTCGAAGAATTGTACGGGCGCTTGCCCAGGCGCGATCCGTTCGCCGATTTCGGTCCACACCTTGTCCTTGAGCGTCGCGGTGTAGCGGATCGTCATCGGCCCCGCCGGAATTTCCCAGACGTACCCGTCGGCGGTCGGCGTGATAACGAAGCTGCCGCTGCGGCCCTGCGCATAGGAATGGAAGTCGTATGCCTGCTTGGCCGGGTCGTACGAAATCACCGCGAAAGCGTTGAAACCGACGGTCCCGTCGGGGTTGAACCCGCGCCCCTCGACCACGCGCACCGTGCCGCCGAGCATCGGCCCGATCCGCTCGGTCTGCGTTACGCGATGCTCGCCGCCAGGGAATTTGGTCACCGCCGGCCCGCGCCACGTGCCGTCCATCCAGGCGAACTTGGCTACTGCAGCGCGTTCGGCCGCGATCATTTGCGGGTCGGCGACTTGCGCCGCGCCCGGCATGCTGGCGATCATCGCCAGCCCCAATCCCGCGATCAAAACTTTACGCATCTGGCACTCCCCGTTCGTTCGTGGCAGCCTCACCCGATGGCGACGCTTTCCCCCGACCAGCCCGATCGCCGTCGCCGCCGCAACCGCGGCTTCGCCAAACCTGCGCGAAAATTCGTGGATAGCGCGCTCGCATTGCCCGGCTTCACCATGCTGATGCTCGGCGGCGGCGCGGCGATCGTGCTGGCGACGATCATGGGCGCGTTCGGCACGATCGAGCTGCCGTTCGGCACGCGGCTCGGTTTCTGGAGCGTGCTGATCGGCTGGAATATGGCCAAATGGCTGATGTGGTTTGCTTGGTGGATCCGTGGCCCGCAGGATTGGCGCCGCGCCGCCGCGATCGGGGCGGTGGTCGTCAACCTGCCGCTCCCGCTCGAAATCCCGGCGGCGTTGTGGCTGTTCGGCATCGCCGGCGAAATCGATCCGGCGCGCACGTGGATTGAGGCAGGGGTGATTAGCGCGACGTTGTTTATCGTCCTGTTTTTCGCCCGCGCGCATCCCGCTCCGGCCACTCTACCAGAGGATGGCATCCTGTTTCGCGCCGGCGTGCGCGATCTCGCCGCCGTTCAGAACGTGACCGCCGAAGACCATTATTGCCGGCTTCATCTGGCGGGTGGCGCGAAGCCGCTGATACTCGCGCGTTTTGCCGATGTGCTGGCAGAACTCGGCGGCGTGGACGGCGAACAAATCCATCGCGGCGCGTGGGTGGCCGCGTCGGCGGTGGACGGCGCGGTGCGCGAGGGTCGGGTGTGGCGGCTGGTACTCGCCGACGGCACGCGGTTGCCGGTTAGCGCCAGCCATGTCGCGGCGGTGCGGACGCGCGGCTGGCTGCGTCTCAAGCCCAAACTGGGGGTGGCATAACCGCAGCGCTCGGCGTAAGGGCAGCGCACATCGTCAGCCCGAAGGACTTGGCACCCCGTTCATGCGCATCGCCATTGCGTCCGATCACGCCGCCGTCGCCTTGAAAGCGACGCTCGTCGCGTGGTTGCGTGACGCCGGTCACGACGTCGCCGATCTGGGCCCGCACGACACCGCGAGCGTCGATTATCCCGATTACGGTTACCAGCTTGCGCGCGCGATCGCGGCTGGTGAAGCCGAGCGCGGCATCGCCTTGTGCGGATCGGGGATCGGCATTTCGATCGCGGTCAATCGCGAGCCCGCGTGCCGCTGCGCGCTAGTCGGCGAACCCCTTTCCGCTGGCCTGGCTCGCGAACATAACGATGCCAACGTCCTCGCGATGGGCGCCCGCCTGACCGGCGAAGGTATGGCAATCGCGTGTCTGCGAGCCTTTCTCGACACCCCCTTCGCCGGGGGCCGCCACCAGCATCGCGTCGACAAATTGTCGGCCAGGGAGCCCGTATGAGCACCAATCCAACCGCACTTCACGACGTCCAGCCGGACGGTTTCTTCACCCGCGGCCTCGCCGAAGCCGACCCGGCGGTGTTCGCCGGGGTCGAGCATGAACTGGCGCGCGAGCAAAACCAGATCGAGCTGATCGCGTCGGAAAATATCGTCTCCAAGGCAGTGCTCGAAGCGCAAGGATCGGTGTTCACCAACAAATATGCGGAAGGCTATCCGGGCAAGCGTTATTACCAGGGCTGCCACCCGTCGGACGAGGTCGAGCAGCTGGCGATCGATCGTGCCAAGCAACTCTTCAACTGCGGCTTCGCCAACGTCCAGCCGCATTCGGGGGCGCAGGCCAACGGCGCGGTGATGCTCGCGCTGACCAAGCCCGGCGACACGATCATGGGTCTGAGCCTCGATGCGGGCGGGCACCTGACGCATGGCGCCAAGGCCGCGATGTCGGGCAAATGGTTCAACGCGGTGCAATATGGCGTCACCGCCGACACGCACCTGATCGATTTCGACGAAGTGCTCGCCAAGGCGAAGGAGCATCGCCCCAAGCTGATCATCACCGGCGGCAGTGCCTATCCGCGCCAGATCGACTTCGCCAAGTTCCGCGCGATCGCCGACGAAGTGGGCGCGCTGTTCATGGTGGACATGGCGCATTTCGCCGGGCTGGTCGCGGGCGGGGTCCACCCGACCCCGTTCGGCCATGCGCACGTCGTCACCACGACCACGCACAAGACGCTGCGGGGCCCGCGCGGCGGGATGGTGATGACCGACGACGAGGCGATCGCCAAGAAGATCAACTCGGCGGTGTTCCCGGGATTGCAGGGCGGTCCCCTCATGCACGTCATCGCCGCCAAGGCGGTCGCGTTCGGTGAGGCGCTGCGCCCCGATTTCAAGCTGTATTCGGCTGCGATCATCGAAAACGCCAAGGTGCTGGCGGCGACGCTCAAGGAACGCGGGTGCAACCTCGTCTCGGGCGGCACCGACACGCACCTCGCCTTGGTCGACCTCACTCCGCTCGGCGTCACCGGCAAGGATGCCGACGAAGCGCTCGAACGCGCGGGCATCACGTGCAACAAGAACGGCATCCCCAACGACCCATTGCCGCCGGTCAAGACAAGCGGCATCCGCGTCGGCTCGCCCGCCGGCACGACGCGCGGATTCGGGCCTGCAGAGTTCCGCGAGATCGGTAATATGGTCGCCGATGTGCTCGACGGACTGGCCAAAAATGGCGAGCAGGGCGATGCTCAGATAGAATCCGTTGTGCAGCAGCGTGTTAATACGCTATGTCACCGTTTCCCGATCTATCAAGGACTGTAGTGATGACCGAGAATCTGACCCGCATGTGCCCGCATTGCGACGCCGCTTTGGCCGAGGGCGCGAAATATTGCTCGAGCTGCGGCGCGTTCGTCGCGGGCGATGGCGAGAGCACGCTCGAATCGGCCAAGGCCTTTGTGAAGAACACCGCCGCCGAGGCCGAGCAGGCCGCGCGCGGGCTGATGAAGGACGAGAATGCGCAGAAGATCGCCGGCGGTGCCGCGATCGGTGCGGTGGCCGCGATCCTTTTGCCGATCTCGATGGCGACCGGCGCGATCATCGGCGGCGGCATCATGGCGTATAACCGCTTCGCCAAGAAGGCGTGATCCGATAGGGTCCGTGTTCTAGCAGTTAGGATACGGACCCCAGATGCGTTGCCCGTTTTGCGGACATGAAGACAGCCAGGTAAAGGATTCGCGGCCAACCGAGGACGGCGCCGCGATCCGCCGCCGGCGGCAGTGCGAGGGATGCGCGGCGCGCTTCACGACGTTCGAGCGGATTCAGTTGCGCGACCTCGTTGTGCTGAAGAGCGAGAACAAGAAGGAGCCGTTCGAGCGCGAGAAACTGCTCCGCTCGATCGAGATCGCTACGCGCAAACGCCCGATCGAGCCGGTGCAGATCGAGCGGCTGGTATCGGGCATCCAGCGCCAGCTGGAGACGTTGGGCGAGGCCGAGATATCGTCGAAACGGATCGGCGAATTGGTGATGGACGGGCTCAAGGGCCTCGATTCGGTGGCGTATATCCGCTTCGCCAGCGTCTATCGCGATTTCAGCGAAGCTAGGGATTTCGAGGAGTTTGCGGGCAACGTGAGCGAAATGGGGAAGGACTGAAGCCCCCACCGTCATCCCCGCGAAAGCGGGGACCCATCTCCCGAACGTGCAACAAACTTAGCGGTTGAGATCGAACCAGAGATCGCGCCAATCGGGATTATCGCGCTCGATCAATTGAATCTTCCACGCCCGCTCCCACTTTTTGACCGCCTTCTCGCGCGCAATTGCGCCAACGATTTCGTCGTGCGGTTCGACACAGACCAGCTTGTCGATCCCATACTACGCGCAGAATTTGCTGCCTGTGCCCGCCTTATGTTGGACCATCCACGATCCGATGTCCGCGCAGACGCCGGTGTAGAGCGCGCCGTTCTTGCGGTTGGCCAAGATATATACGTAGCCGCCGCGCATGCAGTGCGTTCAGGAGATGGGTCCCCGCTTTCGCGGGGATGACGACTGAAAGTGTGTCGTTGCGAGCCTCGTCACGCCGCCTTGCGCAACTCCAACCGGCCCCAGATCTCGGCCAGCGCCTGAGTCAATTCGCGCATCATCGCCTCGTCATGCGTCGGCCCTGGCGTGAAGCGCAGCCGTTCGGTACCGCGCGGCACCGTGGGGTAATTGATCGGCTGGACGTACACGCCGTATTCGGCGAGCAATATGTCGCTGATCTTCTTGGCCTTGACCGGATCGCCCACCATCAGCGGCACGATATGCGTGTCGCCCGGCATCACCGGCAGGCCGGCGTCCGTGAACAGCGTCTTGAGCATCGCCGCCGACGCCTGTTGCGCCTCGCGCTCAGCGGCCGAGGCCTTGAGGTGGCGCACGCTCGCGAGCACGCCCGCGACCAGCACCGGCGACAGGCTGGTCGTAAAGATGAACCCCGGCGCGTAGCTGCGAATGACGTCGATTATGGTCTGGTCGGCGGCGACATAGCCCCCCATCACTCCGAACGCCTTGCCCAGCGTGCCCTCGATGATCGTCAGCCGGTCGGCGACGCCGTCGCGCTCGCTGATGCCGCCGCCGCGGGGACCGTACATCCCGACCGCATGGACTTCGTCGCAATAGGTCAGCGCGTTGTACTGGCCGGCGAGGTCGCAGATCGCCGTGATGGGCGCTATGTCGCCCTCCATCGAATAGACGCTCTCGAACGCGATCAGCTTGGGCAGGTTGGGGTCTTCGGCGGCGAGCAGTTCCTCGAGATGCGCGAGGTCGTTGTGCCGGAACAGCCGCTTTTCGCAGCCCGAATTGCGGATGCCCGCAATCATCGAGGCGTGATTGAGTTCGTCGGAAAAGATCACGCAGCCCGGGAGCAACTTGCCGAGCGTCGCCAGCGTCGCTTCGTTCGAGACGTAGCCCGACGTGAACAGCAACGCGCCTTCCTTGCCGTGCAAATCGGCGAGCTCGCGCTCGAGATCGATATGATAATGCGTGTTGCCGCCTATGTTGCGCGTGCCGCCGCTGCCCGCGCCGACATCGTGCAGCGCTTCCTCCATCGCCGCGATCACCTTGGGATGCTGGCCCATCGCGAGATAGTCGTTCGAACACCATACGACGATCGGCTTGGGGCCGTTGTGCCCGGCAAAGCAGCGCGCATTGGGATAGGCGCCCTTGTTGCGCAGGATGTCGACGAAGACGCGATACCGCCCCTCGGCATGCAACCGGTCGATCGCCTGCGAGAAGACGTGGGCGTAATCGACCGGGCGCGAAGTGACGGAATCGCTCATGGTGATTTGCCCGTTAGCGCGCCTTGCCGCGCATTTCCATCGATTATCCGTGCAAAATTCGCGGACGGAATTGCTCTGCGTCAGTGAGAATGACTTGTTACGCTGCTATATCGAGTCGTCGGCTGGCGAATGCGCGGCCGGCCGAGAGCGATTGCTCCCGCCATTCTTGCCGGAGCCGAACGATGACCGATCAGAGCAACTCGCCGGGCCATGACCGTGATTATCTCGCTCGCCGCGAAGCGCAGGAGCGCGCCGCTGCGGAGCATGCCCCCGATCCCGCCGCGCGCCGGGCCCATGAGATGCTGGCAGACCGCTATGCCGAGCGCCTTCGCCCGGCGATGCCGCCGGTCGGCTAAAGAGCTTCCGGCTCGCCGAACCCGCGTGCAGCAAGCAAGGACGCTATTCGCCGCTCGCGATCGCCAAGGCGCGTAAACACCAGCCGGTCCGGCTGATGCGCCACCGGCCAGTCCTGATCTTGCGTGAGGTACGCGACGCGGCGCGCGATCCCGGCGGCGCCATCGATAAAGCGAACGGGATGTGGCGCGACCGCGATCATTTCCTCTTCGAGCAACGGGAAATGCGTGCAGGCATTGACCACGACGTCGATCCGGTCGCCGCCCGACTGGTCGAACAGGCCGCTTAGTTCCGCCGCCACGCGATCCAGTGACGGGGCAACGCCGGCCAATGCGCCCTCGGCCAATTCGACCAACACCGCCGAGCCGTGGCGCAGCACGAGGCAATCGCTCGCGAATCGCGCCGCGAGGTCATCGACATACGGCTGGCGCACCGTCGCATCGGTGCCGAGCACGCCGATCACGCGAGTCACGCTCATCTCGGCGGCGGGCTTGATCGCGGGCACCGTGCCGACGATCGGGACGTCGAGCGCGGAGCGGACGTGGCTTAGCGCGATCGTCGAGGCGGTGTTGCACGCGATGACGATCAGCCGCGGGTCGTACCGCTCCGCCAGCCGGCCGAGCAACGCCGGCACGCGCGCAGCGATCTCCACCTCGCCCTTGGTGCCATAGGGAAACCCCGCCGAATCGGCGACGTAGACGAGGCTTGCGCTTGGCAGCAGGTCGCGCACCGCGCCAAGCACCGACAGCCCGCCGACACCCGAATCGAACAACAGGATCGGCCGGTCTTTCATGCCGCGGGGCTGTGGACCGGCCCTGGCGTGTGATCAAGATCAGTGGCGGTGCCACGTCGGTTGTTCTATATTCGCAACGACAGGGGGTGACGCTTTGCCGACCGAGTATCTGTGGGGGCCGCCCGCGGCGGCGATGCTGCTGGGCTATCTGCTCGGCTCGATCCCGTTCGGGGTGATCCTGACGCGCGCGTTCGGCGCGGGCGACCTGCGGAGCATCGGGTCGGGCAGCATCGGCGCGACCAATGTCCTGCGCACCGGGCGTAAAGGGCTGGCATTGGCGACGGCGGTACTGGACGGCGCCAAGGGCGCCGCGGCGGTATTGCTCGCCGCTTGGCTGTTTCCCGGCCACGAAGTGCCCGCCGCGGCCGCCGCGCTGCTGGGGCACCTATACCCGATCTGGTTGCGGTTCCGCGGTGGCAAGGGGGTGGCGACATTGATCGGCATCTGCCTAGCATTGCACTGGCCGATCGTCGTCGTGTTCGCGGTCGTCTGGCTGGGGCTGTTCGCGGTGTTGCGCATCTCGTCGGTCGCCGGAATGGCCGCCGCGGCGTCGACCCCGCTCGCCGCCGCCTGGTTCGAACGGTTCGATCTCGTCCCGCTGCTGATCGCGCTGGCGCTGTTGGTGTTGTGGAAACATCGCGCCAATATCGACCGCCTGCTCCAGGGCACCGAGCCGCGCTTCGGCGGGGGCAAGGCCAGTGAGGCACAAGATTGAGCGACCCGCGAATCGCGCGGCTGCGGCTGGTCCGCACGCCGACGATCGGGCCGATCACGTATCGCCAGTTGCTCGCGCGCTTCGACAGCGCCGAGGCGGCGATCGAGGCACTGCCCGACATTGCCGCGCGCGGCGGCGGGCGGGCGCCCAGAGTGATCGACGCCGGCACGGTCGAACGCGAGATCGCCGCGGTCGAGAAGCTCGGCGCGCGTTACGTGTTCCTCGACGATGCCGACTATCCGCCGCTGCTCGCCGAGCTCGACAATGCGCCCGCGGCGATAACGCTGCGCGGCGACATCGCGCTGACCCGCCGCACCGTCGTCGCGATGGTCGGCGCGCGCAACGCCTCGGCCGCGGCGTGCCGCTTCGCGCGTGGGCTAGCGGTCGAACTGGGGCGTGAGGGCGTGGTGGTGGTGTCCGGTCTGGCGCGGGGGCTCGACACCGCCGCGCATACCGGATCGCTCGCCACCGGCACGATCGGCGTGATCGCCAGCGGGATCGACATTTCCTTCCCCCCGGAAAATCGCGCGTTGCAGGAACAGGTCGCGAGCGAGGGCCTGCTGATCGCCGAACAGCCGCCCGGCATGGAGCCGCTGGCGCGCAACTTCCCGCATCGCAACCGAATCATCGCCGGACTGGCGCTCGGCACCGTCGTGGTCGAGGCCGCGCCCAGATCGGGCTCGCTGATCACCGCGCGACTTGCCAATGAAGCGGGACGTGACGTCATGGCGGTGCCGGGCAGCCCGCTCGATCCGCGCGCGCAGGGCTGCAACCAGTTGATCCGCGACGGCGCGACGTTGGTCCAGTCGGCCGCCGACATCCTCGAATCGATCCGCCCGATCGACGCGCGATGGTGCGCAGCCCGGGCAGCGACTTCGCCGGCGTGCCCCCCGCCGATCCCGGCGACGGCGACCGCGCGGTCATCGCCGATTTGCTCGGCCCGGTGCCCGTCGCGACCGACGAATTGATCCGTCAGTCGGGGTTGCCGTCGGCGATCGTCGCGACGATCCTGCTCGAACTCGAATTGGCGGGCCGGCTGGAACGCCACGCCGGGGGGAGGGTGAGCCTGACATGACCGAAAAGCATGTGCGCTGGTTGTTTCGCGGCGCCGCGATCTACGGCGCGATCCTGTTGCTGCCGATCTATTTCCTCGAAAGCCGCGTCGCCGCGCCCGCCACGAAGCTAGCCGCCCCGGAGTATTTTTACGGCTTCATCGGCGCGGCGCTCTCGTTTCAGATTCTCTACTGGATCATCGGCGGCGCCCCGCGCCACTATCATCCGCTGATGCTGCTCGGCGTGGTCGCCAAGCTGAGTTTCTGGGTACCGACCGCAATCCTGTGGAGCATGGGCCGCACCGCCACGAGTACCTTCGCGCTGGTGTGCGGCGACTTGGCGCTGGCGGTCGCGTTTTTCGTCGCGTGGCGGAGCCTCCGCCGCGCCTGACGGTCAGCCGCGCAACTTGATATGCGCGGCGCGCAACGCTTGCGGATAGAGCAATTCGTTTTCGCGGCGGACTCGCCCGCGTAACCGCGCGAGCAGCCCCCGCGCCTCGTCGGCGAAACGCGCGGGCTCGGCGGCGATCGTGTCGGGCGCCGCCCAGCCGGCCAGCGCGGTCCAGTCGGCGGCAAGATCGCGAAACTCGTCGATCACGTCCTGCGCAGCGGCCGATGTCGCAATGTCGTCCCCGGCGATCAGCCGCGGATAGATCATGCTGTCTTCCTTGGCGAGGTGCGCAACCAGTTCGGTGCTCAACGTCGCGAAGGCATGGTAGATCGCCGCGCCGTCACCGCCATCGAGCGCCGCATCGAGCGCCGTACCATGGACAACCAGCCGGTCGTGCTCCGCCATCAGGGTATGATAATCCAGCATGAGGCCTGCCTATGGCATTGCCAGGTTAACGAGCCCTGCTTGCAATCGCCGCGCTTGACGCGGCCCGATAACCCTCCCCACCTTACACGCGTACACGTGAGGGGCTTTTTCCGGTCTTATGCAATTAGTCATCGTCGAATCGCCCGCCAAGGCGAAAACCATCGAGAAATATCTCGGGTCGGACTATCGCGTGCTCGCGAGCTACGGCCACGTCCGCGACTTGCCCGCGAAGGACGGGTCGGTGAACCCCGATGACGGCTTTGCGATGGATTGGGAAAATTACGCCGACAAGGCCAAGCAACTCAAGGCGATCACCGATCTTGCCAAGACCGCCGACCGCCTGATCCTGGCGACCGACCCCGACCGCGAGGGCGAGGCGATTTCGTGGCATGTTCAGGAAGTGCTCCGCAACCGCAAGGCGCTGCCCAAGGAAGTCGAGCGAGTCACGTTCAACGCGATCACCAAGGCGACGGTGACCGAGGCGATGAAGCATCCGCGTCAGCTCGACGAGGATCTGATCGACGCGTATCGCGCGCGCCGCGCGCTCGACTATCTGGTCGGGTTCACGCTGTCGCCGGTGCTGTGGCGCAAGCTACCCGGCGCCAAGTCGGCCGGCCGCGTGCAATCGGTCGCGCTGCGGCTGATCGTCGACCGCGAGCGTGAGATCGAGGCGTTCAGGGCGCAGGAATATTGGTCGGTCGCCGCAACGCTCGAGCAGGACGGCACGCCGTTCACCGCGCGGCTGGTCAAGTGGAACGGCGACAAGATCGATCGTTTGACGATCGGCGTCGAAGGCGACGCGCTCAAGGCCAAGGCCGATGTCGAGAATGGCCGCTTCACCGTCCAGTCGGTCGAGACCAAGCCCGCGACGCGCAATCCGCCGCCGCCCTTCACCACCTCAACGCTGCAGCAGGAGGCGGCGCGCAAGCTCGGTTTCTCGGCGAGCCACACGATGCGCGTGGCGCAGGGGCTCTACGAGGACGGCGCGATCACCTATATGCGCACCGACGGCGTGCAGATGGACGGCAGCGCGATTTCCGCCGCGCGGCATGCGATCACCAACCGCTACGACGCGAGCTACGTCCCCGACAAGCCGCGGCTGTACCAGACCAAGGCCAAGAACGCGCAGGAAGCGCATGAGGCGATCCGGCCGACCGATTTTTCGAAGGATCACGCCGGATCGGGCGACCATGGCCGGCTGTACGAGTTGATCTGGAAACGCGCGATGGCGAGCCAGATGGCGAGCGCGCGGATGGAGCGCACGACGATCGACCTGGCCGACGGGACGGGCCGCCACGGGCTGCGCGCGACCGGGCAGGTGGTGATCTTCCCGGGCTATCTCGCTTTGTACGAGGAAGGCACCGACGACAGCGAGGACGAGGACGGCCGCCGCTTGCCGCGGCTGCGCGACGGCGATGTGCCCGCGAAGCGCGAGGTCACCGCCGAGCAGCATTTCACCCAGCCGCCGCCGCGATTCTCCGAAGCAAGCCTCGTCAAGCGGCTCGAGGAACTCGGCATCGGCCGCCCCTCGACCTATGCCTCGACGATCCAGGTGCTCAAGGATCGCGCCTACGTCCACGTCGAGAAGAACCGCTTCTTCGCCGAGGAATCGGGCCGGCTCGTCACCGCATTCCTCGAACGCTTCTTCGAGAAATATGTCAGCTTCGATTATACCGCGGGCCTCGAAGACGAACTCGACGAGATTTCGGGCGGTCGCGCGCAGTGGCAGGCGGTGCTCGAAGCGTTCTGGAAGGATTTCAAGCCGCGCACGTCGGAAGTGATGGAGTTCAAGCCGTCCGAAGTGACCGCACAACTCGATACCTTCCTCGCGCCCTACCTCTTCCCTGAAAAGGCCGACGGCGGCGATGCGCGGCTGTGCCCCAATTGCGGCAAGGGCCAATTGGCGCTGCGCGGCGGCAAGTTCGGCGCGTTCATCGCCTGCTCGAATTATCCCGAGTGCAAATACACCCGCCGCTTCGCGCAAGGCGGCGCCGAGGGTGAAGACACCGGCCCCGAGGGGCTGGGCAAGGATCCGGTGACCGGCCTCGAAGTCGAGCGCAAGTCGGGGCGGTTCGGACCGTATATCCAGCTCGGCGAGGGCAAGGACGCCAAGCGCGCGTCGATCCCGAAGGATATTCCCGAACTCGATTTGGAATGGGCGCTCAAACTGCTGAGCCTGCCGCGTGAGGTGGGGGCGCATCCCGAGAGCGGCAATATGATCACCGCCTCGATCGGGCGCTACGGCCCCTATCTGGCGCACGACGGCAAATATGCGCGGCTGACCTCGACCGCCGAGGTGTTCGAAACGGGCATGAATGCCGCCGTGGTCAAGCTGGCCGAGGCGGCAGCGAACGGCGGAAGGCCCGCGCGTGGCAGCCAAGCGCCCCTCAAGGTGCTGGGCGCGCATCCGCGGACCGAGGCCGAAATCAAGCTGATGGAAGGGCGTTACGGCGCGTACGTCACCGACGGTACGACCAACGCGACCTTGCCCAAGTCGATCGACAAGGATGCGCTGACACTCGAGGAGGCCGCGCAACTGATCGACGCGCGCGCAGCGGCGGCGCCCACCAAGGGCAAGCGCAAGGCGCCGGTGAAGAAGAAAGCGCCGAAAAAGAAACCGGCGGCGAAGAAGTAGGCGTCACCCTGAACTTGTTTCAGGGTCCATGCGCAGCCGCATCCGCTAGCATGACGCCGGTGGTTCGCATGGATGCTGAAACGAGTTCAGCATGACGGGTTGGGGATTACGCAGCGCGGCGCGCCGTCTCGTTGAGGAACGCCCGGGCCGCCGCCTGCGCGGTCGCGATTTCGCGCGCGGTCATTTCGTCGGCGACCTCGGCGCGGCAATATTGCGCGGCTTCGTGGCCGCGAACCGCCGCCAGGTTGAACCATTTGTGTGCTTCGATCAGGTCGATGTCCGCCCCCGACGTGCCGGTCGAATAGACCACGCCGAGCTCGTAATAAGCGTCCGGATCGCCGCGCATCGCATCGCGCAATCGGCTCTCGATCAGAAACTGCGCATTCTTCAGGCTGCTGCCCATCGTGCCACCCCTTTATTCCCTTGGCTGGGGTCAGAGTGGGGCGACAGGGGTCAACAAATGGTTAACGCGATTTAACCGTGTTTTATCGCAAGGTTGTCGATCAGCCGCGTGCTCCCGATCCGGGCGGCGGCGAGCAGGCGGCGTGCTTGGCCCGGCACGGGGCCCCCAAGTGTCGCGGCATCCACCAGTTCGACATAGTCGGTGACGAACCCGGCCTCGGCCAGCGACGTCATGGCGGCGGCGATCGCGCCTTCCTCTCCGGCCTCGATCGCCCGCTTTGCCTCTGCGAGCGCGCGCGGCAGCGCCACCGCGCGCACGCGCTCGTCAGCGGAAAGATACGCATTGCGCGACGACAGCGCCAAACCGTCCGCCTCGCGCACAGTTGGCACGCCGACGATCTCCAACCCGAAGTCGAGATCGGCGACCATCCGCCGGATCACCGCGAGCTGCTGGAAATCCTTTTCGCCAAAGAACGCCGCGTCGGGCCGGACTTGATTGAACAGCTTCGCCACCACCGTCGCGACCCCGTCGAAATGGCCCGGCCGCGCCGCACCGTCCTGGCCGTCGCTGACCCCCGACACCGACACGTTGGTGGCGAACCCCGCCGGGTACATATCGTCCAACCCCGGCATCCATACCAGATCGCAGCCGTGCGCGGTCAGCAACGCGCTGTCGGCCGCGGCGGGTCGCGGATAGCGCGCCAAATCCTCGTTAGGGCCGAACTGCTTGGGGTTGACGAAGATCGACGCGACCACCTTTGCGCCCGTTGCCTTGGCTGCATCGACCAGCGCCATATGCCCCGCATGGAGTGCCCCCATCGTCGGCACCAGCGCCACGCACGCTCCGCCGGCCCGCAAGTCAGCGACCGACCGTCTCAAATCGGGCAGGCGATGCATGGTTTGCACGACGAAAGACCCTTCGGTAGAGGAGGCCAAGCCTGTAACGGGCGGGGGTCGGTTCAGGCAATAAGGTCCAACATCCGTGGCGAACGGCCGCAAGACACACACGATCGTTTTCGCCAACGAAAAGGGCGGCACCGGCAAGTCGACCACCGCGGTCCATGTCGCGATCGCGCTGCAGGCGCGTGGCGCGCGCGTCGCCGCGTTCGATCTCGATCATCGCCAGCGCACGATGACGCGATACTTCGAAAATCGCCTGGCGACCGAAAAGCGTACCGGGCGCGAGCTGCCCACCCCCAAATTCGCCGCGCACGATGGCGAGAGCCTGGCGCGGTTCGGCGAGGTGTTCGACGAACTCGACAAGGATGTCGATTTCCTGGTGATCGACACCCCCGGTCGCGACGACCGGTTCGGGCGGATGGCGGCGGCACGCGCCGATACCTTGGTCACGCCGATGAACGACAGCTTCGTCGATTTCGACCTGATCGGCCAAGTCGATCCCGACAGCTTCAAGGTCACGCGACCGAGCTTCTACGCCGAGTTGATCTGGGACGCGCGCAAAGCCCGCGCCAAATCGGACGGTGTGACGATCGACTGGGTCGTCCTCCGCAATCGGCTCCAGCATATCGAGGCGCGCAACATGCGCCGCGTATCGGACGCGCTCGACCAGCTGGCGAAACGCGTCGGGTTTCGCGTCATCCCGGGCCTTGGCGAGCGCGTGATCTATCGCGAGCTGTTCCCCAAGGGGCTGACGATGATCGACAGCCGCGAATTCGGCGAGATGGGCCTCAGCCACGTCGCCGCGCGCCAGGAACTGCGCGAGATGATGGCCGCGCTCGCGCTACCCGAGCCGGTCCTGCCGCTCTTCGCGTGACGTTCAAGCTGCTTCTCGCGCTGGCGGTCGCCATTACCGGCTGGTGGCTGTGGCAGGGACCGAAAAAGGTGCACACGTCCGGCAAGCGCCCGCAAGGCCCGCCGCCGCCCGTACCGCAACCCGCCGACCAGCTCGCCGCGCTGACATTGCTCGGGCTCGATGCGCGCGCCAGCGACGCCGACATCCGTGCCGCCCACCGCCGCCTGCTCCTCGCGGTGCACCCCGACCATGGCGGCTCGTCCGACCTGGCGCAACGCGTCAACGCCGCGCGCGATACGCTGTTGAAGCGTCAGGATTGAACTTTTCGCGCGGCTCGCCGATTGGACGCCGCATGACCCATCGTTTCGACCCCAGCTCGCTTCGCGAATACGACATCCGCGGGATCGTCGGCAAAACCCTCTCCGTTGACGACGCGCGCGCGATCGGCCGCGGCTTCGCCACCGTCGTGCGCCGCGCCGGCGGCACGCGAGTCGCGGTCGGGCGCGACGGGCGCACCTCGTCGCCCGATATGGAAGTCGCGCTGGTCGAAGGGCTGCTCGCTTCGGGCGTCGATGTCGTGCGCACGGGCATGGGCCCGACCCCGCAGCTATATTATGCCGAGGCCGAGCTGGAGGTGGATGGCGGCATCCAGATAACCGGCAGCCATAACCCCGCCGAGTATAACGGCTTCAAGATGGTCCTGCAGCACCGCCCGTTTTTCGGCGAGGACATCCAGAAGCTCGGCCACATGGCGGCGGACGGCGACTGGGAGGAAGGCGACGGCACCGCCAGCGACGTCGATATCGTCGATGACTATGTCGGGCGGCTGATGGCGGGTTATGCCGGCGGCGCCTACCGTATAGGGTGGGACGCAGGCAATGGCGCCGCCGGCCCGGTGATCGAGAAGCTGACCAAGTTGCTGCCGGGTGAGCATCATCTGCTGTTCACCGATGTGGACGGCAATTTTCCCAACCATCATCCCGATCCGACCGAGGAAAAGAACCTGGCGCATCTCAAGGCGCTGGTCGCCGAGAAGAAGCTCGATTTCGGTGTAGCTTTCGATGGCGACGGCGACCGCATCGGCGCGATCGACGGTGAGGGAAGGGTGATCTGGGGCGATCAGCTTCTGTCCATTCTGGCCGAACCTGTTCTGCGCGAACTGCCCGGCGCGACGATCATCGCCGACGTCAAGGCGAGCCAGGCGCTGTACGACCGAATCGCCGAACTCGGCGGCACGCCGCTGATGTGGAAGACCGGGCACAGCCTGATCAAGACCAAGATGAAGGAAACGGGGTCGCCGCTCGCGGGCGAAATGTCGGGCCACATCTTTTTCGCGCACGAATTCTACGGCTTCGACGACGCGCAATATGCCGCGGTCCGGCTGATCCGCGCGGTCCACATGATCGGCAAGTCGATGACCGAGATCAGAAGCGCGATGCCGGCGATGGTCAACACGCCCGAGATGCGCTTCCAGGTCGACGAGGCGCGCAAGTTCGCGGTGGTCGACGAAGTGCTCGACCGGCTCGAGACCGAAGGCGCCGACGTCAACCGCACCGACGGTGCGCGCGTGACCACGCCCGATGGCTGGTGGCTGCTCCGCGCGTCGAACACGCAGGACGTGCTGGTCGCGCGCGCCGAGGCCACGGACCAGCCCGCGCTCGACCGCCTGCTCGCGCAGATCGATGCGCAGCTCGCGGCGAGCGGGCTGGAGCGCGGACCGCAAGCGGGGCACTAGGAGTCGCTTTTCGGCGACCGAGCGCCCATCTTATCGTCATGGCATCCACGCCCTCGATCATCCGCGTTATCGACCTCGAAACCACCGGCGAAACCCCGGGCACGCATGGGGTGTGCGAGGTGGGCTGGCAGGACGTCGCGCTCGGCAAGGACGGGCGCTGGGAATTGCACGGCGAGGGTGGCAGCCGGCTGATAAATCCTGGCCGGCCGATTCCCCCCGTCACCCAAGCGATCCATCATATACTCGATGAGCAAGTCGCCGACGCGCCCTTATGGTTCGACGCCGCGCGGCCGGTGCTCGACCCCTATCCGCGCCGCCTCGCGCTCGCCGCGCACCGCGCCGATTTCGAGATGAAGTTCTGTACCCCCAATATGACTCACGGCGCCGATTGGATCTGCACGTGGAAGTGCGCGATGCGGCTGTGGCCCGACAGCCCGAGCTTTTCGAACCAGGTGCTGCGCTACTGGCGCAAGCCCGAGGGGATCGACCACGAGCGCGGGCTGCCCGCGCACCGCGCGTTTCCCGATGCCTATGTGACGGCGTTCCACCTGCGCGACATGCTCAACGAAGCGTTGGTCGCGCAATTGCTCGAATGGTCGAACCAGCCCGGGCTATTGCCGCGCGTCCGCTGGGGGCCCGACCGCGGCAAGGACTGGACCGAGATTTCGGTAGCCAGCCTGACCGGATTCCTGACCGACCGCGATCCCGATGTACGATTCACCGCAGAGACCGAGGTCGCCCGCCGGCGCGGCGGCGGGGCGGTCGGGCGACCCAATCTTCAGGGTATGTTGTTGTAGTTAGAAATCGACCGCGATGCCCTTGAGCGTCCAGTCGCCGTAGCGCGTCGGATCCTGGCCGAGCGGGTCGTCCTTTGGCGTCTCGGCCTTTTCGGGCTTAGGCACAGGGGGGCTGGGGGTCAGATAAGCGGGCGGTTTGACGTGCGGCGGGCGGGGCATCGTTCCTCCGAAAGCAGCGCGCAATTGCGATGCGCGTCACAACCGTCCAGATGGGCCGGTGATGACCGGTCTTCAAGCATGAACCAGCCCCACGCTGGCGGGCTCCCGCCCGGCGTCGCCGCGCGCCAGGCGGCGCTACGGCTGCTCGACGCGGTGCTGCGGCGGGGCGAAACGCTCGAACAGGCCGGCGGCCGCGCGCTCGCCAGTATTCGCGCCGATAACGACCGCGCGCTGGCGCGGGCGATCGCCGCCGAAGTGCTGCGGCATCTCCCCGATATCGACGCGCTGATCGATTCGGCGACGCAGCGTCCGTTGCCGCATGACGCCAAGGCCCGTTTCGTGTTGCGTATCGCGCTCGCGCAAATGCTCGCGCTCGGCACGCCGAGCCATGCCGCGATCGCCACCGTGCTGCCGCTGGTCGACGGCGGCCCGCGCAAGCTGGTTCATGGCGTGTTCGGCACGCTCAGCCGGCGCGGCGTGACCTTGCCCGATCCGCCCGCGCTGCCCGCCGACACCGCCGGCCGCTGGGCCGAGCAATGGGGCGCCGACATGGTCGATGCGGCGCGGCGCGCGATGGCGACCCCGCCGCCGCTCGACCTGACGTTGCGCGGCGCGCAGGGCCCGGAGGGACAGCAACTGCTCCCCGGCCACCGCCGCTTGCCGCGCGGCACCGCGATCCCCGAACTCCCCGGCTACGGCGAGGGCGCGTGGTGGGTGCAGGACATCGCCGCGTCGATTCCCGCGCGACTGCTGGGCGCCGGCGCCGGCACCGCGATCGACGCTTGCGCCGCGCCCGGTGGCAAGACGATGCAGCTCGCCGCCGCTGGCTGGGACGTCATCGCGATCGATATCGCCGAAAGTCGTCTTGCGCGACTTCGCGCCAATCTCGACCGCACGCATTTGTCGGCGGACATAATCGCGGAAGACGCGACCAAATGGAGTCCGGCCGCGCCGGTCGATGCCGTCCTGCTCGACGCACCGTGCAGCGCGACGGGTATCTTCCGCCGTCACCCCGACGTCATCCACCGCATCCATTCCGCCTCGATCGAGCAGATGACCGATCTTCAGCGTCATTTGCTCGCGCACGCAGCGGGCTGGCTCAAGAAGGGCGGCAAGCTGGTTTATGCCACTTGCTCGCTCGAACGCGCCGAGGGTGAAGATCAGGCCGAAGCCTTCCTGTCGGCCAACAAGGATTTCGCTGTGGATCCGGTCCGCGCCGACGAGCTTCCCGCCGCCATCGCGCCGACAGCCAAGGGCTGGGTCCGCATCCTGCCCGGCGCGCTTGAGGCGGAAGGCGGCTGCGACGGCTTCTTCATTGCCCGATTCGCGCGGGCTGGCTAACAAACCACCATGCCCAACCCGGTCCGCATCGCCCCCTCGATCCTCAGCGCCGATTTCGCCAAATTGGGCGAGGAAGTCCGCGCGATCGACGCGGCGGGCGCCGACTGGATCCATGTCGACGTGATGGACGGCCATTTCGTCCCCAACATCACGATCGGCCCCGCCGTGGTGAAGGCGATCCGCCCGCACACCGACAAGCCGCTCGACGTTCACCTGATGATCGCGCCGGTCGATGATTTTCTCGACCAGTTCGCCGAAGCAGGCGCCGACACCATTTCGATCCATGTCGAGGCCGGCCCGCACACGCATCGCAGCCTCCGCCACATCCGCTCGCTCGGCAAGCGCGCCGGGGCGGTGCTGACGCCGCAGACTCCGGCCAAGGCGCTCGACTATCTGCTCGAAGAGGTCGATCTGGTGCTGATCATGAGCGTCAACCCTGGGTTCGGCGGCCAGAGCTTCATCGAGTCCTCGCTGCGCAAGATCGAATCGGTGCGCTCGATGATCGACAAGCAAGGCCTGACGGTCGATCTCGAAGTCGATGGCGGGATCGACCGCGACACCGCGCCGCGCGCGATCGCCGCGGGCGCGGATGCGTTGGTCGCCGGCACCGCGACCTTCAAGGGCGGCCCGTCCGCCTACGCCGCCAACATCGCCGCGCTGAGGGGCGGGTGAGCGACGACACGCCCGACGAAATCGAGGAAGGCAAGCGGCTGATCCGCCACGGCGGCAGCGGCGGGCTGTCGCTCGCCGAGCGCGTGTCCGAACGCTTCCGCCGGTTGGCCTGGCGCACCCCGTTCCACGCGCTGCGCCTGCGCGGGCGGCATCCATTGAAGCTGATCGCGGTGCCCGAAGATCCGTTCGCCGGCGACCCGCGCCGGGGCAATGCCTTGCTCGATGAACGGATGGCGTTTCGCGGCGAAAGCATCGCGTTCGCCGATCTCGACTTCGCGAAACCCAATTGGAAGCCGCCGTTCGGCGAGCATCTCCACAGCTTCGCCTGGCTGCGCGACCTGTCGACCGTCGCGCCGCGCGCGATCGGTGCGCCAATCGCCGAGGCGCTGATGCGCGCGTGGCTCGCGGTTCACGCCGAAAAGGTCAGCGAGCCCGCCTGGGGCGCCGAGCTGTGGGGGCGCCGCATCCTGCACTGGACCGCGCACGCCCCGCTGATCCTGTCGTCGAGCGACCTTGTCTATCGCAGCCTCGTCCTCAACACGCTGGCGCGCGGGGCGCGGCATCTCGACCGTGCTGCCGACAAGGCGCCCGCCGGGGTGGCGCGGATCGCCGCGTGGTGCGGGGTGATCGCGGCGGGGCTGCTGATCCCCGGCGGCGATCCGCGCCGCCAGATCGGCGAGGACGGTCTGACCCGGGCGATCGAGCAAGCGGTGCACGAAGATGGCGGGGTCGCCGCACGCGCGCCATTGGTTCAGCTCGACATCATCATGCTGCTGACGATGCTGCGCGAGGTGTACACTGCCCGCCGCCTTGCCCCGCCCGCCGCGCTGTCGGCAGCGCTGGGGCGGATGGTGCCGGCGCTGCAGGGCGTCTGTCATGCCGATCACGGCCTGTCGAGCTGGCAGGGTGGGGGCCCGGTTCGCCCCGAACGGATCGACGAGATCGTCGCTGCGACCGGCGTGCGCGCGCGCCCGCTGCGCCAGGCGCGCGACTGGGGGTATCAGCGGCTCGCACAGGGCGACGCGGTGGTAATCGTGGACGCCGCGCCGCCGCCGATCGCGCGGCTGGCCGCGGGCGGCTGCGCTTCCACACTGGCGTTCGAGATGTCCGACGGGGCGGAACGGCTGGTGGTCAATTGCGGTGGCGCGCGCGCGGCGATCGCACAGATCCCGCAAGCGCTTGCGGATGGCCTTCGCACCACCGCCGCGCATTCGACGCTGATCGTCGGCGACAGCAATTCGACCGCGATCCATCCCGACGGCACGCTCGGCCGCGGCGTCGCCGAGGTCGAGCAGGCGCGGCAGGAAAGCGCCACGGGCAGCCGGATCGAGGCGAGCCATGACGGCTATGCCCGCCGCTTCGGCTTCCTCCACCGCCGCCAGTTGCTGCTCGCGGCCGATGGCCGCGAGTTGCGCGGCGACGATATGCTGTTGCCCGCCGGCAAGCGCCGCAAAAGCGCCGCAGCCATCTTCGCGATCCGCTTCCATTTGGGCGCTGGCGTCGAAGCCGCGCCGACCGCCGACGGCATGGCGGCACTTCTCCGTTTGCCGTCGGGAAAGCTGTGGCAATTCCGTTGCCGCGGCGGCGTGCTGGCGATCGAGGAAAGCCTGTGGATCGACCCCGACGGGCGTCCGGTCTCGACTCAGCAGATCGTCGTCAGTGGCGAAGCGACGGCGGGCGGCGAAACGATCGGCTGGGCCTTGAAGCGCGCGACCTGATCGCGAACGAGTCCGTTACCCCTGATCTGGACTTGGTCGATCTTGCCTCCCGATACGGGCGCACTAAGCTGATCGAATGGGAGTGCCGCATGCGTAGCGTCTTGATCGACGGGTCCAATATCAGCTTGTACGGGGCCGGCTCGGGAAAGTTGACCGCGCTCGCCGGCTTGGCGCGGGTCGTGAACGCCCTGCTCGCCCATCGGGCCTTGCCCTATACGATCTTCGACGCGTCCTTTCGCTACAGGACCGACGAAAAATCGCAGGCCCGGACCGATTTCGTCGGCCTGACCAAACGGACCAGCGAATATTTCCAGATCGCGCCAAGCGGTGAGGAGGCCGATCTTTTCCTGCTCGAAACGGCGCTGGCGAACGGCTGGCCGATCCTCTCCAACGACACGTACCGCAAATATGGCGGCGTCAAGGACGGCCTGATCCGCTACAAAGGCGAAGACGTTTCGGTCTACAACTTTTCGGTTTTTGCCGGATCGGTCGTCATTCCCGATCTGGACATCCGGCACAGATCGCTGTCCGCCGACGACGATCTCACCGGGATCGGCGCCAAGCTCGACGCCGTTCGCCAGGCTGGCGAAGCGCCTCCGGATGTCGCGGCAGCGGATCGGGCGCCCGGCGACGGCCATATCGAAATCGACGACGACACGGTCAAATCCATCGACCTGGTTGTGCGTGGCTATGTAGAGGGCGGCACCAAGCCGCTCGGCGAACTCGGCAATCGACTTGTCGATTATAAGAAGGGGTTCGTCGAGCGTACGGGCGTGGGCAAAAATAGTAAGCGGGTATGGTTTGGCTATCCGACGCTCAAGTCGTTCATTCGCAATACCTTTCCCCGCTACAAGCTCGGCGATAACTCGATCGGGCAAGACGACGATACCGCCGCTTGATACGGTGACGATCGCGGATCGCTGCGGCGATAATATGCCGGCGGCGAATTAGCCCCTTGCCACCGGGCCCCGATTTCATGGAAGGCGCCGGCATGGATCCAATTCGTATCGAGCGGGCATTGCTCTCGGTGTCCGATAAGACCGGGATTGTCGACCTGGCCGCCGCGCTCGCGGCGAAGGGTGTCGAACTGGTCTCCACCGGCGGCACCGCGACCGCGCTGCGCGATGCTGGGCTGACGGTCCGCGACGTGTCCGACCTGACCGGCTTTCCCGAAATGATGGACGGGCGAGTCAAGACGCTCCACCCGATGGTCCATGGCGGATTGCTCGCGGTGCGCGACGATCCCGCGCATGCCGCGGCGATGGAGAACCACGGCATCGGCGCCATCGATTTGGTCGTGGTCAACCTCTACCCATTCGCCGCGACCGTCGCGAAAGGCGCGGAGCGCAACGAGATCATCGAAAATATCGATATCGGCGGCCCGTCGATGGTGCGATCGGCGGCCAAGAACCACGCTTTCGTCGCGATCGTCACCGATCCGGCCGATTATGACGCCATTGCGCGCGGCGAAACCACGCTGGATGAGCGCAAGAAGCTCGCCGCCAAGGCATTCGCCGCCACGGCGACCTACGATTCGATGATTGCGAGCTGGTTCGCCTTCGCCGACCAGGGCGAGCGCTTCCCACAGACCTTGCCGTTGATCCTCAACCGGTCGGGCGACGAATTGCGCTACGGCGAAAACCCGCACCAGGCCGCCGCGTTCTACGCCGCGACCGGCCCAGCCACGCGCG
This sequence comes from Sphingomonas bacterium, assembly GCF_028289855.1. Lineage (GTDB taxonomy): Bacteria > Pseudomonadota > Alphaproteobacteria > Sphingomonadales > Sphingomonadaceae > Sphingomonas. The sequence continues at coordinate 40,560 of NZ_JAQGKZ010000058.1, read as the reverse complement.
GGATCGGCCAAGCGCGCCAAGTGCAGGGCAAGGCGCTCAGCTACAACAACCTCAACGACGCCGACGCCGCGCTCGAGCTGATCGCCGAGTTTCGAACCGCCGATCCGACCTGCGTCATCGTCAAGCACGCCAATCCGTGTGGGGTCGCAACCGCGCGAACGCTGGCCGAAGCATATGAAGCGGCGTTCGCATGCGACACGGTATCGGCATTCGGCGGGGTCATCGCGGTCAACCGACCGCTCGACGCCGCCACGGCGCAGGCGATCACCGGCATCTTCACCGAAGTGGTCGTCGCGCCCGACGCCGATGCCGAGGCCGTCGCCTTGTTCGCGGCCAAGAAGAATTTGCGCTTGCTGCTGACCGGCGAACTGCCCGATCCGCGCAGGTCCGGCCTCGCTGCCAAATCGATCGCTGGTGGCTGGCTCATCCAGTCGCGCGACAATGGCTCGATCGATGAAAATGCTTTGCGGGTCGTGACCAAACGTCAGCCGACGTCGCAGGAAATGGCCGATTGCCGCTTCGCGTGGACTGTGGCCAAGCACATCAAGTCGAACGCGATCGTCTATGCCAGGGACGGCGCCACCGCCGGGATCGGCGCGGGGCAGATGAACCGGCTCGAATCAGCGCGGATCGCAGCATGGAAGGCCAAGGACGCTGCCGACAAGGCTGGCTGGGGCGAGGCGCGTACGACTGGCTCGGCGGTCGCCTCCGATGCGTTTTTTCCGTTTGCTGATGGATTGCTAGCGGCCGTCGAGGCCGGTGCCACCGCCGTGATCCAACCGGGCGGATCGATCCGCGACGACGAGGTGATCGCCGCGGCGGACGAGGCGGGACTGGCGATGATCTTCACCGGGATGCGGCACTTCCGGCACTGAGCGGGCGCACGCGGATTGCCCAAGCAGTCCGCGAGACGCCACGGCGGGCAGCGGGACCGGCATGGCTGGTCTCGTCTGACGGCGTGGCGCTATTCGGACGCGTTGAGCAGGAACCCCAATTCGGGATCGGCCAGCCCGCTCGCGCGCCGTGCCGCTCGCCTGGCAAACGCCAATGTACACTTTTTGCGCCCGGCGGTGCTCAAAGGATGTGTCGCCGCTTCGCGCAGGATCGCCGCATCGTAGCGATCGGCGATGATCACGCCGGATCGCTCGGGCAGGAATGCCTCGCCGTGCAACGGCGCGTGGTCGAACCCCGCCGGCACCGCCCAGAAGAAACGGTCGCAATGATCGAGATAATCGAACCATTTGCCATCGCCGAGCAGATCGGCGCGCGACACCTTGATCTCGACGATGACGATCTGGCCACGTCCGTCGATCGCCATGATGTCGGCGCGGCGACCGCCGTCCAACGCCACCTCGGTCATCGCCGCCAGATCGTGCCGCGCGAGCATGCGAATGACGCCGCGCGCAACATCCGCCGCGCACAGCGCCTCGTCACCGATCGGGGGGCAGCGGGGAGACGCATCGAGCATCTCCCCGCTTTAGAACATTAGGCGAACGCTGGAAAGTCCGATCAGCGGAAGAAGATATGATTGCCGATCATCGCGACGCGCGCCTTGCCCCAATTTGGCGAGACGCGGCGGGCGTGGAAATAGAGCGCCTTGGGCGCGGGATCGGCCCAGGCATCGGCCAGCGCGATCTTCGCGATCGCCGTCGCCGTGCGATATTGCGCGTTCGCTCCGACCGCCGGGATCCGGCCGCCGCGCACGAACGAGAATTGCCCCGGCTGCTTGACCACCGAGCAGATCGATGTCGGGAAACGCCCCGATGTCGTGCGGTTGATGATCACGTTGGCGACCGCGAGCTGGCCCGACAGCGGCTCGCCCTTCGATTCGAAATAGACTGCGCCTGCGAGGCACGACAGTTCGGAATCCATCTCACGCGGCGTGTCCTGCGCCGCGACAGCGGCAGCGAGGCTCGCGTAGGAGAGACCAACGGCAGGCGGTGGCGCCTTTGCGATCGACACCTCGTCGGGAGTCGGATCGGTCGCCGGCTTCAGAGGGGAATTGGGAACCGGGACGGTGCCCGGTGTGTTAATAGCGGGAAGGACAGCGGTGGTAACGGTGTCGACCGGTGCACGCGCAACATCCCAAGCCTTGCTCGGGCTGCTCATGCCGAGCAGCGCGAAAAGTGTAGCAGAAATCGCCACGGGACCCGCGGCGCGAGAGAAAACCGACATTCAACTGACTAAAGTGCGGTTGGAGCGCGGAAATAATGCGGTCGCAGGAAAAAGGGACCGTCCGGACTACCACCCGACTGCGTAACCGTTAGGGATCGCACCCCGTCACAGCACAACGCGCATGATATTGATGCTGCCTGTGGATTGTGCGGTGCAGCAAGTCAACCGTCGAGGATCGTTTCAGCGACGAATCGTTCTGCCGCTGCGATATCCACCTCCACCACCCATAGATCTGGATCGTTACGGCGACGCCGTATCCAGTAGTCGGTGACTTCCTGAGAAACCCCCTCGGGGCCGACCGGGAGCAGTTCGGTGTCGCCTTTTGCGCCGACCCCGCGCTCATAGGCTCGTGCATGTTCGCCACGATCCTGCGCGATAATCAGGATCGCGCCCGCAGTCGCATCACCCTTGGCTAGCACCGTCGCGAACCCGCCTTCGCGGTTGGCGCGCCGCACCAACGCGTTGACCAGCACGCCGCTCGCCAGCCGCGCGGTCAGCTGCCGTAACCCGGCAAGCCGGCAAGCGGGATCGACGAGCGCATGAACGTGCCGGTGCCCCGCGCCGCTTCCTCGCCATCCGAATCGATCAGCCGCGCTTCGCCGACGAACACGCGGCGCTGACCGCTTACCCAGCGTCCTTCGGCGACCACCGGCCCCGCCTTCAATGGCCGCGTGAACAGCAGGTTGAACGCGGTGGTCAGCAGGAATCGGTCGGTGACCAGGCTGTTGCACGCATAAAACGCCGCATCGTCGAGCATCTTGAAATAGCTCGTTCCGTGCGCCGCATCGCCGGCGTGATAATGGCGCGGCTCGATCGAGAACGCGATCCGCGCGACCCCGCTTTCGACGATCTCCAGCCGCGATTCGAACAATCCGTTGATCGGCGCGGCGGCATAAAGCGATTCGAGCGCGCGAAAGTGCGCGGCCGCGCCGGCGTCAGGCGGCATCGCGCGCCTCATCGGGAGCGAGCAGTGCGTACATCGCGTCCTTCGACCCCGATCCGCGCAACTTGGCGACGAATTTCGCGTCACGCAGCGCGCGCGACACCCGCGCCAACGCCTTCAAATGGTCAGCGCCCGCGTCAGGCGGTGAAAACAAGGCCACCACCAGGTCGACCGGCAGTTCATCGACCGCATCGACATCGATCGGTTTGGCGAGCGTGACGATGACACCGCAAATCGCGTCGATCCCGATCAGTCGCGCATGCGGGATCGCGACGCCGCCGCCGAACCCGGTCGACCCGAGCTTTTCGCGCACCGCCAGCCCGTCGGCCGCGGCCTTGGCATCCATGCCATAGGCCGCGGCGGCAAGCTGACCGAGCTGTTGGAACAGCGCCTTCTTGCTCACCACCGCCAGCCCTTCAGCAATGCCCTCGGGCCTGATCAGGTCCGACAGATCGTTGGTCATGTCCAGTCCGTCAGTTCGCGCGGTGCGGCTCGACCCAGCCGATCGTGCCGTCACCGCGGCGATAGACCATGTTGTACGCACCGGTCCCCGAATTGCGGAACATCAGCGCCTGGGTGTTGCGCAGATCGAGCATCATCACCGCGTCCGACACGCTGGCGTCGGGCACGTCGACGCGCGTTTCGGCGATGATCAGCGGGGCATCGGCGGGCTCGTCTTCGGTCGGTTCCTGGAACAGGGTATAGCCGGCATTGTCGTACCCATTCGCGGCATCGCCATCGGCCGCCGTGACGGCGGTGGCGACGGCCTTGCGATCCTTCAGCCGGCGCATGTAGCGGCGTAGCTGTTTTTCGATCTTGTCGGCGGCGCCGTCAAACGCACCATGCGCATCATAGCCGTCGTTGCGCGCCTTGAGCACCAGCCCTTGCATCACGTGTGCGACGACATCGCAGGTGAATCCCGCGTCATGCGGTCCCTTGCCGAAGGTCACCTGCGCGGAGATCGCGCGGGCGAAATATTTGTCGGCGATTCCCTGGAGACGAGTCTGGACCTGGGTTTTCAACGCGTCGCCGGTTTCGACCTGGTGGCCCGATACGCGGATTTCCATCTTCATTCTCCATTCTGGCCGGGCCGGCGCTGCTACGCTCGGCCATGCACACGCGTCAACCGGACGCGTCGGCCCCCCAAAGCGGGTTCTTCAGCTTTGCGATAAAGGCGGCATGCCGCGCCAGTTCGTCGTCATTGGCATGAAACAGCCGCATCGGCCGCGGCTGCGCCGCGCGCGGATCCTCGTCGAGGATCGGAACCGCGATTTCTTCGTCGCTGACCAGAGTCAGGCCGATTTGGCGCCCGCCGGTGAGCTCGACATAGACCTGACACAGCAATTGCGCGTCGAGCAACGCGCCGTGGAGCACGCGGTGGCTACGATCGATGCCGTAGCGCGTGCACAACGCGTCAAGGGAATGCTTGGCGCCTGGGTGGCGCTGGCGCGCCATCGCGACGGTGTCGATCATCCGGTCGAGCGCGATGATCTCCCGTCCCAATTTCTTCAATTCGCCGTTGAGGAAGCCGAAGTCGAAGCTCGCATTGTGCGCGACGAGCATCGCATCGCCGAGAAATTCGAGCAGGTCCTCGACCTTTTCGTGGAACTTGGGTTTGTCCGATAAGAAGGCATCCGACAGCCCATGGATGCGCTGCGCTTCGGCCGGCATCGGGCGCTCAGGATGAAAATACGCGTGATACGTGCGCCCGGTCTCGACCCGGTTGATCATCTCGACACAGCCGATTTCGACCATACGGTCGCCTGCGGTAAAGGACAGGCCGGTCGTCTCGGTATCGAAAATGATCTCGCGCATTGATCCCGTTATCGGTCTTGGCTCGCCGACACGCAAGCGATGACATGACGCACGGAGGCGTGGGTTTGCTCCATCGGGCAATCGGTCGGTATCACATAGTCGGCACGCGCGCGCTTTTCGGCATCCGGCGTTTGGCGGGTGAGGATGTCGGTCAGGCGTTCCTGTGTCATGCCCGGCCGCGCGAGGACGCGTTCGGCCTGGACGGCGGCGGCGGCCGAAACAACGACGGTCACATCGACGGCGCGGTCGCCGCCGGTTTCGAACAGCAGGGGCACGTCGAACACCACCATCGCGTCGTTGGCATGCCGTGCCAGAAAAACGGCGCGTTCCTCGCCGACCGCGGGATGCACGATCGCCTCTAGCCGCTTGAGGTCGTCAGGGTTGCCGAATACGCGCGCGCCCAACGCGGCACGATCGACGCCGCCGGGTCCGGTAGTGCCAGGAAATGCCGTCTCGATAGCGCCGACCAGGCGTCCCGCCGGTCCCTGCAACGCGCGCACCGCCGCATCCGAATCGAACACGGCGACGCCTTCGTCCTCGAACATCTTTGCGACGGTCGACTTGCCCATGCCGATCGATCCGGTGAGGCCGATCGTCTTCATTTCGTGAGCAAGTCGCGCAGGTCGTCGTCGCGCTCGCGCGGCGGCGCGGCACCGAAGAACAGTTCGAACGCCAGGGCGGCCTGGCCGATCAGCATCTCCAAGCCGTCGACCGTCGCGAGATCCCGCGACCGCGCCGCCTTCAGCAAGCCGGTTTCGAGCGGTGCATAGACGATATCGTAGACCACCGCCTCGTCGGGCAGCGGCGACAGATCGAGGTCGAACGGTGGCTGGCCGGTCATGCCGAGCGAGGTAGCGTTGACCAACAGCGCCGCAGGCGGGATCGGCGCATCGAGCTTCAACGCGTCGCCCTTGAGCCCGAAGCTGGCGAGCAACGCCGCGCCCTTCAACGGATTGCGGTTGAGCAATGTCACGCGTCCGACCCCGACCCGCGCCAGCGCGAACAGGATGGCGCGTGCCGCGCCGCCAGCGCCGATCACCAAGACCGGCTCGCCGGCGAGCTCCATCCCCGAAATCGGCGCATAGAAGCCCGCGGCGTCGGTATTGGTGCCGATCAGCGCGCCCGAATCGCGAAACACGGTGTTGATCGCGCCGATCGACGACCGCACATCGCCGCGATCCTCAACGAAATCGAGCGCCGCCAGTTTGTGCGGGATGGTGACGTTGCACCCCAGCCAATCGGGATCGGCGCGGCGCTCGCTGAAATAGTCGGCCAGCCCCTCGGCCACGACATGCGTCGCGCGATACTCGGCAGCGATCCCCAACGCGTCGAGCCAGAAACCGTGGATCACCGGTGATTTCGAGTGCGCGATCGGATCGCCGATCACTTCCGCATATTTCATGACGCCAACTCCCCGCGCACCCGCAGATAATCGAGCACCGGAAGCAGCGGCATGCCGAGCACGGTGAAGTGGCTGCCGTCGATTTTGCTGAACAATTGCACCCCCGGCCCCTCGATCCGGAAGCAACCGACGCAACCGGCAATCGCGGGCCATTCGGCATCAAGATACGATCCGATGAAATCCTCGGACAGCGCCCGCACTACCAGCCGCGCGCGCTCGACATGCCGCCATACCGGGCGCCCAGCCTCGGCGATGACCGCCGCGCTCCACAAATCGTGCGTACCGCCCGCCATCGCGCGCAAATGATCGGCGGCATCCTCCCGGCTCACCGGTTTGTCGAGTAATGTCCCGTCAGCGAGCGCAACGAGCGAGTCGCTGCCCAATACCAGTGCAGCTGGATGTGCCTGCGACACCTTGATCGCCTTTAGTTCGGCGAGCGCGTCGGCGATATCGCGCGGCAATTGCCCGACCATCGCCGCCTTGACGCCATCCTCATCGACCCACGCGGGTTGCGCGGTATACGCGACGCCCGCCGCGTCGAGCATCGCCCGACGCGAGGCGCTTTGGGAGGCGAGAATCAGCGTCATTGATCACCGGTCCGGTCGTTGACCATGCCGATGATCGCCGCCGCGGTTTCCTCGATCGATCGCCGGGTGACGTCGATCACCGGCCAGTCGTTGTCGGCGAACATCCGGCGCGCATAGGCGACTTCGCGCGTCACCGCTTCCTGATCGACATAGGCGGTTTCGGGGTTCTGGTTGAGCGACAGCAACCGGTTGCGCCGCACCTGGATCAAGCGGTCGGCGCTGGTGGTCAGCCCGACGACCAGCGGGTTTTTCAGTTCGAACAGCTTTGCGGGCGGCGGCGATTCGGGCACGATCGGGATGTTGGCGGTCTTGAACCCGCGATTGGCCAAATAGATCGACGTCGGCGTCTTCGACGTGCGCGACACGCCGGCTAGAACGATGTCGGCTTCCTCCCAATTCTCCCAATTGACCCCGTCGTCATGCGCGATCGTGAACTGGATGGCATCGACTCGCTGGAAATAGGCCGCATCCAAGACATGCTGGCGTCCGGGGCGCGCTTTGGCCTGCTGCCCGAGCAGGTTCGTGAGCGCGTCGTTGACCGGGTCGAGCGGCGCGACGGCGGGCAGGCCGAGCGCGCGGCACCGCGTCTCGAGCGACCGCCGCATCTCGCTCGACACCAGGGTGAACAGCACGAGCCCCGGATTGTGCGTGATCTCCTGCAGGATCCGCTCGAGATGGGCTTCGCTACGCACCATCGGCCAGAAATGGCGGATCGTCTCGACATCGTCGAACTGCGCGAGCGCCGCCTTGGCGATATTCTCCAGCGTCTCGCCGGTCGAGTCGGAGAGGAGGTGCAGATGCAAACGCATATCAGCGCGAGCCGAACCCTGTGGGCAACATCGGCAAAACCGCTAGCGCAACCCGCCGACGCCGCCAAGCGATGCTGCGCCGTGGAAAAGCGGCCCCGCTGTCCACAGCCCCGCCAACAGTCAATCGTTCCCCGCACAGCCTGTGAAAAACGGGGACGGCAGCGGCGAATCGGCGGGTTTGCGTGGAGTAGCTGCGGTCAAGCTGTGGGCGGTTATGGGACAGCTGCGTAAACCCCGGCATCCACGCGCCAACAGCTTCAACAACCTTTTTCTATATATTCTATATGACTCTTGAACCCGGCCCGATTTGCGGGAAAGCCGTGTCGGTCGCCCCGATCGGGCATATCGGCTGACTATCGTAAGGGACCAAGGATGGACTTCCTCGCCTCGATCTATCTGTGGCTGAAGGCGGCGCACGTCATCTTCGTGATCTTCTGGATGGCGGGCCTGTTCATGCTGCCGCGCTATCTCGTCCATCACCAGGAATCGCTGGGGACGCCCGAGGCCGACAAATGGGTCGAGCGCGAGGGCAAATTGCGCCGCATCATCATGACGCCCTCGATGATCCTGGTCTGGGCGTTCGGTCTGACGATCGCCACGGCCGGGCATTGGTGGGATCAGCCCTGGCTCCACAGCAAGCTGCTGCTGGTCGTGCTGATGACCGGTTATCACGGCTGGATGGTCGGCTATGCCAAGAAGCTGGCGGTAGGAAATGCGCGACTGACCTCGAAGCAGCTCCGCCTGGTCAATGAACTGCCTGCCTTATTTGTGACGCTGATCGTCATTCTCGTGGTGGTCAAACCGTTCTGATCGTCTTGACTTGACCGGCTCGCGTCCATAAGTCCCGTCGGCGAGTGACCCTTCCGGGGTCCGCTTCCGCCTTTCCTCCGGCATTGTCGCGTTCCTTCGCAGACAGACGCTCGAACTTCCCCGAAAATATTCCCGGACACGCCCGAAATGCATCTCAAAGACCTCAAGAAGAAACCCCCCGCCGAGCTGGTCGCGATGGCCGAGGAGCTCGGTGTCGAAAGCGCGTCGACGCTGCGCAAGCAGGATCTGCTGTTCGCGATCCTCAAGGAACAAGCCGAAAATGGCGACCAGATCATGGGCCTGGGCACGATCGAAGTGCTGCCCGACGGGTTCGGGTTCCTGCGCAGCCCCGAGGCGAATTACCTCGCCGGGCCCGACGACATCTACATCTCGCCCAATCAGGTGCGTAAATTCGGTCTCAGGACCGGTGACACGGTCGAAGGCGAGATCCGCGGTCCCAAGGACGGCGAACGCTATTTCGCGCTGGTGCGGCTCACCGCGGTCAATTTCGACGATCCCGATGCGGTCCGCCACCGCGTCAATTTCGACAACCTGACGCCGCTCTATCCCGAGAGCAAGCTGACGCTCGACGCGACCGATCCGACCGCCAAGGACAAATCGGCCCGGGTGATCGACATCGTCTCGCCCCAGGGTAAGGGGCAGCGTACTTTGATCGTCGCCCCGCCGCGCGTCGGCAAGACGGTGATGCTGCAGAACATCGCCAAGGCGATCACCGACAACCACCCCGAAGTCTTCCTGATCGTCCTGCTGATCGACGAGCGCCCGGAAGAAGTCACCGACATGCAGCGCAGCGTGAAAGGTGAGGTCGTCTCCTCGACCTTCGACGAGCCCGCGACGCGCCACGTCCAGGTCGCCGAAATGGTGATCGAAAAGGCCAAGCGGCTGGTCGAGCACAAGAAGGATGTCGTGATCCTGCTCGATTCGATCACCCGCCTCGGCCGCGCCTATAACACGGTCGTGCCGAGCTCGGGCAAGGTGCTGACCGGCGGTGTCGACGCCAATGCGCTCCAGCGGCCCAAGCGCTTCTTCGGCGCCGCGCGCAACATCGAGGAAGGCGGATCGCTGTCGATCATCGCGACCGCGCTGATCGACACCGGCAGCCGCATGGACGAAGTCATCTTCGAAGAGTTCAAGGGCACCGGTAACTCGGAAATCGTGCTCGACCGCAAGGTTGCCGACAAGCGCATCTTCCCGGCGCTCGACGTCGGCAAGTCGGGCACCCGCAAGGAAGAACTGCTGGTCGATCAGGGCAAGCTGTCCAAGATGTGGGTGCTGCGCCGCATCCTGATGCAGATGGGCACGATCGACGCGATGGAGTTCCTGCTCGACAAGATGAAGAATTCGAAGACGAACGAAGATTTCTTCGATTCGATGAATCAGTAGGGAGCGGCCTGGATTAGCGAAGCTAATTCAGGACTCGCGACCGGACGGCCGGCGGGCTGAAAGCCCGGCCGACGGCGTGGGCTCTGCCCACGCCTCTTGTTATCCCAAATCCCCACGACCCGCCGCGGCAAAGCGCCGTCGGTCCTCGCTTGAGCGAGTCCGACCGATGCGCGCTGGGCCTCGCTTTAGCTACGCCAAAGCGTTAGGCGCACACCCCATGTTCGATTTCGCCGACATCTTCACGCCCGCCGGCCTCGCCGTGCTTGGCCAAGTCATCCTGATCGACCTCACGCTCGCCGGCGACAACGTCATCGTGCTCGGCACGCTCGCGGCCGGCTTCCCGCCAGCGCAGCGCAAGCGAATCCTCGGCATTGGCGTCGGTATCGCGATGGTCTTTTTGATTGGGTTTGCACTGGTCGCGACACAATTGCTCAGTATCGTCGGGCTGCTGTTCGCCGGTGGGTTGTTGCTATTGTGGGTGGCGTGGAAGCTGTTTCGCGAGCTTCACCCCGCCAGCACCCCCGCCGCGGTCGATGATCCGGACACGCCGGCGATCGAAGGCCCGCCATCGACGCGCAATTTCGGCCGCGCGATCGTGTCGGTGGCGATCGCCGACCTGTCGATGAGCCTCGACAACGTGCTCGCGGTCGCCGGCACCGCGCGCGATCATCCCGCGGTGCTGTTCATCGGGCTGGCACTATCGGTGACGCTGATGGGGCTCGCTGCCAACATCGTCGCGCGGCTGATCGAGCGGTTCCGCTGGATCATCTATCTCGGCCTCGCAGTGATCCTCTACGTCGCGGGCAAGATGATCCACGAAGGCTTCGTCGATCCGCAGATCGGCGTCGGGCGGTGGTTCGGTTTGATCTAGTTCCCTGATATTATCAGATATTATCGCGAAAGAACCCCATCGTTCGTTCGTCGGCGAGCTTGGCCGCGCCATCGGCCCGACGCTTGCCGAATTCGGTAGCGAAGCCATGATCGACCCCCTGATAGTCATGCAACGTGACTTTGGGATGGTCGTCGAGCCCAGCATGCATTGCGGCCTGAACATCCGGCATGACGAAATGATCGGCCCCGGCGATGTGCAGCATTAGCGGTCGTGCGATGGCATGCTTTTCGCCGAGCAGGCCGTCGATGCCGACCGCGTAATAGCCCACGCTCGCATCGACGTCGGTCCGCGCCGCGGTCATATAGGCCAGTCGCCCGCCTAGGCAGTAACCGACCGCGCCGACCTTGCCGCCGCCGACCTTGCCACGGGCCGCGCGGATCGTCGCCTCGATGTCGCGGATCCCCAGATCCTGGTCGAACTTGCCCATCCAGCCGAGCGCAGCCTGGAATTGGTCGGGAATGTCGGGGTCGAGTTCGATCCCCGGCCCGAGCCGCCAGAACAGGTCGGGCGCGATCGCGAGATAGCCCGCCTCGGCAAGCTGATCGCATTTGCGGCGGATCCCCGCGTTGACTCCGAAAATCTCCTGAATGACGACGATCGCCGAGCCGGCGTTGCCGCCCGCCGGCTCAGCGAGATACGCATCGAACGCACCGTCGCCATCGAATGTGGCGATGCTGATGGTGGCGGTCATGGTCGCTCTCCTTGCTAGGCGTCGCGATAAAGGGGCATATAGGCGTCAAGGTAGCAGCACCCCGACGCTGCTCAAGCGGAAGGTTTGCGATGAAGTTCAATGTCGAGGTGGATTGCACCCCCGAGGAAGCACGCCGCGCGATCGGCCTGCCCGATCTCTCGCCGATCCACGATAAATATATCCAATCGATCATGGGCGCGATGGATGGCACCGCGATTAAGCCTGAACTCCTTGAAAACATGATGAAAAACTGGATGCCGATGGGTGACTCGAGTATGGCGTTCTGGCGGGGCCTGTTCGACAACGCGGCCGGTAAGACGAAGGATTGACGCCAAGCGGTCGAGGGCGACTGACGGCATGGAAACGATCTTTGCGCCCTCAACTGGGACCCCGCCCGCGGCGATTGCCATCGTGCGGATCAGCGGGTCGGCAGCGCTGACGGCGGCACGCGCGCTTGTCGGCGATCTCCCTGCTCCACGTGAAGCGCGCGTGCGCACGATTCGCGATCCGGAAAGCGGTGATCATCTCGACCGCGCGATCGTTTTGGTCTTTCCCGGACCCGCCTCCGCGACCGGCGAAGATCTAGTCGAGCTCCATTTGCATGGTGGCCGTGCCGTGGTGGCGGCGGTCGAGGCGTCGCTGAGCGCGCAGCCCGGCCTGCGTCGTGCCGAGCCCGGCGAATTTACGCGGCGCGCGCTAGGAAACGGCCGGATCGACCTCGCTGAAGCCGAAGGGCTCAGCGATCTACTGACAGCCGAGACCGAATTGCAGCGCCGCGCCGCGCTGGCAATGGCTGACGGCGTTCTGTCGCGGCGCATCGCAGGGTGGCGGGCGGCATTGCTCGACTTAGCCGCGCAGATCGAGGCTTCGCTCGATTTCGCCGACGAGGCCGATGTTCCTCCAGCATTACTTGGCGACATCCGTGAGCGAGCAAGTTCTGTGGCGGCTGAGATGGCGGCGGCGCTCGCTGCACCAACGGTGGAGCGCTTGCGTGATGGCGTGCGCGTTGTATTGGCCGGGCCGCCAAATAGCGGCAAATCGACATTGCTCAACGCGCTTTCGCGCCGCGACGCTGCGATCGTTTCGCCGATCGCCGGCACCACGCGCGACCGGATCGAGGTGTCGGTCGGGCGAGAAGGCATCCCATTCGTGCTGACCGACACCGCGGGACTGCGCGACACAACCGACGACGCAATCGAACAGATCGGTATCGCCCGCGCGGATGAGGCGATCGCCGGTGCCGATATCGTATTGTGGCTCGGTGACGATGCGCCACCGGCTCCGCACATGCTATGGCTCCACGCTCGCGCCGATCTGCCCGGTCGCGGACAACCAAGAGAGGGGCCGATCGTGTCGGTATCCGCGCAACGCGGTGAGACGGTGGAGGCACTTTGGGAGATCATCGCCAACCATGCGTCGGTCCTGATCCCCAAGCCGGGGGATGTGGCACTCAATTCCCGGCAAGCCGGGCATTGCAGCATGGCGTTCGATGCTCTGGGGGATATTGATTGCGCTGACGAGCTGGTCGTCGCCGACGCCCTGCGTCGTGCCAACGCTGCGCTCGCACGGATCACCGGCGATGTCGGGGTCGAAGCGATGCTTGATGCCATGTTTGGCAAGTTCTGCATCGGAAAATGAGCGGCATTATGTAGCAGATGCACCAAGACGTGGGTAGATGCCACCGGCAAGAGTGCGCTATGCCATCGTATCGGATGCATAGGCAGAGTGATGGCGGAAACTCACGTTATGACGGCGCTAATCGACAAGCGCGCCCGCATCGACGGGGAAATCCTGAACCGACGCTTTCAGATTATGAGGCTTGAGGTTGAACGTGCGAATCTTGATGCTGTCATCAAGATGTTCCGGCCCGGCTATGACGTGAACGGCATACTGCCGAAGCGTAGCTTCTCGAAAAACCCCGCCGGGACTCGCAGGGGCGCGGGAAGCCGAGAAGCCCTCACGGTACTGCGAGAGGCTGGCGAGCCGCTTACTGCCAGCGAGATAGCTGGCCGAGTACTGACAAGGCTTGGCAAGGCGGTGACGCCAGAGTCGCGCGGTATGCTGGCAAATACCATTTTCAGCACCTTCACCCGGCGCAGGGACGGCGCGGTAATTTACGATGCCTCGACTCATCCGGGGCGCTGGAGTCTGTCAGCATGGCGAGTCTCGGCACACGGACTCGATTCGGGTCCGGAGTCAATATAGAAAACGCGTGACACGACTCGGAACGCAATGATAGCGTACACCGGCAAGGGTGGAGGCGTGGATATGTCGAACGAGATAGCCGAAATTGATCGGAACTATGAAGCGTTCCTTGAACAGCTTCCCGAGATCCTACCGCAGCACCGTGGGCAGTACGCAGTCATGCACGACCGCAATATAGTAGCGTATTGCGGAAACGCCTTGGCAGCGATGATCGAGGGCGTGAAGCGCTTTGGGGAAGGCCGCTTTTCAGTCCAAGAGGTCACTACTGACCGCGACAACCTAGGATTCTACTCATATGCTGGTGGCTCGGGGCAGGCTTGAACGGCGACAGGCGATAGTAGAGATAGGTTTTCAGGCTTTTGTCCCGCAAATCCTAGCGGTCGAACCTGAGCAACGTTCGATTGAAATACCGATTCAAGGCTATCGCGCCTTGCTTGATACCGGTGCGCAGAGAACCTGTCTCACGCGCCGGGTAATCGGAATCGAAAGTCTAAAAAGTCACGGCAAGAGGTTCATCCAAAACGTCCACAACGAAGCGCGCCATTATCTCTATTGGGCCACAATTGGATTTTTCGCCAACGGGACCGATACCGATGTGAGCGAAACGCGAACCTATTTTGGCCTGCCTCATCCCACCGAGATTATCGACATCGCGAACAATGAAAACTTCGACGCGATCTTAGGCATGGACGTCTTGGAGCGCTTCGATCTGCGGTTCGACCGCACAGGTGATTTTGAGTTGAGGCTAGCTTAGGCTCCGCGCTGCCAGTACCCCGCCCACTTGCGCGACACTGGCGACACCATTGCCGACCGAACGACCATCGCGGTTTGATCGCCATTGGGAACGCGGCGGTTATCCTCGCGCCAAGCCATTTCGCCAGCGTAGGCGTACAGGTACGGACCCGCGATATGATGGTGCGTACCGACTTCGGCGCGACGAAGGCGCGAGAAGAAGCTTTCCGCCTGATTGGTGCAAGCGCCGTCCAGTGAGTACGCTTCGCTGTGATTGATGCGGAACGTCTCGTAACGACCGTGCAGGGCATCCCAATGGCTCGCTTCGTCGGCATGAACGACCGTTCCGGGTTCCACGACGCGGGCAACGTGGGCAACGCCTTCGCCTTCGCTCTTGCCGACGAAGGTCAGCATATCGCCGCCGCGCTCGCGAACGACCACGACGTTCTGGCGCTTGCCTGACTGGTTCAGCTTGTAGCGGCGATCGACGCGATGATCCTTGACGTTGGCGGGCTTCACGTAGCCGCCGAAATAGGCACCGTCGACCTCGACAGTCCCCGACAGCTTTTGACCGGCATCCTCTAGCGCCATTGCTTCGCGCAGCTTGTGCGACAGGACGAAGGCCGTCTTGTACTGCACGTCCAGATCGCGGCTGACTTGCAGCGCCGACACGCCCTTAGCGCCGTTCACGAAGATCACGATTGCCGCCAGCAGATCGGTAAACGACAGCTTGCGGCTGGCGAAGATCGTCCCGCTGGTGACGCTGAACTGGTGATAGCAGCCGACGCACTTGTAACGACGGCGCGACGTGATGTTGTACGTCTCGCAGCAGCCGCATTGCGGGCACACCGCTTCGCCGTCCGTTTCGGGCCAACGCAGCTCGCAGAACGCCTGATAGGCAGCATCCTCGCCCATCTTGAAAACAGCCTTGAGGCTCAAGGTGCGGGCGGCTGCGGAAAGGAGGAAGTGTTGCATTGTCATCGTATCCAGTGCTTATGCATCGGATATAGTGGCAACGGTGTACTCTTGGCAAGGGCAAATGTATCGTATATGAGTGCATTTGCGACGAATGGAGTGGCAAATGAGCGATACGGTTTGGGAAGCGAAGGTAAAGGGGCTGCTCAAGGCGGAGTTGAAACGCCGAAACGTCACCTATGCCGGATTGGTCGAAAAGCTGGCAGCGGTCGGCGTAGTGGACTCCGAACCTAACATCCGTAACAAGCTTGCTCGTGGCAAGTTTACAGCAGTGTTCCTGGTCCAATGTCTAGCCGCTATTGGGGCGCACTCTTTGCAGCTATCGGACTAGCGTTCGTTGCGTTCTGTACGGGCGCTTACATCACTGCGCTAAATTATCCCGAGCAAGAGCGGTATCAGTCCTACCGCTATGCCCCCGGCGATCCAGAGGCCGCTAATGCGGCGCTTGCCGATAAGGCCAAGCCCGTTGAATATCGCGAGCCATGCACACAGCCAAAGGGGCGCGAGGAATCCGATCTGTGCGCTCAATGGAAGGCAGCGCGGGCCGCTGAAAGCAGCGCCCTGTGGACAGAACGTGGGTTCTGGGTTGGTCTCGTCAGCATCATGGGTCTGGGTGCCACGATCATTTTGACGTTGCGGGCCACTGAAGCCGCTCAACGCAGCGCTCTTGCCGCTGAGAAAGCCATAGAGGGCGCGGATCGCCCTCATATGTTGCTTACCCAGAGTTCGATAAACCTCAAAGAGCCGAACCTTGAGGGGTACGGATATGAGTTCAATTGGGGAAATTTTGGGAAAGGGCCCGCGTGGCTGAAAGAATGGGGCGTCTTGGTACGCATTCTCGACAAAGAGGATGACCATGGCCTTCCCGCCGTCATTGAACTCCGCCCGGTAAATTGGAATGTCGCGCCTGAGCGGGGCTGGGGCAGCACCGCCCCCAACGATGTACCATTGCCCGCTGGCAGGGTTGCCGAGGTTTTGGCTGATGAGGCCGATATGCTCGTATTTTGGCAGATTAACTACGTCGATTCCGACGGACGTGCCCACGTCCACCGTCTTGTACAACGGTATGAGCCATCGGTTGAGCGGCTGATACCCTTGGACCACCCCTTTTGGTGCTACACCTAACGCCCGCGCGCTCCCTGCACCGCAAACGATGACAAACAGTGCGACGATGAGGGCTAGTGCCTTCATCTTGGTGCGTTTGCTACATAATGCCGAAAATGAGTGTTCCACGTGGAACAAGCTGCTAGCTGCGCCGGCATGAACGGGTTCGATGTCATTATTGTCGGCGGCGGCCATGCCGGCGTCGAGGCCGCCGCAGCGGCGGCGCGGCGCGGCGCGCGTGTGGCATTGGTAACGTTCGACGCCAGCAATATCGGCGCGATGTCGTGCAATCCCAGCATTGGCGGACTTGGCAAAGGTCATCTGGTTCGGGAGGTCGATGCTTGCGACGGCATTATCGCGCGAGCGGCGGACGCGGCGGCGATCCATTATCGCATGCTCAACCGCAGCAAGGGAGCGGCAGTCCGCGGCCCCCGCATACAAGCCGACCGCAAACGCTTTGCGACGGCGGTGCGCACACTGCTCAAAGCCCATGAATCGGTCGAACTAATTGCCGGCGAAGTGGCAACCTTGATCATCCGGCGCGATGCAGTGGCTGGTGTCGTGCTTGCTGACGGCACCGGCATTACGGCGCCAGCGGTCGTGCTCGCCACCGGGACCTTTCTTGGGGGGCGGATGTTTCGTGGCGATGACCGTGAAACCGGCGGTCGGCTGGGAGCGCGCGCCGCGACCGCGATGGCGGCCCAATTGCGCGCGCTCGGCTTGCCGATGGCACGGCTCAAGACCGGCACGCCGCCACGGCTGGGTGGCAAGACAATCGATTGGGCGCGGCTCGAGCGCCAGCCGTCCGACGACGATCCTTGGACGATGTCGCCGCTGTCGCGCGGCCGACCCCTCCCCCAGCTCGCCTGCGCGATCACGCGAACCACCGAGCGGACGCATGATATCATTCGCGCCGCGCTCGACCGATCGCCGTTGTTCGCCGGGGCGATCGAGGGCGTGGGGCCACGGTATTGCCCGTCGATCGAGGACAAGGTGCACCGGTTCGGCGACCGTGATGGGCATCAGATATTCCTCGAGCCCGAGGGACTCGACGACTCGACCGTCTATCCCAATGGCATCTCGACCTCACTCCCCGCCGATGCGCAAACCGCGCTGATCGCATCAATCCCGGGGCTGGAGAGAACGTCGATCACGGCGTTCGGCTATGCAGTCGAATATGATCATCTCGATCCGCGCGCGCTCGACCACCGGCTCGAACTGGCTGCGCTGCCCGGCCTGTTCTGCGCGGGACAGATCAACGGTACGACCGGCTATGAGGAAGCAGCGGCGCAGGGTCTCGTCGCGGGGGCGAACGCCGCGGCGCTGGCCCTTGGGCTCCGCCCGTTCCTCCCCGACCGCACCCAAAGCTATCTTGGCGTCATGATCGACGATCTGGTGCTGCAGGGGGTCACCGAACCCTATCGCATGCTGACCGCACGCGCCGAATTCCGCCTGCGGCTGCGCGCCGACAATGCCGAGACACGGCTGTCACCGAGTGCGGAAGCGACCGGATTGCTCGGCGACGAACGGCTCCGCCATGTCCGGGCGCGCGGCGCCGAGCGGGAAGCGGTCGACCAAGCTCTTGCCGCGCAGCTGACCGCTAGTCAGCTTGTGCATGCCGGCGTTGCGCAGGACGGCGCGCGCCGCAGCGCGCGCGAATGGCTGCGCTTCGCTTCCGTCGAACTGGCGGATGTCGTCCCCGATCTGGCCGACGCTATGACGCCAATCGTGGCGGAGGCGATCGACGACGCCCGTTATGCGCCGTATGTCGAGCGGCAGGAGGCCGAGGTCGCCGAATTGCGCGCCAGCGAACGTGTCGTGCTTGACGGCGATGTCGACTTCGCCGCGATCCCCGGCCTTTCGGCCGAAATGGTCGAGCGCTTGGCCGTCGCGCGACCGGCGACGCTGGCAGCGGCGGGTCGAGTCCGGGGAATCACACCGGCAGCGCTGACCGCGATCCTACTCCATGCCAATCGGCGCGCTGCGTGACTGAGGACGAGGCTCGCACATGGGCCGCGGCGCGGTTCGATTCGGCGGCGATGAACCGGCTCGAGCGATTGGCGACAATCGTCACCACAGAAGCCGAACGCCAGAACCTCGTCGCGCGATCGACGCTCGATACGATCTGGGCGCGGCACATCGTCGATTCGCTGCAACTGGTGGCCTTGGGACCGGAAGGCGTGTGGATCGATGTCGGCAGCGGCGCGGGTTTCCCCGGACTGGCCGTCGCGGCGGTCGAACCCGCGCGCGAAATGATATTGATCGAGCCGCGCCGATTGCGGGCGGATTACCTGCGTGATGCAGCCGTCACGCTCGGACTGAAAGAGGTCACGGTGATCGCGGCCAGGGTGGAATCGGTGCGCGACAAGGCCAAGGTCATCTCCGCGCGCGCCGTTTCACGGATCGATTCCTTGTTCGTCTCCGCCGCGCAATGCGCCAATAATGAGACGATCTGGCTGTTGCCGAAGGGAAAGAGCGCGGACGAGGAGGTGGCGGAGGCGCGGCGGACGTGGCATGGAGTGTTCCACGTGGAACAGAGCATCACCAACCCCGATTCAGCGATCGTCGTCGCGCGCGGCGTGAGGCGGCGATGACGGTCATCGCCGTCGCCAATCAGAAGGGCGGGGTCGGCAAGACGACGACCGCGATCAACCTCGGCACCGCGCTCGCCGCGACCGGCAAGCGGGTGTTGATCGTCGATCTCGATCCGCAGGGGAATGCCTCGACCGGGCTCGGCATTCATCGCGTAGCGCGGACGATTTCGAGTTATGAAGTGCTGATCGGCCAAGCCAGCGTTGCCGATGCGGTAATCGCGACCGCGGTGCCCAAGCTCGACATCGTACCGGCCACCGTCGACCTCTCGGGCGCCGAAATCGAGCTGGTCGATTATGAGGAGCGCACGCATCGGCTCGACCATGCGCTGTCGGCGACCGACGATCGCTGGGACGTCGTGCTGATCGATTGTCCGCCGTCGCTAGGTCTGCTGACGATCAACGCGATGGTCGCCGCCGATTCTCTGTTGGTCCCTCTGCAGTGCGAATTCTTTGCTTTGGAAGGGCTTAGCCAGCTGTTGAGCACCGTCGAACGGATCCGCTCGAGGTTCAATCCGGGGCTCGCCATCCTCGGCGTCGCGTTGACGATGTACGACCGCCGCAACCGTTTGACCGAGCAAGTGTCGTCGGACGTCCGTGCGGTGCTTGGCAAGGTGGTGTTCGACACGGTGATCCCGCGCAACGTGCGTTTGTCCGAAGCGCCGAGCCACGGCGTGCCGGCGCTGATCTACGATTATCGCTGCTCGGGGTCGGAGGCGTATATGGCGCTCGCGCGCGAGCTGATCACGCGCTTGCCCCCTGCCCAGCCGGCGATCGCGGCATGAGCGAAGCGCGCAAGCCCCGTCCCGGCCTCGGTCGCGGGCTCAATGCCTTGCTTGGCGATATCGCCGCCGAACCGGTGCCGACGAGCGGCGACGCATCTGCAGGGATTCGCATGATGCCGGTCGGCGCGCTGACCCCGCAGCCGGGCCAGCCGCGCCGCGCGTTCGACGATGCCGCGCTCGACGAGCTGTCGCAATCGATCGCGGTGCGCGGGGTGCTCCAGCCGATCCTCGTACGTCCACACGGCCGCTACTACCAGATCGTCGCCGGCGAGCGGCGCTGGCGCGCGGCGCAACGCGCGCGGCTCCACGAGGTGCCGGTCATCGTGCGCGAGCTCGACGATGCCGAGACGTTCGAGATCGCGCTGCTCGAAAATATCCAGCGCCGCGACCTCAACGCAGTCGAAGAAGCCGACGCCTACAAGCGGCTGATCACCGAGTTCGGGCATACCCAGGACGCGCTCGCCAAACTGGTCCATAAATCGCGTAGTCACATTGCCAACCTGTTGCGATTGCTCGACCTTCCCGAAAGCGTCCTGGCGCTGCTGGTCGATGGGCGGATCGACATGGGGCACGCCCGCGCATTGATCGGCGCGCCCGATGTCGAGCGGCTCGCCGCCGAGGTCGTCGCCAAGGGGCTATCGGTCCGCGACACCGAGCGGCTGGCGCGGTCGGCCAAAAATAGCGACGCTGGGGGCGGATCGAATAGTGGCGGCAGCGGGCGCAACGCCGATATCGCCGCGCTCGAACGCCAATTGAGCGACGTGATCGGGCTTGGCGTGAAGATCGGCTACGGCCCGAAGGGCGGAACGTTGACGGTCAGCTATTCGACGCTCGACCAGCTCGATATGGTGTGTCAGCGGCTGACCGGCGAACCGCTCTAAGCCGTTGATCTACCGCGCTCTTGCGGCGGCGCGCGTGGTCTCGGTGATCGCCACGTCGGACAATATTTCCCCGGCGCCGCCCGACGCCATCTGCGCGCGTTCGGCGCGGCGCAGCCGGTCGATCGCCGCGGCGATCTCGGCCGACTTCCAGCGTTCGACCTGACGCACCGTTCCCGCCACTTCGCGGAAATGGACGTGGCGCGCCTTGACGACGGCGGCGGCGGACTTGCCACTCTCGACCTCGCCGCGCATCGCCGCGAGCGCCATCAGCTTGCGGACCGTCTGGCGCAGCAACGGGATCGCCGCGCCGCCCGAATCGGCGAACCGGCCGAGCGCGCGCGCGATATCGCGGACGCGGCCCTCGAGCGCGGCGTCGATGACGTCGGACATCTGCGCGTCACCCAGCTCGGCCCCCAAGGCGTCGAGCGCATCCTCGTCCAGCTCGCGCGGGCGATCGGCGGCGGCATCGAGGTACAGCGCGAGCTTCTCGACTTCGCGCGCAATCACCGCGCGGTCGCCGTTCGACGCGCTCATCAGCCGCCGCGCCGCGTTCTGGGTCGGGCGCAACCCGTGCTCGCGCGCGATTCCCGCGACCATTCGCTCGGCGTTGGCGCCGTCGGGGACGTAGCAGGCGAAGCTCATCGCGGCGGGCTCGGCGACCGCGAACTGGGTCAGCTTCGACGTCGTGCGCAATCCGGGCGCGAGCATCACCACCGGGTGCTCGACCTGCGGCTCGGCGATCAGCAACCGCGCCGCCTCGAGCGCATCGTCGCCGACACCGCTCACCAGGATCCAGCGCCGCCCGCCGAACAGCGCGAGCGAGCGCGCCTCGTCGGTCACGCGGCCGGGATCGCCCTTCAGCGCCGACCCGTCGATCGCGACCTTCTCCGCATCGGTGCCGAGCGCGCGGCCGAGCCGGGCGGCATGTTCGGCGGCGCCCGACTCATCGGGGCCGTGCAGCACGTACAACCGGATCGCGGGCGAGGCCGCGTCGAGCGCGTTAACTAATTGATTCTCCGAAGCTTTCACTTGTCCGCGGTGCGGCGCGTATAGATCGCGATGCGCGTCACGATCTGATCGGCGACGATATTGGACAGGTTTTCCTGCGCGGTGTTTTCGGCGGCGATCGTCGCATATTCCGAACTGACGACGTCGATCCCGGCGTCCGACCCGGCGGTCGCGTCGAGCAACGTCTCGCCGGTCGCGGCGTCGACCAGTTGATAGCGCGCGCGCAGCGACCGGCGCTCGCGCGTAATGGTATTGTCGCTGCGCACGCCGAGCCCGACGATCGAATCGTCGAGCTTGATTTCGAGCCGGTATTTCGCCGCGCCGTCGCCGCGGTTGGGTAGTCGGTCGCGGAGCGCATTGCTCATCAGGTAGCCCGACTTGCCGGCGATGGGCGCGACCTCGATCTGCGCGAGCCCGCGCGCGACCGTCCCCGATCCCCCGCCTTCGTAGAGCGGGTGCAGCCCGCAGGCGGGGAGTGCGAGGGCGAGGAGGATGGCGAGTCGCTTCATGCCACCAGATTGACCAGACGATCGGGCACGACAATCACCTTCTTCGGTTCGGCGCCGTCGAGAACGCGAATCACATGCGTGTTGGCGCGTGCTGCAGCTTCGACCACCGCCTTGTCGCTACCCTTTGGCATGACGAGCGTATCGCGCAATTTGCCGTTGACCTGAATCGCGATCGTCACTTCGTCTTCGACCAGCAAGGCGGGGTTATACACCGGCCAATCGGCGTCGGCGATCAGCCCCGCGCCGCCCATTGCGGCCCAAGCTTCCTCAGCGAGATGCGGGGTCATCGGCGCGACCAATCGGACCAGCGCCTTGGTCGCCGCGGTGCGCGACGCGGACGGCGCGGCCTTCTCGATCGCATTGACCAGTTCGTACAGCTTGGCGACCGCCTTGTTGAACTGCAGCCCTTCGATGTCGGTCGCAACGCCGGCGATGGTCTGCGCCAGCTTGCGGTCGAGCGCGGCATCGGTGCCTTGCGCATCCTCGATCGCTTCGACCAGCCGCCACAGCCGCTGCGTGAAACGCCACGCGCCCTCGATCCCGCTTTCCGACCATTGCAGGTCGCGCTCGGGCGGCGAATCGGAGAGCATGAACCAGCGCGTCGCGTCAGCACCGTATTGGTCGACGATCGGCTCGGGATCGATCGTGTTCTTCTTCGACTTCGACATCTTCTCGATGCGGCCGACCGTGATCGGCTTGCCGGTAGAAATTTCCTTGCCGTCGCGTACTTCGCCCAGAGCAAGCCATTTGCCCTCGGCCGACTTGTACGTTTCGTGCGTCACCATCCCTTGCGTGAACAGCCCGGCGAACGGCTCGGCCACGTCGAGCATGTCCATATGCTTGAGCGCGCGCGTCCAGAAGCGCGCGTAGAGCAAGTGCAGGATCGCATGCTCGACCCCGCCGATATATTGCCCGACCGGCAGCCATTGCTCGGCAACCGCGCGGTCGAACGCTCTGTCCTTGGGCTGGCTGGCGAAGCGGATGAAATACCACGACGAATCGGCGAACGTGTCGAGCGTGTCGGTCTCGCGCAGCGCTTCGCCGCCGCACGACGGGCACGCAACGTGCTTCCACGTCGGATGGCGGTCGAGCGGATTGCCCGGAATGTCGAACGACACGTCCTCGGGCAGCAATACGGGCAATTGATCGCGCGGCACCGGCACCGCGCCGCACGCGCCGCAATGCACGATGGGGATCGGCGTGCCCCAGTAACGCTGACGGCTGACGCCCCAGTCGCGCAGGCGGAACACGGTGGTGCCGTGCCCCCAGCCGCCGGCCTCGGCGCGGGTAATCACTTCGCGCTTGGCGTCCTCGACATCCATCCCATCGAGGAAATGCGAATTGACCAGCGTGCCCGGACCCGACCAGGCTTCGGCCTCGGCAAAGCCGGGATCGGTCTTGTCACCGTCGGACACGACTCGGCGGATGGTGAGACCGTATTTGCTGGCGAACTCGAAGTCGCGCTGGTCGTGCGCCGGCACGCCGAACACCGCGCCGGTCCCGTAGTCCATCAGCACGAAATTGGCGATGTAGACTGGCAGGCGAATCGCGGGATCGAACGGATGCACGACGGTCAGCCCGGTGTCGAAGCCGAGTTTTTCCTGCGTCTCGAGCTCGGCGGCGGTGGTCCCGCCCTGTTTGCACAGCTCGATGAACGCGGCGGCTTCGGCATTACCCGCCGCAACCGCCTGCGCGATCGGATGGTCCGCCGCGACCGCGACGAAGCTCGCGCCGAAGATCGTGTCGGGGCGCGTGGTGAACACCTCGACCTCGCCGCCGTCACTCATCGTCCAGCGGAACTGCAACCCCTGGCTCTTGCCGATCCAGTTTTCCTGCATCAGCCGTACCTTGTCGGGCCAATGCTTGAGCTCGCCCAAACCGGCCAGTAGTTCGTCGGCGAATTGCGTGATCTTGAGGAACCACTGGCTCAGCTTGCGCTTCTCGACCAAAGCGCCCGACCGCCAGCCGCGCCCGTCGATGACTTGCTCGTTGGCCAGCACGGTCATGTCGACCGGGTCCCAATTGACCGACGATTCGCGGCGATAGACCAGCCCGTGCGCGAACATGTCGAGGAACAGCGCCTGTTCGTGGCCGTAATAACCGGGCTCGCATGTCGCCAGCTCGCGGCTCCAGTCGAGCGCGAAGCCCAGCCGTTTCAACTGCGCCTTCATCGTTGCGATATTCTGCCGGGTCCAGCCGCCGGGATGGACGCCCTTTTCCATCGCGGCGTTCTCGGCCGGCATGCCGAACGCGTCCCACCCCATCGGGTGGAGCACTTCCATCCCCTTCATCCGGCGGTAGCGCGCCAGCACGTCGCCCATCGTGTAGTTGCGGACGTGCCCCATATGGATCCGTCCCGAGGGGTACGGAAACATTTCGAGCACATAGCTTTTGGGCTTCGGACTATCGTCACGCGCGGCGAACGTCTGGCGCTCGTCCCACACCTTTTGCCACTGGGCGTCGGCCTTCAGTGGATTGAAGCGTGACATGATCGTTGTTCCTGTTGGGCGGGCATTACCCGCCCACCGGGGTTGTTCTCTTTATTGAGGCGTAACGGCGGCGCGACGCAGGTCGCGCGCGCGCGTAAGGATGATGTCCTCGAGCTTCTGGACGGTCGCCGCCTGGACGGGGGCCGCGACCCACTGGCCACCCTGGTTGACTTGTCGTAGCGCCGCGACGAGCACCGCATCTGCGCGCAGATCCTGGTCGAGGATCGTCACGGTCACCTTCATCCGCTCGGCCGGCGACGACGGATTGACGTACCAGTCGGTGACGATGACGCCGCCGTTCGAGTCGGTCTGGACCAGCGGCATGAAGCTCAGCGTGTCGAGGCTGGCGCGCCACAGATCGGCGTTGACGCCGATCGTGGTCACTTTGGACGCGGCGATATCCGCCTTCATGCGCGACTTGTTCCCGCCGCCACAGGCGGCGAGCGGCAGCAGCAGGGCCAGATACGCGGCGTAGCGCAAACGGGTCATCGACGGGGTTCCTGACACAGACAAGGGATGCCCGTGCTTCTATAGATGCTCAAGGCCGCGCCGCAAGCGCGCATAAAGTGGCCGCGCCCGGCGCCCGTCATGTGGACATGATGCAACACTCTCTGCGAAAACGCGTATCTGCGGTGGCGGCGGCGGAACGATCCGTGATACAGCGAGTCTCAAATAAGAGTCGCAGGGATTCGTTGTGGTCGCAAAGCGGGTAATTGTCGGAACGATGGTCGGGGCGCTTGCCGTCGCCGGCGCGTTCGCGATGCCTGCATTCGGCACGCCGGATACGGCGCATCGTACGCCCAAGTCGTTCCTTCCGCAGCGTATTTTCTTTACCCCGGCGTCGGCCGATCCCAAACTGGCCGCGTTGATCGCGCGCAACGGGATTGGCAATGCGGCATTCCGCTTCACCCCCGCCGATACCAGCGGCGGACGCCGTCCGGTGGCGACCGCGTTGCAAATCAATACGCCCAAGGCGGGAATCGTTACGCTGCGTGGGCTGGGCGGCGACGTCGCGCCGCCGTCGGTCGGCGTCGCGCCGATCGCGTACAACCTCGCCGCGACCACCGCCGCCAAGCGGCTCAGCGTCCCCGGCGACGCGCCAAAGGTGGACCTCGGCACTTCGCCCAGCGGGCGTCGGATCGAGCCGGGCTTCAATCTGAGCAAGCCGTCGAAGCTGAAGGCCGTGACCGACCGTCCGCCGACCGATGCCGGGTTGGTCACCGATACGCCCCAGATGATCAATGTCGGCGGCGCCTATTCGCTCCGCCGCAACATCGATGTGACCGCCGGGGTGCGTTACAAGGCGCAGGATCGTGACCGTTTGGCGCCCTTGGTCGATGATCGTCGCGGTGACAGCCAGGCGGTCTATGTCGGGACGACGTTTAAGTTCTGACTTTCTGCCGCGACTTAGCGGTAGCTAAATAGCGACAAAGCAGAAAAAGTCCGGCCGGCGAGCCTACGGCTCGGCCGACGACGCGAATTTATTTCGCGTCGCTGCCCCAGGCGTCGATCGCGGCCCAGCCATAAAAGCCGGCTAGTCGTCGAAAATTCTTTGCATTCATCCCACCAAGCGCAATCGCGACTACCCGCAATCCGCGAGCAATATCCTGCGCGCCTCGTGCGCTCAGCGCGGTCGCCCCCGGATGCGACCGAGTCGCGAACACCGGCGACACGAACACCAATTCCGCCCCGCGGCGCACCGCTTCGACCGCCTCGGCCCGCGAATGCACCGATGCCGTTCGCAACCCGCGTCCGCGTCCGTTATGCACCCCATCCGCGCCCAGCCCGCACCAGTCGCCCGCGCGCACCACCACCAGCCGGCGCACCCCCGCGATCCGCACCACCCGCGCGAACACCCGTCGTCGCTCGGATGCGGGCGTGGCATAATGCCGAAACACGACACCGCTTCCCCGCGGCAGTCGCGCGAGCGCGCGCCATAAATCGTCGCCCTGGCGCTCGTCGGTCATCAACCATAGGCGTGGGAGGGGTTGGCGGCGCAGCACGACCCTGCCTATAGCGCGCACTATGACGACCGACGACCCCGCCGCGCGGCTCGCCGGCGTCCACGATCAGATCCAGCGCGCGCAAAGGCTCGCCAGCCGCAGCGACGCGGTCGAACTGATCGCGGTATCCAAGACGCATCCCGTCGAGGCGATCGAGCCCCTGATCGCCGCCGGGCAATGCGTGTTCGGCGAGAATCGCGTGCAGGAAGCGCAGGCGAAGTGGCCCGCCTTATGCGAGCAACATCCCAGCATCCGCCTCGCGCTGATCGGTCAATTGCAATCGAACAAGGCAGCCGAGGCAGTGGCGCTGTTCGACGAGATTCACTCGGTTGACCGCGCGTCGTTAGTGACCGCGCTGGCCAGGGCGATGGACGCGGCGGACAAGCGACCAGCCTGTTTCGTACAGGTCAATATTGGCGACGAGTCACAAAAGGGCGGTGCGCTGGTTGGCGACCTGCCTGCGTTGTTGAAGGAAGCGCGCGCTGCCGACCTTCCGCTCGCGGGGCTGATGGCGCTGCCGCCGGCCGGCGTCGAGCCAGCACCCTATTTCGCGCTGCTCGCCAAGCTGGCGCGCTATCATGGCCTGGCCGGGCTCAGTATGGGGATGTCGAGCGATTTCGACACTGCCGTGACGCTTGGCGCGACGCATGTGCGCGTCGGGTCGGCGCTGTTCGGCGCACGCGCATGAGATTTAAGGCGTTGCTCTTCGACTTCGATGGTGTGCTGATCGAGAGCGAATATATCGGCAACAAGCAGATCGCGGAATATTTGACGCGGATCGGCCACCCGACCACGCCCGAACAGTCGATGGCCAATTTCATGGGTTATGCTGGGGTCGATTTCTTGGCCAAGGTCGAGGCGTGGATCGACCGGCCGTTACCGCAAGACTTCCACACCGCGCGCGCCGCCGAGGACGAGCGTGTCATGGCTGAGGGGATCGGCGAGGTCGCCGGCGCAGTCGATTTCGTCGAATCGCTCCCCGCCGATTTGCCCAAGGCGGTGGTATCGTCGAGTTCGACCAAGTGGATCCGCCGACACCTCGACCATATCGGCCTAGCCGATGCGTTCGGCGATCACGTCTATAGCGGCCGCGAGCATGTCACGCGCGGCAAGCCCGCCCCCGACCTCTACCTCTACGCTGCCGACCGGCTCGGCGTCGCGATCGCCGACTGTGCGATCATCGAGGATTCGATCGTCGGTGCGACGGGGGCGGTGGCATCGGGCGGCTATGTCATCGGGCTGTGCGCCGGCTCGCATTGCGCGCCCGACCATGCCGAGCGATTGCGCGCGGTCGGCGTCGATATCGTCGCGAGCGACTTTGCCGAGGTCACGCGGTTTATCGCCTAGAGTTGATGTCCGGTGCGATCGCGCTTGGTCGCGAGATACTTGGCATTGAACGGGTTGGGCGGCAGCGCGATCGGCACGCGTTCGGTAACGGCGATTCCCGCCTGCTCAAGCACCCGGACCTTCTCCGGGTTGTTGGTCAGCAACCGAATCCGCGTCTGGCCGAGCAAATCGAGCATCCGCGCCGCGACGCGGAAATCGCGCGCATCGACCGCGAACCCCAAGCGCGTGTTGGCATCGACCGTGTCGAACCCTTGGTCCTGCAACGCATAGGCGCGCAATTTGTTGACCAGCCCGATCCCGCGGCCCTCCTGCCGCAGATAAAGCAGGATTCCCCAGCCGGTCCCCTCCATCGCATGGATCGCGGCGTGGAGCTGCGGTCCGCAATCGCATTTGAGGCTGCCGAGTACGTCGCCGGTCAGGCATTCGCTGTGAAGGCGGACGAGCGGCGGGTTGCCGTCGGGCCGACCGACGATCAGCGCAATGTGCTCGCCAGGCGAATCGGGCGAGCGGAAGGCGACGATCTCGGATTTTTCCGATCCCGCGACCGGCAGCTTGGCCCGGGCGGAGATGGTGAGATGGATCGGGTCTTCGAAGTCCTCAATGTCGGCGATGGATACAATTTCGGCGGGCGCTGCGCCGACAAAAAAGGCGGGGAGCACGCCCGCGGTCCGCGCCAATCCCAGCGCCGCCGCCATGACGTCGCGGTCGGATACGGGGATTGCGCGGAACGGCCCCTTCATCGGGGTCGCCATGTCGAGCTGCGGGTCGGCGAGCGCCACCGCGCAGTCGAAATCGATCCAGAAAGTGCGCTCGACCAACACCGGCGAATCGGGGATGGCGGCCTCGATCTGGTTGGCGAGCTTCAGCGTGGCGGCGCGCCCCGCCGACAGCAAGATCGGCGAATTGCCTGCTGGGTCGAACGCAACGAGCCGTCCGGCATCGGCGGTCTCGATCGCCAGCAGCCCCACAGGCTTGCCCGCCCCGCGAATCGCGATCGGCCAACCGCGCCGCAGCGAATCGATCGCCCGGGCAACGTCGCGCGCGCTCACAAATCGAACTCGGTCAGGATCGGGACGTGGTCCGACGGCTTGAGCCAGTTGCGGCACGACTCGAATACCGTGTGCGCGGTCGCGGTGGCCGCGACATCGGCGGTCGCCCACATATGATCGAGCCGCCGCCCGCGATCGTTGACCGTCCAGTCGGGCGAACGATAGCTCCACCATGTGTGCAGCCGCGCGGGCGCGGGATGGAAATGCCGGCCGAGATCGACCCACGAGTTCGAATCCTTGAGCCGGTTGAGCGCGTCGACCTCGACCGGCGTGTGGCTGACGACCTTGAGCAACGCCTTGTGGCTCCACACGTCGGCGGGAAGCGGCGCGATGTTAAGGTCGCCGACCAGAATCGTCGGGCAATCGAGCGTCGCCGACCACGCTGTCATCCGCTCGACGAAATCGAGCTTCTGGCCGAATTTCGGATTCGCCTCACGGTCGGGCACGTCACCGCCAGCGGGCACATAGACGTTCTCCAGCCGCACGCCATTGGCTAGCCTCACGCCGACATGCCGCGCTTCGCGATTGGCTTGCCAGTCGAACCGATCGTCCTCGGCCAAAGGCACGCGGCTCAGGATTGCGACGCCGTGGTGCATCTTCTGCCCGTGCAGGATGATCGTCTTGTAGCCGAGCCGCCGAAACGCTTCCTGCGGGAAATCCTCGTCGATCACCTTGGTTTCCTGGAGGCACAATATGTCGGGCGCGACCTCGCGCAGGAACCGTTCGACGATCTCGATGCGGAAGCGGACCGAGTTGATGTTCCAGGAGACGATCTTCACGGGAAAGGACTTAGGGGGTCGGGAGCGGTTCGTCACCCTCAAGGCGCCGCGGCAAAGCCGCGTCGTCGGACGCTGCGCAGCAGCGCCGGTCGTGCTTGGGCAAGATTGGCGGCGTGGCCGCCGTTCGCCCTGCGCATGGAAAGGCCCCCGCTCCGGGGGCATGGAGCGAGGGCCGACCTAGCGTTCGTCACGCAGGCGGGAGATGGGCCGTTTCAGGCAACAGGGGGAAAATCCCGAACCGCCCCACATCCGCGAGGACTGTATTAGTCGGGCAAAGCTGTCGCCCAGATGAACGGACTTGTTATTTTCGCGGACCCGCAGGCGCCGGGTCGTTGAAGCGGAACGTTCCATCGGAAATCGGCACGTTGAACTTCTGTCCCGACAGCCGGATCGTCGTGCGGTTGTTCTGAGCGTCGAGCGCGACCCAGCCGATCAGCATCAGCCCGGCGGGGGCCGATCCGTTCTTTTCGAAGATCATCGTGATCCGCCCATATTCGGGATGCTTGGGATCGTTCGCCTCAACCGACAGGATCGACGGATCGGCGGTCGGCACCACCTTAGCGAAGCGGCCGATGTCCTTGCTCGGATCGAGCAACACGCCCAGCGGCGAGCCGCCGATTGGCCAACGCTGCTTCTGCTTCACCGAATAATCGAGGAACCACAGCGAATTGCCATCGGCGACAACCAGGATTGGCACGCCTTTTTCATACTGAAAGCGAATCTTGCCCGGACGTTTGAGCGACAACGTGCCGGTCAGCATCTTCCCGTTGCGGTCGGTCTGAGTAAATGCCGCGGTCATCGACTGTACCGCCGACAAATGCGCCTGAACCTTGGCGAGCTCGGGCGAGGTTGATGGTGCCGCGGCGATCAGCGCGGGGAGGGAAAGCAGCGCAAGGGCGCGAGACGTCACGAGAATTCTCCTGAAGATGCCGCATGCCTTGGCGGTACGGGCTTGAACCCGCTCTGAACGCGGCAGCCTATAATGGGTTGCCATCCCGGTCGCGCAGCACTTCGCGCCGCCCGACGTGATCGGGTCGCCCGACAATGCCATCCTTTTCCATCCGTTCGATGAGCCGCGCGGCCGAGTTATAGCCGATCCGCATCTGGCGCTGGAGCCATGAGGTCGAGGCTTTCTGGCTTTCGACCACTAGCTGGATCGCCCCGCGATATTGCTGGTCCTCGGCCGAATCCTCGCCGAGCGGCGCACCGTCGAGCGCGAAGCCGTCGTCGTTTTCCTCGGTGACCGACTGGACGTAATCGGGTTGTCCCTGCGCGCGCCAGTGATCGGCAACTGCGCGGACCTCGTCATCGGACACGAACGGCCCGTGCACGCGGCTGATTTGCTTGCCATACGCCATGTACAGCATGTCGCCCTTGCCGAGCAGTTGCTCGGCACCCTGCTCGCCCAGGATCGTGCGCGAATCGATCTTGCTGGTGACGTTGAAGCTGATCCGCGTCGGCAAATTGGCCTTGATCACGCCGGTAATGACATCGACCGACGGCCGTTGAGTCGCCATGATCAGGTGGATGCCGGCGGCGCGCGCTTTCTGCGCCAGCCGCTGGATCAGGAATTCGACTTCCTTGCCCGCCGTCATCATCAAATCGGCGAGTTCGTCGACGACGATGACGATCTGCGGCAGCGGGGAGAAGTCGAGCTGTTCCTCCTCGTACACCGGCTTGCCGTTTTCATACCCGATCTGGACCTTGCGCCCGAGCGGCTGGCCCTTGGCCTTGGCCGCACGCACCTTGTCGTTGAAGCTGGCGAGGCTGCGCACGCCGACCGACGACATCTGGCGATATCGCTCCTCCATCTGCTCGACCGCCCATTTGAGCGCGCGAATTGCCTTGGCCGGATCGGTCACGACCGGGGCGAGCAGATGCGGGATATCCTCGTACATGCTCAGCTCGAGCATCTTGGGATCGATCAGGATCAGCCGGCATTGGTCGGGGGTCAGCCGATAGAGCAGCGACAGGATCATGCAGTTGAGCCCGACCGACTTGCCCGACCCGGTGGTGCCAGCGACGAGCAGGTGGGGCATTGGCGCGAGATCGACGACGACGGGATCGCCGGCGATGTTCTTGCCGAGGATCAGCGGCAGCGACGCTGACTGGTCCTCGAACGTGTCGCTCGCGACCATTTCGTGCAGGCTTACGGTTTCGCGCTTGGCATTGGGCAATTCGATCCCGATCACCGTGCGCCCTGGGACGGTCGCGACTCGGGCCGAGATCGCCGACATGTTGCGTGCGATGTCGTCGGCGAGCTGGATCACGCGGCTCGCCTTGATGCCCGGCGCGGGGTCGAGCTCGTACATCGTCACCACCGGGCCGGGTCGCACTTCGATGATCGATCCCTTGACGTGGAAATCGTCGAGCACGGTCTCCAGCAGCCGCGCGTTGCGTTCGAGCGCGGCCCGATCAATCGGGCCGCCGGCGGCGGGGGGCGGCGGCTTGAGCAAGTCGATCGTCGGCAAGCGGTAATTGTCGCGCAGATCGAGGCTGGTCTGCTTGGGTCCACGCGCCGGCTTGGGCTGAACCACGGCGGCATTGCGCTCGGCGATCACCGGGCCGGGTCGATTGTCGGGCAAGGCGACCGCGCGCGGCTGGCGGATAAGCTGTTCGGGAACCGCGCGTTGATCGGTCAGCAATTCGGTTTTGGCCGCACGCCGCTCGATTCGCGGTAGGCGGGGCAACCCGATGCCGAGACTGGTGAACCAGACCACCACGCCGGCGATGCCGAGCGCGAGCGCAACCAGCCGTTCGGTCCACAGGATTGCGGTGGCATTGCCGATGAGCGTGATCAGCCAATCGAGCCCGCCCGCGATCGCCATCCCGACCACGCCGCCGAGCCCGGCCGGCCAGCGCAGCGACGCGGCGGTCGAATAGAAAGCGAGCGCGGTCGCGACCAAGGCGGCGCCGGCCGTGGCGATGACCAGCATTCGTCCCCAGCGCCCGACCGGTTCGTCGCGCCATAACCGCCAGCCGCAGAGCGCGCCGACCGCGAGCAGCCCGGCGACGGGCAGGCCGAGGATCGAGAAAGCGAGGTCGGCGACGAACGCGCCGGGCGTACCGAGCAGATTCTCGGCGGGGCCGCCCGCGGCAGTGCTCAGCGATGGGTCGCCCGAATGATACGTCAGGAGTGCGGCGGCCAGCGCCAGCGTCAGCGCCAAAACCGCGATCGCGCCGACCATCGCCCAGCCGCGCGCGGCGCCGGCCTTCACTGTCTCGCGCCAGAGCGGCGGCTGCGCGCGGCTCGCCATGATCGATATACCCCCGAAATGTCCGCTGTTCGTTCGCGCTAGATTCTCGCGCCTGGCGAGTCCCGCGTCAAGCAGTCGTGATTGTGGGCGGCGCGGACGCGCGCTAGGGCGGCGGGCATGAGTCAGGCGGACATCCTCATCCTCGGCGGCGGACTGGTCGGCAGCGCGCTGGCGGTGGCGCTCGACGCGCACGGGCTGACCAGTATCGTCGTCGATCCTGCGGATCCGGCGGTGGTGACCGCGGCGGGGTTCGATGGGCGCGCTTCGGCGATTGCCAGCGCGCCGATGCGGATGCTCGAAGCGATCGGCGTGGCCAAACGGTTGGCCGGCAAGGGTTGTCCGATCGAGGGAATTCGCGTCAGCGACGGACTGAAGCCCGGTGCGCTCGATTTCGTGCCGCAGGACGGCGAAGACGCGCTGGGGACGATGGTCGAGAATCGCGACTTGCGCGCGGCGTTGCTCGATGCCGCGAACGCCGCGCCGCATGTCGATCTACGCATGAAAATCCGCGCGCTCGAAGTCGTGCGAGACGACTCCGGAGTTCGCGCGACGCTCAGCGATGGCGGCCAGGTCCGCGCGCGCTTGCTGATCGGGGCGGAGGGACGCAATTCGCCGACGCGCGAGGCGGCAGGGCTAAACGTCGCGCGCTGGAGCTACGACCATGTCGCGCTGGTCACCTCGATCGGCCACGAGCGCAGCCACGAAAACGTCGCCTACGAGATTTTCTACCCCGAGGGGCCGTTCGCGATCCTACCGCTGGTCGATGACGATCGTGGGCATCGCTCGGCGATCGTTTGGTCGGTACGCACGCGCCAAGCTCCGGGCATGCAGAAACTGGGCGAGCGCGGCTATCTCGCCGAACTGACGCGCAAGATGGGCGGGTTTTTGGGTGAACTGACCTGGCTAGGCCCGCGCTTCGGCTATCCGCTCGGCTTCCATCATGCCGCAACGATCACCGCAGAGCGGCTGGCGCTGGTCGGCGACGCCGCGCACGGTATCCATCCGATCGCGGGGCAAGGCGTCAATGTCGGATTCCGCGACGTCGCGGCGCTGGTCGAGGTGCTGGTCGACGGCAAGCGCATCGGGCTCGATCCGGGCGATCCTGCCTTGCTCAAACGCTACCAGCGCTGGCGGAGCCTCGACACGTTCATGGTGAGTCTCGCGACCGACGGGCTGACGCGATTGTTCGGTATCCCCGGCGAGACGGCTAATGCCGCGCGGCGTTTTGGCCTGTCGGCGGTGCAGCGCTCGCCCGCACTCAAGGACCGCTTCATCCGCGAAGCGCGGGGCGAATCGGGCGCCTTGCCCAAATTGCTCGCAGGGCTGACCGTCTAAAGCCGATTGAGCAGCCGCTCGACCGATTCGTGGTTGCCGCCTTCGTCGTCGCCGCATTCCTTCTTGAGCGCGACCTTGAGCTCCTCGAGCTCCTCCTGCATCAGATTCTCGATCCCGATAAAGCCGTTGCGCGCGTCGGTGGTCGCGCGGATGATTTCGTCGAGCTTGGCCTGGATCGCCGATCCGTCGCGGTTCTGCGCATTCTGGATCAGGAACACCATCAGGAAGGTGACGATGGTGGTGCCGGTATTGATGATCAGCTGCCATGTGTCCGAATAATGGAAGATCGGACCCGTTACGCCCCAGACGATGATCACCGACAGCGCCAGAATGAATGCGGGGGGACGTCCGGCCCAACCGGATACCTTGCCCGCTACCGTCTCAAATAGCCGTTCCATCGCCCGTCTCCCGTCAACACTGTCGGGGGGACTGCCACTTTGACCGCGCCGAGGCTATGACAACGATCATGACCCAGATCACCGTCGCCGCGCTCCAGCTCGGCTTTACCACCGACACCGAGCGCAACATCGCCAACGTCGCGCGCCTGGTGCGCGAGGCGCATGCCCAGGGCGCGCGGGTGATCCTGCCGCCCGAACTGTTCGAAGGCGAATATTTCTGCCGAATCGAGGATGAGGGGCTGTTCGCCAATGCCAAACCCACCGCCGAGCATCCGTCGGTCGTGGCGATGCAGGCGCTCGCCGCCGAGCTGAAGGTATGGATCCCGACCAGCTTCTTCGAGGCGGACGGGCCGCACCATTACAACAGTCTCGCGATGGTGGGACCCCACGGCAAGGTCGCCGGCGTCTACCGCAAGAGCCACATCCCCGACGGGCCGGGGTACGAGGAGAAATTCTATTTCCGCCCCGGCAATACCGGGTTCAAGGTGTGGGACGGCCCCGACGCCACGACGCTGGGCGTCGGGGTTTGCTGGGACCAATGGTATCCCGAAACCGCGCGCGCGATGATGCTGATGGGCGCGGACGTTCTATTCTACCCCACCGCGATCGGCAGCGAGCCGCACGACACCAGCCTCGATACGGCGCGATTATGGCGGCGGGCGATGGTCGGGCATGCGGTGTCGAACGTGGTCCCGATTGTCGCCGCCAACCGCGTCGGGGTGGAGCACGGCCAGACCTTTTACGGCACCAGCTTCATCGCCGACGAACGCGGCGACATCCTCGCCGAACTCGACCGCGAGGAGGAAGGCGTCATCGTCGCGGGCCTCGACCTCGATCGCGTCAAGCGCCACCGCGCCGCATTCGGCTTCTTCCGCGACCGCCGGCCCGATCTGTACGGGCGGTTGATCGAGGACATCTAAAGGCGCAATTCCATCGCGCGCGCGAACACTGCTTCGAACATCTCGGCCGTCAGCCGACCGGTATTCTGGTTATAGCGCGAGCAGTGGTAGCTATCGATCAGCATGCGGCCGTCGGGCATGCGATGTTCGGCGAGGTGTCCAAAACGGCATTTGGGCAGCCTGCCGCCGAGCACCTTGACCGCCGATTGATGCGCGATCTGGCCGAGCGCGATGAAGACGCGCGCGTTGGGCAATGCCGCGACCTGGCTCGCGAGGAACGGGCGGCAGGCGTGAATCTCGGCCGGTACCGGCTTGTTCGCGGGCGGCAAGCACTTGACCGAATTGCAGATGATCGCGCCGGTCAGCCCGACCCCGTCGTCGGGCGTGCCGGCATAGCTCCCCGTCAACAGCCCGAACTTTGCCAGCGTCGCGAACAGCAAGTCGCCGGCAAAGTCGCCGGTGAACGGCCGCCCGGTGCGGTTGGCGCCGTGTTTGCCCGGCGCGAGGCCGATGACGCATAGCCATGCGTCCGAGTCGCCGAACGCGGGCACCGGCGCGTTCCACCAATCGGGATGCTCGGCACGCAGTTCCTCGCGAAACGCCACCAGCCGCAGGCATAAAGGGCAATCGTGCGGCGGTTCGGTGTGGGGCAACGGGCTGGATGCAAAGTTCACGGCTTAGCGGTAGGCGCTGTGGCGTCATGCCGTCCAGTTTTGTCATTGCCTTGGGATCGAACCGGCGCGGCCGCCACGGCGGCCCGGCCGACGAGGTGCGCGCCGCGCTGGCGGCGATCGGCGGGGTTGTCGCGGTGTCGGCGATGATCGGCACCGCACCGCTCGGCCCGTCGTTGCGGCGCTTCGTCAATGCCGCGGCGTTGATCGATAGCGACGAACACCCGCTCGCCCTGCTCGACCGGCTCCAGGCGATCGAGGCGGACTTCGGGCGCCGCCGGGGCCGACGCTGGGGCGACCGGGTGATCGACCTCGACATCATTCTGTGGTCCGAGGGCGTCTGGAACGATGATCGCCTGACGATCCCGCATGCGGCGTTTCGCGCACGCCGCTTCGTGCTCGATCCGCTGGTACAGATCGCCCCTGGCTGGCGAGACCCGCTGACCGGCCTGATCGTGCGCCAGATCGCCGCGCGGTTGACCCGGCGCGCGCGCCTCGCGTAAGCGCCGCGGCTCTGGTGCGGGCCCGTAGCTCAGTTGGTAGAGCAACGGACTTTTAATCTGTAGGTCTCGGGTTCGAGTCCCGACGGGCCCACCAGTGCCCTTTCCGGCATGGAGGGGTTGTCGTCAGAGACAATGTATCATAACGGGCTCCGGAGTGACGCAGTCGATCGCCTCTTTACCTGAGCCCTTCGCCGGGCGGTTTGCCCGACCCGGGCGGCGGTTCGCGCTGCTGTGGCTTGTCGTTGCGCTGCTCTTCCAGGGGTTTGCGACCCAGACTCACGCGCACTTCGGTGTGGATCGCACGTCGGCTGCGGCTGCATCGACAAGCGTAGCCACCGTGGCGGTGGATGGCCAAAAGCAGGATCCGGCCGCTCCGGCCTGCCCGCTATGCGAAGAAAAGGCGCTGTTCGGCGCCTATTTGCTGAGTGGATCGATCACGATCGTCGCGCCCGTCGGCGTGGCGTACCACTATGCGGCGGCCTCCTTGCCGCCACTCGCGCTTCACGCGTCGTCGCACGCGTGGCGAAGTCGCGCACCACCCATCTTCACGACCTGACCGACAGACGATTGCGGCAGTCCCGACTGCCGCTTGGTCGACGGTTATCCCGCCGACCGACCCAGGCTCGTGAAGATTGGAGATATCATGCGAAATACATTGTTGATCGGCGCCGCCATCGCGGCGCTGGCGCCCGCGCTGGCTTACGCTCAGGACGCACCCGCCGCGCCTCCGCCGCCGGCGACTGCCCCGACTGCCACCGCCACCGCCCCGGCCGCCGGCGACATCGTCATCACAGGGCACCTCGACAAGGCGCGTGCCTCGATCCAGCCAAGCTTGGGCGCGACCACCTACACGATCTCGAATGAAACGATTACCGAGCTGCCCGGTGGCGACAAGCAGCAGCTCAACAAGATCCTGCTCCAACTGCCCGGCGTCGTGCAGGACGGGTTCGGCCAGTTCCATGTCCGCGCCGATCACAACAATCTGCAATATCGCATCAACGGCACGATTCTGCCCGAAGGCGTTGCGGTGTTCGGCCAGACGCTGTCGCCGCAGCTAGTCGACCAGTTCGACCTCAGGACCGGCGCTCTCCCGGCGCAATATGGCCTGCGCACGGCTGGCATCGTCGATATCACGACCAAGACCGGGTTCAAGAACGGCGGCGACGTCTCAATCTACGGCGGTAGCAACAATACCATCGAGCCGAGTATCGAATATGGCGGGTCGACCGGCACGACCAACTACTTCCTGACCGGCAGCTACAAGCGCAGCGACCTCGGCATCGAGGCGGTCGATCCCGGGCGCACCTCGCTGCACAACCGTACCGATCAATATCAGGCGTTCGCTTATGCCGACAAGACGATTGGCGATAACGACCGTGTGTCGTTGATCGGCGGCTATTCGAGCCAGCGGTTCCAGATTCCCAACCCGCGCGGTCTCCAACCCGACGGCACCTACAATGTCGGTGGACGCACAGACTTTCTAAGCGACGACCTGAACGAACGCCAGAACGAGCGCACCGGGTTCGGCATCCTCAGCCTGCTCCACAGCGCCGGACCATTTACCGTGCAGGGATCGTTGTTCGCGCGATATTCGACGCTCGACTATTTCCCCGATACGCTCGGCGAACTGTTGTTCAACGGGCTGGCACAACGCGCCACCAAGCGCGATTTCACCACCGGCGGCCAGATCGAAGGCGTCTATAAGCTGAGTGGCGCGCACACGCTGCGCGGCGGGATCGTCATAACGCGCGATCGCGGCATCAGCCGCACATCGACCCAGGTTTTCCCGGTCGATGCCGGCGGCAACCAGACCGGCCAGCCATTCACCATCGTCGACAACGGCGCCGCGACCGAATGGACCTATAGCGCCTACTTACAGGACGAATGGAATCCGCTTGCCGGCGTGACGATCAATTTTGGCGGCCGGTTCGATCGCTACACGGGGTTCCGGTCGGAGCAGCAATTCAGCCCGCGGATCAATGCGGTCTGGAAACCGAGCGGCGGGACCACGCTGCACGTCGGCTATGCGCGTTATTTCTCGCCGCCGCCGTTTGCCAATATCGCGGCGACCAGCGTCGCCAAGTTCGTCGGCACCAGCGCCGCCGCGCCCGGCCTGACCGGCGACACGCCCTATGCCGAGCGCCAGGATTATTTCGACGTCGGTTTTCAGCAGAAAATCGGCGAATCGATCCTGATCGGGCTGGATGCGTATCACCGCCGCTCGCGCAACCTGATCGACGAAGGCCAGTTCGGCGCACCGATCATCCTGACGCCGTTCAACTACGGCAAGGGGCGGATCGACGGGATCGAGGGCAACATCAATTACAAAAAAGGGCCATTGTTGGCGTACGCCAATTTCTCCTACGCCAAGGCCAAGGGCGAAAACATCGTGTCGGGCCAGTTCAATTTCGATCCGGCCGACCTCGCTTATATCCAGAACCATTTCATCTATCTCGACCACGATCAGACCTACACGGGGTCGGCCGGGCTATCGTACCGCTTCGACGGCGGCGTGCTGGCGGGAACCAATATCGGCGGCAGCATGATTTACGGATCTGGTCTGCGAAAGGATGGCGCGGTGCCCAATGGCGGCAAGCTGCCTCCTTATGCGGTGTTCAACCTGACGCTCAGCCACACCTTCAAGCGGCCCGGCATCGACATCCGCGCCGATATTTTCAACATAGGAGATCATATCTACGAAATCCGCGACGGTTCGGGTATCGGCGTCGGCGCGCCGCAGTTCGGCCAGCGCAGGGCGTTCTTCGTGGGGGTGAGCAAGAGCTTCTAGGCGTCACCCCGCTCGGCAAGCTTGCGCTCCCACGCCAGCGCGTCGCGGACGATCGCGTCGAGATCGTCGTGTTTGGGCCGCCACGGCAGCGTGGCGAGGATTTTGCGGTTGTCGGAGACGAGTTCGGCGGGGTCGCCGGCGCGGCGCCCTTCCATTTTGCGCTCGATGTGCAGGTTGGTGACCCGGTCGACCGCGTCGAGCACTTCGAGCACCGAGAATCCGCGGCCGTAGCCGCAATTCATCACATAGGATTGGTCCGGAGTCGCGATGAGCTTGTCGAGCGCGTCGACATGGGCCGCGGCGAGATCGCTGACATGGATATAGTCGCGCACTCCGGTGCCGTCCGGAGTGCCGTAATCGGTTCCGTAGACCGAGACATGGCTGCGCTTGCCGATCGCAGCCTCGACCGCGACCTTGATCAGATGGGTGGCGCCGGCGGTCGACTGGCCCGAACGGCCCTGCGGATCCGCGCCTGCGACATTGAAATAACGCAGGGCGCAATGGTTGATCGGAAAAGCGAAGCTGGTGTCGGCGAGCTTCTGCTCGGTCATCAGCTTGGACCAGCCATAGGGGTTGATCGGCCGGGTGCGCGCATCCTCGTCGATCGGCACCGCATCGGGAATGCCGTAGGTCGCCGCGGTCGAGGAGAAGATGAAGTGACGCACCCCGCCTTTGACCGCGCTCTCGATCAAGGAGCGGCTCTTCACCGTATTGTTCTCATAAT
>NZ_JAQGKZ010000026.1 GCF_028289855.1 Sphingomonas bacterium | reverse complement strand
TAATCGATCCGGGGGGCATCCTTGGCGGAAAACGGGCAGCTCTTGCGGCGGCGGAAAAAGGGTCGTGCCATGTCTCTGATTCCTTATTCGCTGTCGAAGCCGCCGCGGGGACCGCGGTCACGGTCGGGACGGTCGCCCCGGTCACGGCCACGCTCGCGGTCGCGCTCACCCTTGCGCATCATCACGGTGG
Source organism: Sphingomonas bacterium (assembly GCF_028289855.1). Taxonomy (GTDB): domain Bacteria; phylum Pseudomonadota; class Alphaproteobacteria; order Sphingomonadales; family Sphingomonadaceae; genus Sphingomonas. The sequence goes on along the minus strand of NZ_JAQGKZ010000026.1, from coordinate 27,318 downwards.
GACCAGCTTCATGCTCGTCGACCTTGACGGTCATGTAGCGGATCACATCTTCGTTGATCTGCGTCTGGCGCTCCAACTCGGCAACGACGTCGCCGGGGGCGTCGATTTCGAGCATCACGTAATGCGCCTTGCGGTTCTTCGCGATGCGATAGGCCAGCGACCGCAGGCCCCAGGTCTCGGTCTTGACGACCTTGCCCTTGTTGTCGGTGATGATCTTGGTGGCGGCTTCCGCCAGGGCGTCCACCTGCGCTTGTGCCAGATCCTGGCGCGCAAGGAACACGTGCTCGTAAAGAGCCATGCGTCATTCTCACTGTTGGCCGATCGCTGACGCCGCACCGTGCGACGCCCCTCCGGCTATCGTTCTGGGTATCCGGACGTATCCGGAAGCGGGGGCCTCTGGCGGAAAACGCGCGCGAACGCAACCCTTAGAGGATGTGCAGCGCGATCAGCGCGGCCTCCGCATCGCATTTTTCGGGCTTCGGCGTTGTCGGATCGGCCCGCAGTGCGGAGAGTTCGGCACGAGCGGCAGCGAGATCGGCCTGGAATGCCGGCTGACCGAGTTCGGCGGCATAGGTGGCTGACGCGGTGACTCGCCCGGCCTCGATCGCACTATAATTGTGCACGCCGCACACCACGCGACTTTCGCCATAAGCGCGGCCGCGCGTCAGGATCGGCGTGGCGCGATCGGGGGCGAGGTTCGCGAGGATCAGCGCCCAGGTCCAGCCCCAGGTCGTGTGGCCGGAAGGGTAGTCGTAGCTGCCCTTAAGCTCCGAGGGCGCTTGGCAGGTCTTGCGCATCTTGATCTGATAGGGTCGCAGGCGTTTGAAGAATTCCTTCGACGCCTTCGATTGCGCGTTGGCCGTGGCCCCGGCGCGCGCGATCAGCTTCATCGTCATCGGCGCTTTTTTAGGGTCTAGCTTGATGCCGAGCGCGCAACTGAACGCGTCGGCCATCGCCGGTATTCCGAGCGCGACGTCGCGCATCGCCAGGTCGCCGCGCGGCGTCCCGAGCCAGTGACGGGTGTCCTTGAAGATGCGGCGATCGTTCAGGTATCGCGCCTCGCCTTTGACCGGGGCGGGCGGCAGGATCTGCGTCATGTCGAGGCTGCCGTCGGGAAGGTAGCCGGTGGTTTGCTGGGCAAGCACGAGCGCCGGAATCGATAGCGCAAGCGATCCAATCGCGGCCCGGATAGTTCTGGTCATGACACCTCCGCCTTGCGGTGCGCCTGTTGCCAGCATTGCACGCATACGAAAAGGGCGGCGAGCCGAAGCCCGCCGCCCCATCGATCGGCTATGCCGAAGGCTTTAGTTGAACGCGCCCGCGAGGACCGCGCCGATCAGCCCGCCGGCGACCGCGACCAGCACCGCGTCATTGCCCGACCGCACCCAGTGATAGCCGCGCGGTGGCGCATAGAGGCGACGGCCGCGATACTGCTGCCAGTTGCCGATCTCCTGGTAGTTCTGCGCATAGCGACGGTCGAACCGCTGCCCTTTGTTCCAGCGGCGATAGCTCGGCGCGGGGGCGGCGCGGCCGCGATTGTCGAAACGATGATCGCGCTGGTCGCGGTGATCGCGCTGCGGTGCGGCCGAAGCCGGGGCGATGGCGATCGGGCTCGCGAGTATCGAGGCGGCGATGGCGCCGAGAATAAGTTTCTTCATGATAACCTCCGTTTCGAACGACGTCGTCTGTTGGCGTCGAGGATCAATCTGAGCGTGAGGTGTCGCAATCCTGTGCCGGCGATCGGCTGATTGGTCGCGAAGTGTCGCAAAACGTCAATAATACTGACCAATTGTTCATATCGGGCGATGCCCTGCGCTTGCACCGCGACGCATGCCTTTCTACTGCCGCTGCCAGACAAGGAGAGGTCGATGCGCGCGTTCATTTTCCCGGGGCAGGGCAGTCAGGCGGTCGGCATGGGCAAGGCGCTCGCCGATGCGAGCTCGGTCGCGCGCGCTGTCTTTCAAGAAGTCGACGATGCGCTCGGCCAGCATCTGTCGCACCTGATGTTCGACGGGCCGCCCGACGACCTGCAACTCACCGCCAATGCCCAGCCGGCGATCATGGCCAACGCCATCGCGACCTTGCGCGTGCTTGAAAAGGAAGGCGGAATACGGCTTGCCGACAAGGCCGATTACGTGGCGGGGCACTCGCTCGGCGAATATACCGCTCTGTGCGCTGCGGGCGCGTTCGATCTCGCGACGACGGCTTTATTGCTCAGGCATCGCGGCGAGGCGATGCAGGCGGCGGTGCCGGTCGGGCAGGGCGGCATGGCGGCGTTGCTCGGTTGCGACCTCGCGACAGCGCAGAAGATCGCCGACGCCGCGGCGCAGGGTGAGGTTTGCACCATCGCCAACGACAACGATCCGTCGCAGGTCGTGATTTCGGGCGCGAAGGCCGCGATCGACCGCGCGATCGAAATCGCCAAGGATCACGGCGCCAAGCGCGCGATTTCGCTGCCGGTGTCCGCGCCGTTCCACTGCCCGATGATGCAACCCGCCGCCGATGCGATGGACAAGGCGTTGGCAGACGCGCGGATCGACTCGCCGCTCGTCCCCGTCTTCGCCAATGTGACCGCCCAGCCGGTCAGCGACGTCGATACGATCCGCAAGCTGCTGGTCGAGCAAGTCACCGGTATGGTGCGCTGGCGCGAATCGGTGCTCAACATGGCCGACACCGGGGTCGAGCGCTTCGTCGAATTCGGCGGCAAGGTGCTCGCCCCGATGGTCAAGCGCATCGCGCCCGACGTGGAGGCGGTCAGCGTGATCTCGATGGACGATATCGAAGCGCTGGCGAAGTCGCTCTAACCGCCGTCATGCTGAACTTGTTTCAGCATCCATCATGCCTCAAACGTTTTCGCTCGCGGATAGTTGGATCCTGAAACGAGTCAGGATGACGGACACAAGAAGGACTAAGCAATGTTCGACCTGACAGGCATGACCGCGCTGGTGACGGGCGCATCCGGCGGGATCGGATCGGCGATCGCGCAGGCGCTGGCGGGGCAGGGCGCGCGCCTCGCGGTATCGGGGTCCAATGCCGATAAGCTGGAAGGCTTTCGCGCTTCGCTCGGCAGCGATCACGTCGCGCTGCAATGCGACCTGTCGGACGGTGCGGCGGTCGATGCGCTGGTGCCATCGGCGGTCGAAGCGCTGGGCGGCAAGCTAGACATCCTCGTCAACAATGCCGGCATCACGCGCGACAATCTGGCGATGCGGATGAAGGACGAGGAGTGGGACACCGTCATCCGCGTCAATCTGGAGGCCGCGTTCCGGCTGATCCGCGCCGCCGCGCGGCCGATGATGAAGGCGCGCTATGGCCGGGTCATTTCGATCACCAGCGTGGTGGGCGCGACCGGCAATCCGGGCCAGGCCAATTATGCCGCGTCGAAGGCCGGTCTGGTCGGCATGTCGAAGGCGCTGGCGCAGGAACTCGCCAGCCGCAACATCACGGTCAATTGCGTCGCGCCAGGCTTCATCCGATCGGCGATGACCGATGTGTTGCCCGAGGCCCAGAAGACCGCGCTCCTGACCCGCATCCCGGCGGGCGACCTCGGCACCGGCGAGGATATAGGGGCGGCGGTGGTCTACCTGGCGTCGAAGGAGGCAGGGTACGTCACCGGCCAGACGATCCACGTCAATGGCGGGATGGCGATGCTGTGAGGTATTTGCTCTTTACCGTCGCGTTCCTCGCGCCCGCACCGGCCTTTGCCGCAACCGGCGATATCGGCTGTATCGAAGCCAAACTGGGCGCGGCGGCGATGCAGCGGATCGGCGACGGTGTCGTCGCCGCGGCCGATAACGGTTTCGATCCGGCCCGCGCGCTGGATCCGGACCGTGACGAGCTGATCGATGCGCGGCAGAAATGCCGCAACGCGGGCAATTGGTCGCCCAACGCGACGCAGATCGCAGTGTCATACACGCAAGCGCGCGCGACCAGGCTGGGCGCCGAGTCGGCGCTCAAGCGCGACGGCCTCGACGCCACCAAGCTTGCCGCCAGCTATGCGGCACTGCCGGTCCAGGACCGCAGGAGCCTGATCGCCAAAGCGTCGCCGGGCGCGCTCAATGCCGTCACCATCGCGGCGGCGCAGCTTCAGGGGCGTCGCCATGTCCTGCTCTATTTCGCCGCGCTCGCCGCGATCGAATTCTATCCGTCCGACTTTACCGCAGCGTGACGCCGCCCTCTTGCGCGGGCACCAAGCGCGTTCTACGTGCGTTCAGGAACTCCGGGGCCCGCCCCAGACTATAGAGGGAAGCAACGAATGAGCGATACTGCCGACCGGGTGAAGAAGATCGTGGTCGAGCACCTGGGTGTCGAAGCCAGTGCTGTGACGCCCGAGGCGAGCTTCATCGACGATCTGGGTGCAGACAGCCTCGACATCGTCGAGCTGGTGATGGCGTTCGAGGAAGAATTCGGGGTCGAGATCCCCGACGACGCCGCGGAGAAGATTTCGACCGTCAACGACGCGATCACCTATATCGACGCGAACCAGGGTTGAGCCCGTCCGTGGCGTGTCGCCGCGGGGTAGAGTAACGAAGCGGCTTCCCGTCCCCGGATATTCCAGGGCCGGGGGGCCGTTTCGCATTTAACGACAATTATTTTTGGAGAGTGCCATGCGTCGCGTAGTCGTGACCGGCCTGGGCCTGGTGACCCCGCTGGGTGCCGATGTCGAAACCACGTGGAAGAACCTGCTTGCCGGTAAATCGGGCGCGGGCCAGATCACTCGGTTCGACGCGAGCGACTATCCGTGCACGATCGCGTGCGAGGTGAAACCCGCCGACCACGAATATGGCTTCGACCCCGGCAAGCGCGTCGATCACAAGGTCCAGCGCCAGGTCGACGATTTTATCATCTACGGTATCGACGCCGCCGGACAGGCGCTCGAGGATGCTGGCCTGACCGAGATGACCGAGGAAGAGCGCTACCGCGCGGGCTGCTCCATCGGCTCCGGCATCGGCGGATTACCGGGGATCGAAAGCGAGTCGCTCGTTCTCGCCGAAAAGGGACCGCGCCGCGTCAGCCCGCACTTCGTCCACGGCCGCCTGATCAACCTGATCACCGGTCAAGTGCAGATCAAATACGGGCTGATGGGTCCGAACCATGCCGTCGTCACCGCGTGCTCAACCGGTGCGCATTCGATCGGAGACGCCGCGCGGATGATCGCGATGGACGATGCCGACGTGATGCTCGCAGGCGGCGCCGAGGCGACGATCTGCCCGATCGGCATTGCCGGTTTTGCCGCCGCGCGCGCGCTCAATACCAGCTTCAACGACCGGCCCGAACAGGCGAGCCGCCCGTATGATGAGGCGCGTGAGGGTTTCGTGATGGGCGAAGGCGCCGGCGTCGTCGTACTGGAAGAATATGAGCGCGCCGTGGCACGCGGCGCGAAAATCTATTGCGAAGTGGTCGGCTATGGCCTGTCGGGCGATGCTTATCATGTGACCGCGCCCGAACCGACCGGATCGGGCGCGTACCGTTCGATGGAAATGGCGCTCAAGCGTGCGGGCATGCAGCCGGCGGACATCGATTACATCAACGCGCATGGCACCTCGACCATGGCCGATTTGATCGAGCTCGGCGCGGTAAAAAGGCTGTTCGGCGATGCGATTTCGCACGTGTCGATGAGCTCGACCAAGTCGGCAATCGGGCATCTTCTCGGCGGCGCTGGGGCTGTGGAGGCGATTTTCTGCATCCTCGCGATCCGCGATCAGATCGTGCCGCCCACGCTCAACCTCGAAAACCCGTCGGAGGGCGCCGAGGGCGTCGACCTGGTCCCGCTCGTCGCGAAGAAGCGTGAAGTGAAGGCGGTGCTCAACAACTCGTTCGGCTTCGGCGGCACCAATGCCAGCCTCGTGATGAAGGCGCTCTAGCACCGCGATGCGCCGCTTCGGTTGTCTCACGGTCGTCACGGTGCTCGCGCTGGTCGCCGGCGCGTTGTGGGCGATCCACGACTGGGGCGGGGCGGGGCCTGCTCCCCGGAATCTGAGCATCACGATTCAGCCCGGGACCGGCTTGACCAAGGCCGCCGACCAGCTCGAGGCGGCGGGCGCGATCCGCTCGGCGAGCCGTTTCGTATTGTTCGCCAAAATCTTTGGCAGCGGCGCTGGGATCAAGGCGGGTGAGTTCGGCATCCCCGCGCACCTCAGCCAGTCGGACATCTTGCAGGTGCTGCAAGGCGGCAAGACGCTCCAGCGCTTCGTGACGATCCCCGAAGGCATGCCGTCGATCATGGCGCAGGAACGCATCATGGCGGCGCCCGAACTGACCGGGACGATCGATCGCCCCGCGGAAGGATCGCTGCTCCCCGACAGCTACAGCTACCAGCGCGGCGATACGCGGGCGTCTGTGGTGGCGCACATGCAGCGCGACATGAATGCCTACCTCGCCAAAGCTTGGGCAAACCGCAAGCCGGGACTCGTGGTCCGGACGCCGCAGGAAGCGATAATCCTTGCCTCGATCGTCGAAAAGGAAACCGCCAAGCCGAGCGAACGGCGGCTAGTCGCGGCGGTCTATTCGAACCGGCTGAAGCGCGGGATGATGCTCCAGGCCGATCCGACGATCATCTATCCGGTCACATTCGGCAAGGCGCTCGGCCGGCGTATCCTGCTGTCGGAGAAGAACGCGAAGAATGCGTACAACACCTATACGATGACCGGCCTGCCCACGGGGCCGATCGCCAATCCGGGTCGCGCGTCGATCGACGCGGTGCTTGACCCGGCGGATTCGAACGCGCTCTATTTCGTCGCCGACGGCACGGGCGGCAGCGTGTTCGCCGACACGCTGGAGCAGCAGAACATCAACGTCCAGAAGTGGTACGCCATCCGCCGCGCCCGGGGGGAAATGTAGGCCCTGGTGGCGAAAGAGGGCTTTCAATGTAGGATTTCAACTGTCAGCATTGCCGCATGCCGGTATGCAATGAGTGGCCGCAGCCCAATCTAGTTATCGTCCACCCCCATCTTGCAAATGTTGGAAATTATCGTTCGCGCGACTTTAGACTTCGTGCGCGTTTTGCATGAAATGTGGGAAATCTCAGCGCAGACCGGCCGCCGCGCGCGCCTTCGACTCGACCTCCGCGGGCGTCCCCGAGCACACCCAACTCCCGCCGACGCACAACACCGGATCGAACGCCAGCCACTCCGCCGCGTTCGCTTCGCTGACGCCCCCGGTTGGACAGAATCTGCACTGGTAGAACGGGGCGGCGAGGCTCTTGAGCGCCTTCAGCCCGCCATTGGCTTCGGCGGGGAAGAACTTGAAGTGCGTCAACCCGAGATCGAGCCCGCGCATGATGTCGGCGGAATTGGCGATACCCGGCAAATACGGCACGCCGCTCGCGATGATCGGTTCGGCGAGCCGCTCGGTCAGGCCGGGCGAGACGATGAATTCGGCGCCGGCGTCCATCACCGCTTCGAATTGCTCCGTGTTGACCACTGTTCCTGCACCAACGATTGCGCCGGGCACCGATTTCATCGCACGGATAGCGTCGAGAGCGGCCGGGGTGCGCAACGTTACCTCGAGCGCGGCCAGCCCGCCCGCAACCAGCGCCCTAGCCAGCGGGATCGCCGTCGCAATGTCGTCGATGACGATCACCGGAATGACCGGTGCGGCACGCATGATGGCTTGGATATCGTTCACTGGGAATGTTCCTGCGCGAAGGCAGCCGCGGCGCCGTAAAGCCCGGGCTGGGGATGGGTGATCAATTTGACGGGGATGCCTGCCATCAACTGCTGAAAGCGGCCCTTCGCCGTGAAACGCTCGGCGAAGCCCGACCGCGCGAAGTGATCCTTGAGCTTGAGGCCCAGCCCGCCCGCTATAACGACGTCCTTCGCCCCCTGCGTGAGCGCTAAGTCGCCAGCGAACGCGCCGAGCGCCAGCACGAACCGGTCCAGCGCGGCAATGGCCAGACTGTCCAACCCTTCGAAGGCGAGGCCCCAGATCGCCTTGTCGTCGAGGTGACGCACAGGCTTGCCTTCGATCTCCGCCAATGTTTCATAGATCGCGACGATCGCCGGCCCGGCACAGACGCGCTCCGCCGACACGCGGGTGAAGGTCTTGCGCAACCGTGCCAGCATCGTGTCCTCGAATGCGTCGAGCGGCGCGAAGTCGATATGCCCGCCCTCGGTCGAAAGCACATGATAAGTGTCGTCAGCGTGAAGCACGCCCGCGACGCCAAGGCCTGTGCCGGGGCCGCAGATCGACGTGACCCCGTCGCGCGCCAGCGGTCGCTCGGGGCCGCAGATGTGGAGGAAATCCGCGTCGGGCAATTGCGCCACGGCGTGCGCGATCGCCGCAAAATCGTTGACGATGACATAGACATCGGCGCCGAGCCGCTCGGGGATCAGCGCCGGGCGGATGATCCAGGGATTGTTGGTCAGCTTGATGACCTCGCCACCGACCGGGGAGGCAACCGACAGCGCGGCGGCCTTGGGCAAGAGTTTGCCGTACTGCCGTTCGAAATCCTGCCATGCGGTCTGGAGTGAGGCATGTTCTGCTGTCTTTTGCGTGACGACATCGCCGAGCGAGACGACCTTGCCGTCGGCCACCTCGGCGATGGCGAAGCGGGCGTGGGTGCCACCGATATCGACCGCGACGACCTGCATCACAAACCCGCCCCCGCGAAAATCGCACTTGCCCCAAGTTCGGCTTCATCCGCCGCGCCACGAAACAGGCCGAACAGTTCGCGGCCCATTCCCTCAGCGGGAGGAGGGCACTCTGCGAGATCCCGTGCATCCCATTCGGCGGCATCGACCAGCGCGTCGAGTGTTCCGGTCACGGCGTCGAGGCGGATGACGTCGCCGTCGCGCACCCTCCCGAGGGGGCCACCGCCCAGCGCCTCTGGCGAGCAATGGATTGCCGCGGGCACTTTGCCCGACGCACCCGACATGCGGCCGTCGGTGACCAACGCGACCTTGAATCCCTTGTTCTGCAGCACGCCGAGCGGCGGGGTCAGCTTGTGGAGTTCGGGCATGCCATTGGCGCGCGGCCCCTGGAAGCGGACGACGACCACGACATCCCGGTCGAGCTCGCCAGCCTTGAATGCGGTCTGCACCTCGGCCTGGTCGTGGAACACGCGCGCGGGCGCCTCGATCACCCAGCGCTCGCGGTCGACCGCCGACACCTTGATGCACGCCCGGCCGAGATTGCCCGACAGGATGCGAAAGCCGCCCTCGGGGGAGAACGCGTTGTCTGCCGGACGCAGGATCGTCTCATCGCCGCTCGCGCCCGGGTCCTCCCAGCGCAGACCGTCGCCCTCAACCACCGGACGCCTGCCGTAATCCTCGAACTTGCCGGCAACGGTAAGAATATCGCCATGCAATAGCCTCGCGCCGAGCAATTCGCGGATGACGAACGGCATCCCGCCGGCATCCTCGAACCCGTTTACGTCGGCTGCGCCGTTGGGATAAACTCGCGCGATCAGCGGCACCGCGCGGCTCAGCTTGTCAAAATCTTCCCAGTCGATGACGATCCCCGCAGCGCGCGCGATGGCGGGCAAGTGGATCAAGTGGTTGGTGGAGCCGCCTGTCGCGAGCAGCCCGACCGCCGCGTTGACGATCGCCTTTTCATCGACGCAGCGCCCGACTGGCCGGTAATCGTCGCCGTCCCAGCCGATCGCCGTCAGCCGATGCGTTGCAGCGCGGGTCAGTTCCTGGCGCAGCTTTGTCCCCGGATTGGCGAAGGCGGCGCCGGGCATGTGGAGGCCCATCACCTCCATCATCATCTGGTTGGTGTTGGCGGTGCCGTAGAAGGTGCAGGTGCCCTTCGAATGATAAGCGCCGATCTCGGCGTCGAGCAATTCCTCCCGATCGACCTTCCCTTCCGCATACGCCTCGCGCACCGCCGCCTTGGCCTTGTTGGCGAGGCCGGTACGCATCGGGCCGCCGGGGATGAGGATCATCGGCAAATGTCCGAAGCGCAGCGCGCCCATCAGCAGCCCCGGCACGATCTTGTCGCAGATACCGAGCAATGCCGCGCCCTCGAACATGCCGTGGCTCAGCGCGATCGCGGTGGAGAGCGCAATCGTGTCGCGACTGAACAGCGACAGCTCCATGCCGGGATAGCCCTGTGTTACCCCGTCACACATCGCCGGTACGCCGCCCGCGACCTGCGCGGTCGCCCCGGCCTCACGCGCCCAGACCTTCATCTGCTCGGGATAGCGGTAATAGACAGCGTGCGCCGACAGCATGTCGTTGTACGACGTGACGATACCGATATTCATCGCACGATCGGCCTTCATCGCGTCGCGGTCTTCCTCGGTGCCGGCATAGCCATGCGCCAGGTTCGCGCAACCGAGCATCGGGCGCTTGAGCCCCGCATCGCGCTCGCGGGCGATCAGGTCGAGATAGGCGGCACGAGTCGACCTCGACCGTTCGACGATGCGGTCAGTGACCTTGGCTACGGCGGGATTCATCGGGCTTCCCTCATGCCGGTCCGCTTTGCGGCACGGCGGACCCCGGCACAAGGCCGGGGTGACGGCTCACATACGTATGCCGCCGATCACGGCGCCCAGTGGATATCCACCGGCAATTCGGTGTCCGCCAGCACGCGCCCGATTGGATAGGTCGATCCGGCGCCTTGGCCGATCGCATCCTCGATCACCTTGCGCTTGGCCGCGCCCGTCACCGCGATGATCACCGCCGCCGACGACACGATCGCCGCGCGGCTCAGCGTCACGCGCGCAACCGGGGCATCGGCCGGGAGCGGATCGGGCATCACACCCAGCGCGCGGCGTTCCTTGGGTCCGTTGAGCGCTTCGTCGAAGTCGGGCCCGGGAAAGATCGAAGCGGTGTGCCCGTCGCCGCCCACGCCGAGCAGGCAAAGATCGAGCGGCCAGTGCAGGTCCTGCATCAGCGCATCGGCCGAGCGCCCCGCCGCCTTGTAATCAGCGGTCGCGGTGGGGACGATTGGCATTACGCGCGCGCCCTTTGGCAGGAACGCCTTCGCCAGCGCGGTGACGTTCGACAGCGGATCACCCAGCGGGACGATTCGCTCGTCGCCCGGGATGATGGTCACGCGCTTCCAGTCGAGCTTGGCCTCGCTCAGCTGGGCGTAGATGGGGAGGGGGGTCTTGCCCCCGGCCAGCGCGATGACCGCGCCCCCGCGCGCGTCGATCGCGCTTTCGATGATGAACTGCGCATCGCCCGCGACAGCCGCGGCCATCTCGCCGGCGTCTTCATATTCCCACCATTCGATTTCTTCGTTGATCGCCATCGTTACGCTTTCTTCGTTCTCTAGCCCTCTCCCGTTTGCGGGAGAGGGTTGGGTGAGGTCTTCTTACTTCTTTCATCGCGCGGGCCAAAAGAAGACCCTCACCGACTTCCCACGCAGGCGGGAGAGGGCAAAAAGGCTAGTCGTCCTGCCAGGTAACCCCGTCGCGCTCGGTCAGCGCGATCGAAGTGGAGGGCCCCCAACTGCCCGACGCGTAGCTCTTCGGCTTCATGTCGTTCGCTGCCCAGCCCGCCCGGATCGCGTCGGTCCAGGCCCATTGCGCCTCGACCTCGTCGCGCCGCACGAACAAGGTCTGGTCGCCCTCGATCAGGTCGAGCAGCAGTCGTTCGTACGCAATCCGCCGCCGCGTACCTGCGAATTCCGCGTCGAGGCTGAGGTTCAGCGGGACTTCGCGCAGATGCACGCCGTCGCGGTCGAGCCCCGGCTCCTTCGCCATGATCAGCATCTGGATATATTCTTCGGGTTGCAGCCGGATAGTCAGGACATTGGGCTGGAGCAGCCCGCCGCGTCCGGCGAACATCGAATGCGGCACGGGCTTGAACTGGATCGCGATCTCACTGCGCCGTACCGCCATGCGCTTGCCGGTGCGCAGGTAAAACGGCACGCCCTGCCAGCGCCAATTGTCGATGTTGGCCTTGATCGCAACAAAGGTCTCGGTCGTCGACGGCTTGCCGAGTTCGTCGAGATAGCCCTTGACGATCTGACCATCTACCGCGCCCGGTCCGTACTGGCCAGTTACGGTGTTGCTCGGCACGTCCTCCGGCGCCATCATGCGCAGGCAACGGAAAACCTTGGCTTTTTCGTCGCGAATCGAATCCTTGTCGTACCGCGCCGGGGGCTCCATCGCGATCAGCGCGAGAAGTTGCAGCATGTGGTTGGTGACCATGTCGCGCAACGCACCCGCACCGTCATAATACCCCGCGCGCTCTTCCAGCCCGACCGTTTCGGCGATGGTGATCTGGACGTTGTCGATGCCTTGCGCGTTCCATACGGGCTCGAAAAACGAATTGCCGAAGCGTAGCGCGAGGATGTTCTGGACCGTCTCCTTGCCGAGATAATGGTCGATCCGGAAGATCCGGTCCTCGGGGAAAACCGCGGCCACCGCGTCGTTGATTTCGCGGCTGGAGGCGAGGTCGTAACCGAGCGGTTTTTCCAACCCGATGCGCACGTTGCCATGCGCCAGGCCGGCCTTGTTCAGCCCCTTGATCGTCGCCTCGAACAGGCTCGGGGCGGTCGACAGGAAGATCGCCATTCCTTTCGACGTGTCGCCAAGTTCGTCCGACAAGTCCTTGAAATGATCCGGCTCTGTCGCATCGAGCGCCTGGTAATTCAGTCGCTTCAGGAACGACCCGATCTTGTCCTTGTCCTTACGGTCCTCGGGCAGATATTTGTCGAGCGCTTCCTTGGCGAACTTGCGGAACGCACCGTCCTCGAACACCGTCCGCGCGGTGCCGGTGATCGTCATGTCGGCGGGCAGCAATCCGTCCTCGTCGAGCCCGTATAGCGACGGCAGCAACATGCGCTGCGACAGGTCGCCAGTCGCGCCGAACAGCAACAATTTGTCGAGCGGCGCGCGGGTTTCCATGTAAAAATAGGCCTTTTTCCGGGAAGTCGTGCGCCTACCAGACCGGATATCGGCGGGGCAACCTCATTCCCGTGCTGAACGCTCCAAACCGTCATTCGGCGCTTGATCGGCGGTCGATCATCGTAGCAAGTGCGCGCGGCGCCCCTCGCATCCGGACACGCGAATGGATATCGGACAACCAATCATCGAACACGGGGCGGTCGATGTCCGGAATTTGCGTGACGGTCTCGCGCGCGTTGGTCCGGATTTCTGGCGGTTGGATCAGGCGAGCCGTGTAGGCCTGGCGGGGGAAAGGCCCGGCGGCGCGGTCTACTATTATAACGACCAGCCGATTTTCCTGGCGCGTGCGGCGCTGAACGAAGCCCAGCAAACCGGTCGTGTCAGCGTGTTGCGTAATGCGGCGCGTCCGTTGTTCGACGCGGTGGACGCGATCGTGCGGGATCACGTTGCGCCGCTTTACCCGGGTTGCGACGTCTTGCGCGTGCAACTGGCGGAGCTTCCGGCGGGAAATACGATCTCGCCGCATCGTGACGTCGACATGCTGGCATTGATCCACCGGACGCACATCCCCATTGCGACCAACAAAGCAGTTGCGTTCACGATCGCGGATGAAGACTTTTTCCTTGGCGAAGGCGTGCTGTACGAACTCAACAACTGCGCGCGCCATGCGGTGCGCAACGATGGCGACACCGATCGCGTCCACCTGCTCGTCGATATGCTTCCGCATTCGGTCGGCCGTGCGGCCTATTTCGATTCGGCGAAGGAGTTGGCGGTCGCGATGATGAAGGCAGCGTCGGATGGCCGATAGCTACGATCCGAACGCCGTCACGGGGGCGGTCAAGCGCGGACAGCACCGGAAAATCATCGGCGGCCTATGGGACGAACTGGGCCAGTTACAGCTCGACTTCCTCAAGTCGCAGGGGCTGAGTCCATCGCACGATTTGCTGGACGTGGGCTGCGGGTCGCTGCGTGGCGGCATCAAGTTTATCCCGTATCTCGATCCTGGGCGGTATTGGGGCATCGACAAGGATCCCACGCTGCTTCAGGTCGGCTGGGACATCGAATTGGCCAAATGCGGGCTGGCCGCGCGCCAGCCCCGCGCGCAGCTCGTCTGCCTGGACGACTTTCAATTCTCCAGCCTGGGCGCCCAATTCGATTATGCCATCGCGCAGTCGGTGTTCACCCACATGCCGTTGAACCGGATCAGGCGTTGCCTGGCGCGGCTGGCACCGGCGATGGGTGAGGGGGGGCGATTTTACGCGACCTATTTCGAAATCGACGATTCACAGGATCGCGAAGCGGAGCAGGTCCATGTCATCGGCGGCATGACCAGCCACAGCGACCGGGCATTCTATCACTACAGCCGGCGCGACATGGATTTCGTCGTGGAGGATCTGCCCTGGACCATCGACTATATCGGCGATTGGGGTCACCCGCGCGATCAGAAGATGCTGCTGTTCATCAGGCAATAGCGGCTGCCTACAGCGTCAGCCCCGCGATCGGATCGAACCCGGCCATGATGTTGAGATTCTGCACTGCCGCGCCGGCCGCGCCCTTGCCGAGATTGTCGAGCGTCGCGATCAGCCGGGCCTGGCCGGTCTCGTCGTTTCCGCAAACGCGCAATGTCAGCCGATCGGTCCCGGCATCGTCCTCGATCCTTACGAAAGGCACGTCGCCGGGCGCGATCCGGACCAGCGGCGAGTCCTTGTACGCGTCCGCTAACGTTGCCTCGATCTGCGCCAGACTGGCCTTGCGGGGAAGCGCATGCAGCGGCAGGGGTACTTCGACGATCATCCCACGATAGGTGTCGGCAACGCCCGGCTGGAAGATCGGCAGATGCTCGATCCGCGCCTGACGGCGCATTTCGGCGACATGCTTGTGCGACAGGTCGAGCGCATAAGCGCGGGCGCGGGTTTTGGCTTTGCCGCTTTCGAATTCCGCGATCATCGCTTTGCCGCCGCCAGAATAGCCCGAAAGCGCGTTGACGCTCAGCGGCCAGTCGACCGGGATATAACCCGCGCGCACCAGCGGACGGACGAGCGCGAGGAAACCCGTCGGGTAACAGCCCGGGTTGCTGACCCGCGCCGCGCTCGCGATTTCCGCCTGTTGCCTGGGCTCGAGTTCGGGGAAACCGTACGTCCAGCCGTCCGCGACGCGATGCGCCGACGATGCGTCGATCACGCGCGTGCCGTTGGACGTGATCATCTCGACCGCGTCGCGCGCCGCGTCGTCGGGCAGGCAGAGAATCACGAAATCGCTGTCGTTCAGCGCTTCGCTGCGCGCCTTGGCATTCTTGCGCCTGGAATCGTCGAGTACGACAAGCGACATGTCGCTGCGCCCGCCCAGCCTTTGCGTGATTTCCAGCCCCGTCGTGCCGTGCCCGCCATCGATAAAGACGCTGACGCTCACTTCGCCTGGTCCAGCGCGTGCCGATCGACATAGCCGGCCAGCCGCCGGTCGGGAGACACGCCCCAGGCAACCTCGCGAAGGACTTCCAGGCACTCGAAAGCCTCGCCCGCCCGCAGCTCGGCGAGCAGTTCGGAATCGGGGGACGAAGTGGCGTGAAGCGTCACCGTACGGGTAACGATGCACGGCATCGGCGCGGCGTAATGTGGTGCGAATACGTACTCGGCGAGCCGCACGTCGGCCAAGTCGGGGCGGACGGCGTTGTGGCGCGGGTCGATCGCCACCGAATGGCCGGTCAGTGCAAAGCTTTTACGCGGTGGCGCGCCGGGCGCGAGGCTCGCTTTCTCCCACAAATTGTCCGAACTCTTCAAGAAAGCCTGCCCCTTCGGTCGTCTGCGCGATGAATATGTTGCGTTTGTCGGTATTGTCGCGCTGGCGGCGCAGATAGCCGAGGCCACCCAATCTGTTCAAGGCGCGCGTGACGACCGGTTTAGACACATTGAGCGCGCGCGCCAGTCCACGCACCGTATGCGGGCCAGGGCTGAGATAGACGACCATCAGCAACGCCATCTGGCGGTTGGTCAAATCGGGTTCACCGGAGCGGACGTAGTCGACCAGCGTATTCATCCACCGCGTCAGCGGCGGAGCGGTGAAGGATGCGGCGATATTCATGGCCTTGCTCACAATCGTGTGCTCGAAAAGGGGCGGGATCGATGCTGTAACAACGTGCGCCGAGCCTGCTTGGTTTCAGTGGCGATACGAAATGTCTCGTAAACCAACCGATCGACCCGCCATCCGTCGTGGTTGATCGCGCCCGATTGCTCGCCTATGTGCCCGCTTTCCCCATTTCAGGCGCTCCTTCTTCCATGCTGTTCAGTTTCCTGCTCGTCGTCCACTTCATCGTGGCGTTCTCGCTCGTCACGGTCATCCTGATGCAGCGCTCGGAAGGTGGCGGGCTGACTGGCGGCGGCAGCCCGGCGGGGCTGATGTCGGCGCGTGGCGCGTCCGACTTCCTGACGCGATCGACCGCCATCCTGGCGACGGCGTTCGTCCTGCTCTCGATTACGCTCGCATTCATGGCCGCAACGCGGCACGCGACGACGATCGACACGTCGGTCAACCGCGCGGCCCCCGTCGCGCCGGCACCGGCTCAGCCACAGACTAGCGGCGGCGCCTTCGGCGGCGACGCGGCCAATGCCGCGGCAGGGGCGAGCGCTCCCGCCAATCTCAGCTTCCCGGGCGTGACCACGCCGCAGGAAAATCGCGCGGCGCCGGGCAACACGGCCGCTCCGACCAAGTAATTTCGCGCACCCAACCGCCGCGCCGACATTTTTTTTGTTGGCGTGGCGGATTAGCGCGCTTGCCGTTCGTCCCCAATCCAAGCTAGGCGTTTTCTCCCATGGCGCGGTTTATCTTTATTACCGGCGGCGTGGTGTCCTCGCTTGGCAAGGGTTTGATGGCGGCGAGCCTCGCCGCCCTCCTGCAGGCGCGCGGTTATCGCGTCCGGATCCGGAAATTCGATCCCTATCTCAACGTCGATCCGGGCACGATGAGCCCGTATCAACATGGCGAGGTCTACGTCACCGACGATGGGGCGGAGACCGATCTCGATCTGGGCCATTACGAGCGCTTCACCGGGGTGGCGGCGCGCCAGTCGGACAACGTTACGTCGGGACGAATCTATCAGCAGATCATCCAGCGCGAGCGGCGCGGCGATTATCTCGGCGCCACCGTCCAAGTGATTCCGCACGTCACCGACGCGATCAAGGCGTTCGCGCTGGCCGAAACCGACGACCTCGATTTCGTGCTGTGCGAGATTGGCGGCACCGTCGGCGACATCGAATCGCTGCCGTTCATCGAGGCGATCCGCCAGATCCGCAACGATTTGGGCCGCGGCAATTCGGTCAGCATCCATGTGACGCTGGTGCCGTACATCGCAGCCGCCGGCGAGCTGAAGACCAAGCCGACCCAGCATTCGGTGCGCGAACTCGCCGCATTGGGCGTCCAGCCCGACGTGCTGGTATGCCGCTGCGAACAGCCGCTGCCCGCGGGCGAGCGCGCCAAGATCGCGTTGTTCTGCAACGTGCCGGCAGCGGCCGTGATTCCCGCGCTCGATGCGAAAAGCATCTACGCGGTGCCGGTCCAGTATCATGAAGAAGGGCTCGACGAGGCCGTTCTGACCGCGTTCGGCATCGAACCCGGCGCCAAGCCCAAGCTGGATCGCTGGATCGACATCATGGACCGGCTGACCAACCCCGAAGGCGAAGTCACCGTCGGCGTCGTCGGCAAATATGTCGGACTGCAGGACGCGTACAAGTCGCTCAACGAAGCTTTGGTCCATGGCGGCATCGCCAACCGCGTGAAGGTCAATATCCGCTGGATCGACGCGGAAGTGTTCGAGCACGCCGATAGCGACGTCGCCGCACAGCTTGAGCCATGCCACGCGATCCTCGTTCCCGGCGCGTTCGGTGAGCGCGGCGCGGAGGGCAAGATCGCCTCGGTCAAGTTCGCGCGCGAGCGCCAGGTGCCGTATTTCGGCATCTGTTTCGGGATGCAGATGGCGTGCATCGAGGGCGCGCGGAACCTGGCCGGCATCGCCAAGGCGAGCTCGACCGAATTCGGCCCGACCGATGAGCCGGTGGTCGGCATCATCACCGAATGGATGGCCGCCGAAGGCGTGCAGAAACGCGAGGCCGGCGGCGACCTTGGCGGGACAATGCGGCTCGGCGCTTACGACGCAAAGCTCGACGGCAACAGCGTTGTATCATCGATCTACGGCGCGACCGACATCAGCGAGCGCCACCGTCACCGGTATGAGGTCAATACGGGGTACAAACAGGCGCTGGAGCAGGGCGGGCTGGTGTTCAGCGGGATGTCGCCCGACGGCATGTTGCCGGAGATCGTCGAGCGGCCCGACCATCCATGGTTCGTCGGCGTCCAGTTCCACCCCGAGCTGAAGAGCAAGCCGTTCGACCCGCACCCGCTGTTCGCGAGCTTTATCGCCGCGGCGGTGAAGAAGAGTCGGTTGGTCTGAGGTTTGACGCTTTAGTTTTCGCTACTATCGCGTTCGGCGGAGAGAAAATTGGCGGAGGGCGGTGTCCCGCGACCAACGATCCTCCAAAGGCATAAACCCCGACGTTTTCCATTTCGGGGCGGGCCTTGCGATAATCGTTCTGAAGCGTTCGCAAGATTTCATGGCCGATCTGGCGGATTGAGACACGCTCAACGCCGGAAATAGGCCGACTGCCTTGGCTATCGGAAAAATTCCATCCGAGCGAGTTGTTCTTTGCCAGATCCGAGTATGCTTCGTTCAATTTAGGATCGACGTGAGCTCCACCGTCTTGATTAGCGGCGGTTAGAACGAGATCTCTACGCGACATCGTTCGGCGCTGCGCGTCCCTCATGACCGCCTCGTTCCACCACAGGTCAAAGGGTCGTCCACGATGTGCAAATGCTGGCCCCGAGTCGAGTGGCGCTAGATAATTGTCTTTACCGGTACCCATCATCAAGAGCGGCGATTCAGACAATAAGTTCTGTGAATCTAACGGAATAGCAGTATCTAAAAAATAGATACCATCTTTGCAATTTAGCAAACTCAGCAGTGAACGGGATTTGTCCGTGTCGTGAACCAAAACGCGGACAACGACAGCAATTCTCTTTGATTCAGCCTCAAACCCCCCGTCAAAGGAGTCACACGACGCTTTCAGGAATTGGACCTGATCAGCGAGATGGGCTTCGAGTTCAGTATTGGTTAGGGTGGTTTTGGGCACTTACCGACTTCCAATAATCTCCTGCGGGATGTGGTAGCAGCGGCAAAAAATTTAAACCTACGATCGGCTGATTAGAAAAAGGCGCCCGAACCTACTCGATCCGGGCGCCCCCTTCGGGTGCTTCCAAGGGAGCCGGAAAACGCCCTGGCCGTTACGCCGCCTCGGCTTCGTCCGCGGCAGGCGTTTCGATCGCGGCGAGCGGGGCTCCGGTCTTGATCGCGATGGTCTGGGGCTTCAGCGCCTCGGGCACTTCGCGGACCAGGTCGATCGTCAGCAGGCCGTCGTTCAGGCGCGCGTCCTCGACGCGGACGAAGTCGGCCAACTCGAAACGGCGTTCGAAGCTGCGCGTCGCGATGCCCAGGTGCAGGAACGCCGACTGGTCGCCGTCCTTGTCCTTCTTGCCCTTCACCGTCAGCAAATTCTGCTGCGCTACGATCTCGATCTCGTCGCGCCGGAAGCCGGCGACCGCGAGCGTGATGCGGAAATGGTCCTCGGCGGTGCGCTCGAGGTTGAACGGCGGGTAATTGTCGCTCGATTGGCGCGCCGATGTTTCGAGCATGTCGAACAGGCGGTCGAAGCCGATCGTCGAGCGGCGATAGGGAGTCAGATCGAATTGTCGCATGTGAATATCCTCTATGTGAAGCGATGTTCGGATCGACGCGACCTCGTCCGAGCATCGCGTCGCCGCATATCTGGGGCGTTCCGTCGCCGGTTCAAGACCCATCCGGCGGGATAATATCGTACGTTTTCAAGGTACATAAAGTTGAACTTCAGTGTGCCCGCAAGCGAAGTTCCTGTAATCATACCAAGCGAGTGGGGATTTATAGGGCCTCGAACGATCTAGGGGATTCGACGATGCTCGCGACGCTACCGCTCCTGCTTTCCGCCGCCGCCCCGCAAGCGATCGCGCTGGCGGAAATGCCGCGTGTTCCAGCGGTGGCGGTCGCGGACCCCGCGCCGCAAGTCGATCCGCAGGCCGCGCCCAAGGAAGACGGCGATATCGTCATCACCGCGCGGCGCCGCGAGGAACGGCTGCAGAACGTACCGATCGCGGTGTCGGTGCTGAGCGGCGACACGATTTCGAACACCGGCGCGTTCAACGTCAACCGGCTGCAAACACTGCAGCCCTCGCTGCAATTCTATTCGAGCAACCCGCGCAACTCGGCGATCAACATTCGCGGGCTCGGCGCGCCGTTCGGGTTGACTAACGACGGCATCGAGCAAGGTGTCGGGCTGTATATCGACCAAGTCTATATCGGCCGGGTCGGCGCCTCGACCTTCGATTTCGTCGATGTCGAACGGGTCGAGGTGCTTCGCGGGCCGCAGGGGACGCTGTACGGCAAGAACACCACCGCGGGCGCGGTGAACATTACGACCAAGAAACCGAGCTTCCAACCCGAAGCGACGTTCGAGGTCAGCGCCGGCAATTACGGACTGGTCCAGATCAAGGGGTCGGCCTCCGCGCCGATCGCCGACGGCAAGCTGGCGGTGCGGATTTCGACGTCGGTGACCAAACGCGGTGGCACCGTTTATGACGTCAAGAAGGACCAAAACCTTCAGAAACAGGATAATTTCAGCGTTCGCGGGCAGTTGCTGTGGCAGGCGACACCTAGCCTCGATCTGACGTTCTCCGCCGATTTCAGCCTGCAGAACCCGTATTGCTGCGTGCAATATTACGCGCGCACCGGCGCCACGCAGCGGCCGTTGGCGCGCCAATATGCAGCGCTGGCCGCGGCGCTCGGCTACACGCCGCCCAGTCTCGACACGTTCGATCGCGTGACCGATCTCGACGCGACGATCAACTCGCGCCAGGAAGTCGGTGGCATTTCACTGGTCGGCAATTGGGATATCGGCCCGGCGACGATCACGTCGGTTAGTGCGTACCGCTATTGGGACTGGCTTCCGGCCAACGACCGCGATTTCACCGGCCTGCCGATCACCACCGTGTCGCAGAACCCATCCCAACAGAAGCAATTCTCGCAAGAGCTTCGCGTCGCGTCGGACGGGTCGAACAAGCTCGATTACACGTTCGGGGCGTTCTACTTCAATCAGACGATCAACACGCAGGGGTCGCAGGTCCAGGGACCTGTAGCGAGCAAGTGGCTGCTGTCGGGCGCCGACGCGAACAATCCCAACGTACTGAATGGCTTGACCTCCACCAACACGATCAGCTTCGACAACACCAGCTTCGCGGTGTTCGGCAAGCTAAATTGGAAAGTGACCGGCAAGCTGCACATCCAGCCCGGTCTGCGAGTCAATTACGACAAGAAATCAGGGTTCTACGAATCGGTCGTCAGCATCGCCAACAGCCAGTACAATTTCGTCGCGACGGCGGATAACGTCGGCACCCTGCTGGCCGCGGCCACGGCGATCAGTCCCGCGGCACGGACGACGTTCCTCAACCAGACCAACACGCTCGCCCCGCAACGTTACAATCCGCGGTTCAGCGCCTGGAACGTGTCCGGCGACGTCACCTTGTCCTATGATGTCACGCCCGATGTTCACGCCTACGCGACCTATGCGCGCAGCTTTAAATCGGGCGGCATCAACCTGTCCGGGCTGCCGCTCAATTCGACGAACACCGGCGTCGATCTCAGCACGCAGACGGTCAAGCCCGAGAAGGTGAACCATTTCGAGGTCGGGCTGAAAACGCAATTCTTCGACCGCAAGGTGACCATAAACCTCGCGGGCTTCTGGGACGAAATCAAGGATTACCAGGCGACGGTGAACAACAACGCGATCAACGTGATCCGCGGCTATCTGGCCAATGCTTCCAGAGTGCGGGTGCGCGGTGTCGAGTGGGATTCGTCGTTCCGGCCGTCCAAGCAGCTCAGCCTGTATTTCAACGGCGCCGTGACCGACGCGAAATATACCGATTTCAAGAACGCGCCATGCCCGCCCGAATTGAGTGGCGGGACCGCGCTGACGGTGGATGCAAACGGCAACCTTAGCGGTACGCCATCGCCGGCGGGGACGGCGGGAGGCAACAGCCGGCCGTTTTGCGACATTTCGAGGCAGATTCTTCCCGGCATCTCGAAATTGGCGCTGTCGTGGGGTGGCGAGTTCAACGTGCCGGTCGGTGGCGGGAAAGCCTATATCGGCTATGACGGCAGCTATCGGTCGAAATTCTCGTCCAACCCGTCACGCTCGGCCTATACCGACATTCAGGGCTATTCGCTGTCCAACCTCCGCGCCGGTTTCCGCACCGATAAGTGGAACCTGTACGGCTGGGTCCGCAACGTGTTCGACAAGAACTATTACGAGTTGTTGAGCACGCAATCGGGCAGCACCGGACTGATCGTCGGCCAGCCGGGCGACCCGCGTACCTATGGCGGCACGTTCCGGATCAGTTTTTGAGATAGCTCCGTCCCGGTTGGGGGATGGGGCTGGGTGAGGGTCTTCCTTTTCCTGGAAGCGGAGGAAGACCCTCGCCGCGCTTCGATTCGCGCCGGTCGGCGAAGCCGCCGTCGCTCGGGCCGCGATGCGGCTCGGCGGCCGGGCGAAGCGATGCTCCGCACCGGCAGCCAAGCGAGCTTAGCCGCCTTCGCTTCGCCCAAACGCAAACGACCGGACTGTCTCCAGTCCGGTCGCCTGCGTGACGATTGCTCGTCAGCCCCCTTGAAGTTCCCGCCCGCACGTCTTTTTGGAGACGGAGCTGGAAACAATCCCCGAACCACGGCCATCGACCTGCGTTTCGTGAAGGCGTTGCTAGGCGGCGCCTCCCGGTTTGTCATCGCCAAACGGACGCCGCACCGCCGATTGCGGCAAGCGTGTGTCGATTCCGCCACAGCATCGCCTTGGTTGCCAGTCACTTCGGCGCCACCTAGAGCGAGCCCTTCCGGGGCGGACGAGTGAGGGCTGATTGATACTCCTGTCGCGCTACGAACGCATGATCGCCGGGCGATACCTGCTCCCCGGCAAGGGCGAGCGGTTCATCGCCGTGGTCGCGGCGTTCAGCCTCGGCGCGGTGATGCTGGGCGTGTGGGCGCTGGTCATCGTGATGAGCGTAATGAACGGTTTTCGCGCCGAACTGTTCGACAAGATCGTGGGGCTGAACGGCCACGCGATGGTCCAGGGCTATAACGGCCAGCTTCGTGACTGGCGCTCGATCGTAGCTGAGACCAAAGCCACGCCGGGCGTGACTAGCGCTATCCCGCTGATCGATCAGCCGCTGATGTCTACCGTCAACGGGCGAGTCGAATTCATCCTGTTGCGCGGGATGGCGGTCGATGACTTGCGCCGGAACAAGTCGATCGCCGACAATATCGTCGTCGGCAAGCTCGACAGCGTCACCGCCGGCAGCAATCGCGTGGCGATCGGATCGCGACTCGCCGAATCGCTCGGCGTACAGGTCGGCGACCAGATCACGATCTGGAACCCGGCGGGCCAGGCGACGCCGTTCGGCACGATGCCGCGCATGGTCGCCTATACCGTCGGCGCGATCTTCGAGGTCGGGGTGTACGATTACGACAAATCCTACGTCCTGATGCCGATGGAGGACGCGCAGACGCTGTTGCTGATGCCCAGCGACACGGTGATGATGATCGAGGTGAAGACCGACAGTCCCGACAAAGTCGGCGACATTTTGCGCCCGCTCGCCGCGAAGGTTCAGGGCCGCGCCGTCATCAACGACTGGCGCCAGATGAATTCGGAGCTGTTCGAGGCGCTGGCGGTCGAGAAGGTGGTGATGTTCGTGATCGGCTGCATCATCATCCTGGTCGCCGCGTTCAACATCGCGTCGTCGCTGATCATGCTGGTCCGCGCCAAGACGCGCGACATCGCGATCCTGCGCACGATGGGTGCGACGCGGGGGTCGCTGGTCAGGATTTTCATGACGGTCGGGACGACGATCGGTGTGCTTGGCACCGCGGCCGGGGCGTTGCTCGGGTTCGCGACGCTGGCGGTGCGGCAACAAGTGCTCGGGCTGGTCGGGCGGATTACGGGTCAGAATCTGTGGGATCCCTCGATTCGCTTCCTGACCGAATTGCCGTCCAAGCCCAACCCGGTGGAGATCGCCGCGATCGTATTGGTCGCGATGCTGCTGACGTTCATCGCGACGCTGTACCCGGCGTTCAAGGCGGCAGGAACCGACCCCGTGCAAGTGCTTCGCTATGAGTGAAGCAGTTCTTTCGACTACTGGTTTAACGCGCTCCTTCGAACAGGGCGGCGTCACGATCGAGGTGCTGCGCGGCGTCGATCTGTCGGTCGGTGCCGGCGAGATCGTCGCGCTGCTCGGTCCCTCGGGATCGGGAAAGTCGACGCTGCTTCAGGCGGTCGGGTTGCTGGAAGGCGGATTTGGCGGGTCGATCCGCATTGCGGGGATTGAGGTGTCGAAGCTCGACGCCGCCGAGCGCACCGTGACGCGGCGCGACCAGCTCGGCTTCGTCTATCAATTCCACCATCTGTTGCCCGATTTCACCGCGATCGAGAACGTCGTGCTGCCACAGCTGATCCACGGCGCGACGCAAAGCGAGGCCGAAGTGCGCGCCGATACTTTACTGGCCGCACTCGGTTTGGTGCATCGCCTGACGCACAAGCCCAGCCAATTGTCGGGGGGCGAGCAGCAACGCGTCGCCGTCGCCCGCGCGCTCGCCAACCGCCCCGCGCTCATCCTGGCCGACGAGCCCACCGGCAATCTCGACGAAGGCACCGCCGACATCGTGCTGGCCGAATTGCTCCGCCTGGTCCGCCAGGAAGGCTCCGCCGCGCTGATCGCGACGCACAACGAGCGTATCGCGGCGAAGATGGATCGTGTGGTACGACTGCACGAAGGGCATCTCGAATAAGGGGCAGGGCATGACCGCGATCACCGATTTCCACGTCAAGGCGGCGAACGGCGCGGACGCCGATCTGGCGGAATTCGCCGGCAAGGTGCTGCTGGTCGTCAATGTCGCGTCCAAATGCGGGTTCACGCCGCAGTACGAGGGGCTGGAGGCGCTTCACCGCAAATATGCCGATCGCGGGTTCGAGGTGCTGGGCTTTCCCTGCAATCAGTTCGGCGCGCAGGAGCCGGGCAATGCCGAGGAAATCGCGACTTTCTGCTCATTGACCTACGATGTCACCTTTCCGGTGTTCGCCAAGGTCGATGTCAACGGATCGACCGCCGACCCGCTTTATGCCGAGCTCAAGAAACAGGCGCCGGGGTTTCTCGGAACCGAAGGCATCAAGTGGAACTTCACCAAGTTCCTGGTGGGTAAGGACGGCAAGGTGGTCGAACGCTACGCCCCGACGACCAAGCCCGAGGACATCGCAACGGATATCGAAAAGCTGCTTTGAGCGCGTGATAAAATCTGTGGAAAGATCGACCGGTTGGGTTTCAAACCGCGGAGCGACCGCCTAGCGTTGGCCCATGCCTCATTCCGGCTTCGTGCCCCTTCGAATCTTCTCATGCTACACGATGCTCGACGGCGCGATCGAGCCGAAGGCGATCGCCAAATCCGCCCGGGCCCTAGGGTTTCCCGCTGCCGCGTTGACCGACCGCAACGGGCTGTTCGCGGCGATGCCGTTTTCGGATGCCGCGATCGAGGCGGGGGTGCAGCCGATCATCGGCACGATGCTGGGCGTCGCGCGGCCCGATCTGCCAGAGGGTGCTGCGGTCGCGACCGACTGGCTTGCGCTCTATGCGCAGGATGAGGCGGGCTATCTCAACTTGTGCAAACTGGTCAGCGAGGCGCATCTCGGCCGTCCGCTTGAACAGGCGCCGCATGTCGATCTCGAGAGGCTCGCCGGACACGCCGAAGGACTGATCGCGCTGACCGCGGGCGGGGAGGGCGCACTTGCCCGCCTATTCGCCGAGGACCAGCCCGACCGCGCCTTGGCCTATGCCGACCGCTTGCAGTCGATCTTCGGCGACCGGCTATATGTCGAGATTTCGCGCCGGCTCGACCCGGCCGAGGGCAAGGCCGAGGCCGAATTGCTCGAACTGGCCTATGCCCGCAACCTGCCGATCGTTGCGACCAACCCGTGCTGTTTTGCGGAGCAGGAATTCGGCGAGGCGCACGACGCGATGCTGTGCATCGCCTCATCGAGTTACATCGCCAGCGAGGACCGCCCGCGTAGCTCACCCGACGCGTGGATGAAGCCCGCCAAGGACATGCGGACGCTGTTCGCGGATTTGCCCGAGGCGATCGCCAATACATTGGTCATCGCGCAGCGCTGCGCGGTT
The DNA here is from genome assembly GCF_028289855.1 of Sphingomonas bacterium. GTDB lineage: Bacteria > Pseudomonadota > Alphaproteobacteria > Sphingomonadales > Sphingomonadaceae > Sphingomonas. The sequence continues at coordinate 1,175 of NZ_JAQGKZ010000026.1, read as the reverse complement.
GCAGCGCCGAAGCGCAAGCCGATTCTGCCCAGCCTCGCCGGCGATCCCGATGCGGAGGCCGAGGCGCTGCGGACGTGGGCGCGTGAGGGGTTGGAAAAACGGCTCGATCGCATCGTCGAATTGGGCGGCGAAGGTGAGGGCGAGTGGCGCGCCGAGTATCGCGACCGGCTCGAATTCGAACTCGACGTCATCATCAGCATGGGCTTTTCCGGCTATTTCCTGATCGTCGCCGACTTCATCCAATGGGCGAAGTCCAACGATATCCCGGTCGGCCCAGGCCGCGGCTCGGGCGCGGGCAGTGTCGTCGCCTGGTCGTTGACGATTACCGATCTCGATCCGATCAAGCTCGGGCTGCTGTTCGAACGCTTCCTCAACCCCGAGCGCGTGTCGATGCCCGATTTCGACATCGATTTCTGCGAAACGCGGCGCGGCGAGGTCATCCGCTATGTCCAGGCGAAATATGGTCGCGACCAGGTCGCGCAGATCATCACCTTCGGGACGATGAAGGCGCGCGCCGTCCTTAAGGATACCGGCCGCGTGCTCCAGATGAGCTACGGCCAGATCGACCGGCTCGCGAAGCTGGTGCCGAACCACCCGACCGATCCGTGGACATTGACCCGCGCGCTTAACGGCGTGAGCGAATTGCTGGCGGAGTACCGCGGCGACAAGGATGTCCGCCACTTGCTCGACTTGGCGATGAAGCTCGAAGGGCTGCCGCGCCATAGCTCGACACATGCCGCCGGCGTGGTGATCGGCGACCGTCCGCTGGCCGAACTCGTCCCGCTTTACCGCGACCCGCGCTCGGACATGCCGGTGACGCAGTTCGACATGAAATATGTCGAATATGCGGGCCTCGTGAAGTTCGATTTTCTCGGCCTGAAGACGCTGTCGGTGCTGCAAAAGGCGACTCAGCTGCTTGCCAAGCGCGGGATCGCGCTCGATCTCGACGCGCTGACCTGGGACGACGAGGACGTCTATCGACTGCTCCAGAAGGGCGACACGGTCGGCGTGTTCCAGCTCGAATCCGAAGGTATGCGGCGCACGTTGTCGGCGGTTCGCCCGAGCAATTTCGGCGACATCATCGCGCTCGTATCGCTCTATCGCCCCGGCCCGATGGACAATATCCCTGCGTTCGGCCGCCGCAAGAACGGGCAGGAGCCGATCACCTATCCGCA
>NZ_JAQGKZ010000024.1 GCF_028289855.1 Sphingomonas bacterium | reverse complement strand
CGCAGCACCATGCCGCAGCCGTCACAGGTGCAGGTATGCGCCGAGGACGCGGAGAAATAGGTGCGGCCATAGCCGCCGGTCGCGAGGACCACGGCAAGGCAGCGGAAGAGGTGGATAGAGCAGACGTCCATGCACAAAGCGATCACGCCCTTGCACTCGCCGCCGTCCATGATCAGGTCGAGCGCGAAATATTCGATGTAGAAATCGGCGTCGAAGCGCAGGCTCTGCTGGTAGAGCGCATGGAGCATCGCGTGCCCGGTGCGGTCGGCGGCGGCGCAGGTGCGCTGCGCGGGCGGCCCCTCGCCCATGTTCTGCATCATGCCCCCGAACGGGCGCTGGTAGATTTTGCCGGCATCGGTACGGCTGAACGGCACCCCGGCGTGTTCGAGTTCGTAGACCGCGGCGGGCGCTTCGCGGACCATATATTCGATCGCATCCTGATCGCCGAGCCAGTCCGATCCCTTGACGGTGTCGAACATATGCCAGGTCCAGTGATCCGGGCCCATATTGCCCAGACTGGCGGCGATCCCGCCCTGTGCTGCAACGGTGTGGCTGCGGGTCGGGAAGACCTTGGTGATGCAGGCGGTCTTGAGCCCGCTCTGCGCGCATTCCTGCACCGCGCGGAGCCCGGAACCCCCGGCACCGACCACGACCGCGTCATAGGTGTGGTCGATGATCTTATAAGCGTCGCTCATCCCGCGAGCGGCACCAATGCCGCCTTGAGGATCGCGAAGATCGCGGTGACCGCGATCACCGCGAGGAAATATTCGAGCGCGACGATCGTGACGATGCGGGTTTCGTCATGCTGATAATCCTCGATCAGCACTTGCAGCCCCATCCGCGCGTGCCAGCACGTCGAGATCACCAGCAGAATCATCGGCACCGCGACCCAGGCCGATCCGATCCAGCTGTGTACTGACAGATAATCGAACCCCGACAGCCGCGTCAGCGAAATCATGAACCAGGCGAGGAAGAACAGGTTGGACCCCGCGGTCAGCCGCTGGCGCCACCAATGATGCGCGCCCTCATGCGCGCTGCCGAGGCCGCGGACGCGGCCGAGTTCGGTGCCGTCGCCCATTATTTTGCCCCTGCGAAGATGACGTCCTTGAGCAGCAAGCCCCAGAACAGGATGGTGAGCAACACCGACCCGACGATCGTCAGGAGCGCGCCGGTCTTGTTGGTCTTGAGCTCGTAGCCCGCGCCGGTGTCGAGCACGAAGTGGCGGATGCCGCTCAACATGTGCTGGAACAGCGAGAGCGTCAGCCCGACGCCGACGATATAGCCGAGAATGTTCCAGCTCGGCCCGGTGAACCATGACAGGAACCAGTCGTAGCTTTCCTTGCCCGCGGCGAGCGACGCCAGCCACCAGGTGAACAGCAACCCGCCGACGATCGCCATGCCATCGCCGGTCGCGCGGTGCAGGATCGAGACCAGCATGGCCGGTCCCCATTTATAGTGACTCAAATGCGGCGCGATCGGGCGCCCCGAATCTTTGGCGGCTTTCGGCGGTGTGGTAGCCAAGGAAAATACCCCTGAATGGATGCGTGGGCCCTCTTACCCCTCACGCTTTGGGATGCAACCCATCCGCCGTTTCCTAACCTCTCCTTAACCAAATTCGCGCTAGCCCGTGACGGTAAATTCTCGCGTCGCCGTCATGCGTTAGCCCGGAGCAACCGATCTTGAGCACCACCGATCTGCCCTCGTCCGACGTGATGGCCGCCAAGGTCCGGCTGTCCGAGCGGCTGCGCATCTTCGATTTTGACGGGTCGCTCGCGTCCGCCAGCCATGATGTGTGGACGGTGATCGAGCCCGACATCCGCGCGATCTCCGAAGCGTATTGGCAGCAATGGCTGCGCTGTTTCGCCGACGACCGCGTCTGGGCGCCGCACGAAACCGCCAAGATGATCGACCTGGGGGTCGATTTCCTCAAGATGCGATTCCTCAAGACCAACGAGCGCGGCTGGGTCGAATCGATCGCGCGCTCGGTCGCCGCGGCCTATGCCGGCAAGGTCGAGCCCGAAGCATTGCTGTCGATGATCAACGCCAGCGACCGCGCCGCGCTCGGCAGCCTGATGGCCCGCGTCGATCGCGACGATCCACGCCTACCGACGATGATCGACACATTGTTGCGGCTGTCGGCGATGGAGGGCGACATAACGGTCGCGCTCTACAACGGATTCGTCGAGCACACCGCGCAAGCCGCGCGCGAAGCGCTCGCCGCCGAATTCCGCGACGGCATCGCCATGGTGGTCGAGCGGTCGAGCCAGGAAAGCCATGCATTGCGCGACCAGTCGGTGCGCACCTCCACGTCGGCGCGCGGGATGATCGGAAAGACCAGCGAAGTCGCCGCAGCCGCCGAGCAATCGGCGGTCGCGATGCGCGAAGCCGCACAGACCGCCGCCGGGCTGATCCGCGCGATCGAGGACGCCCGGATCGAGGTCGAGGCAGCCGCCGAAATCGCCAACCGCGCCAGTTCCCAGGCCGGCCAGGCGGTCGGCATGTCGGAAGCGCTGAGCGATCATGCCAAATCGATCGAATCGATTCTGGGGCTGATTCGCGACATTGCCGGTCAGACCAATTTGCTCGCGCTCAACGCGACGATCGAGGCGGCCCGCGCGGGCGATGCCGGCCGCGGCTTCGCGGTTGTCGCGCAGGAAGTCAAAAGCCTCGCCAACCAGACCGCGCGCGCCACCGACGATATCGCCGCCAAGATCGCGGCGATCCAGTCCGCCACGCGTTCCACCGTCGATACCAATGCGTCGATCAAGGCGACCGTCACCGAAGTCCAGGAATCGGCCAATCGCATCCGCTTCGCGATGGAAGCCCAGGCGCAGACCGTGACGGCGATCACCGCCGCGGTCGACGAGACCGCGCTCGCCGCCGATTCGATGTCGAACACAATCGCAACCATTCGCGAGGATACCGAGGCGGTGGCGAGCGAGATCGACAGCGTCGGGCGGGGATTCGATTCGCTCGACGGCCAGCTTGGCCAGCTCAAGACCAGTGCCAGCGATTTCGTCGCCAAAGTGGCGGCATAACGTCCCGGAAGAGGGAAGATGAGCGAGAAACAGTCGGCAACCTGGCCCCAGGACCTGGAAGAAGCGCTCGCCCGCGACTTGCCGGCGTTCGACTGGGACGGGCAAATCCGCCCGCTGACGGCCGAAATCGCCCCGATCGTCGCACCGCATTATCGCCGCGTCTGCGAAATCTTCTGGCAGCATTATCTCGCGCACCCCGCGACCGCGCACGTCCGCGCCTATTACACCCCCGAACAGCTCGCGCAGGAGATCGAAACCAGCACCGCTTATATGCGGGCGAAGTTCGAAGACCCGATGGGTCGCGAATGGATGGAAATGGCCTGCACCAACGCGCGCCAGTCGGACCGCGCCGGGGTGTCGCTGGCGCCGTTGCTCGCGTCGCTGACCGCCGCGTATCAGGAAACGCTCATCATCCTCGCCGACGCGTGCGGCACCGACAGCGTTCGGCTGGCACGGTATGCCGACGTGCTGCAGCGGCTGTCCTTCGTCGAAGCGCACGTGCTGACCAGCTACGTCTCGCAATTGATCGAGCATCGCGCGCGCAAGTCGCGGCTCGCCAGCTCGGAAAAATTCCGCGAATCGATCGCCGGATCGATCGGCGCGACTGCCGAACTCGGCGCGCGGATCCGCGAACAGGCCGGGCGCACCTCCGTGTCGGCCAAGGGCATGATCGGCAAGACGAGCGAGGTCGCCGCCGCCGCGGAGCAATCGGCGGTCGCGATGCGCGAGGCGGCACAGACCGCCGCTGGGCTGATCCGCGCGATCGAGGATGCCCGGATCGAGGTCGAGGCGGCTGCCGAGATCGCCAACCGCGCCGCCGACCAGGCGGGTGACGCGGTCGGATCGAGCGGGGCGCTGAGCGATCACGCCAAGTCGATCGAATCGATCCTTGGGCTGATCCGCGACATTGCCGGCCAGACCAATTTGCTCGCGCTCAATGCGACGATCGAGGCCGCGCGCGCGGGCGATGCCGGCCGCGGCTTCGCAGTCGTTGCGCAGGAGGTCAAAAGCCTCGCCAACCAGACCGCGCGCGCGACCGACGATATCGCTGCCAAGATCGCCGCGATCCAGTCCGCCACCCGGTCCACCGTCGACACCAGCGCCTCGATCAAGGCGACCGTCGCCGAAGTGCAGGATTCCGCCGCGCGCATCCGCGAGGCGATGGAAGTACAGGCCCAGACCGTGACCGCGATCACCGCCGCGGTCGACGAGACCGCGCTAGCGGCCGATTCGATGGCGCACACCATCGCGACGATCCGCGAGGACACCGAAAACGTCGCGCGCGAAATGGGGACGCTGGCCGAGGATGTCGGCGACGTCGACGACCGGCTCGGCGGCCTCAAAGGTGCGGCCGACGATTTCTCGGCAAGCGTGGCGGCCTGAGCTTCCGCGCGCTACAGCGGCGCGCATGACCAATATCCTCTTGACCGGCAGTAGCCGGGGCATCGGCGCGGCGATCGCTGCCGCGCTGTCCACTACCGCTGGCGTCACCTTCGTTGGCCACGGCACCGCAAGCGGCATCGCCGCCGATTTCGCCGACGCGACGGGCCCGCGCCATTTGTGGGATACGGCGCTCAGCCAGCTCGGTACGATCAACGTCCTGATCAACAATGCCGGCGTGTTCGAAGCCAACCCGATCGATCAGCCCGACGACGCCTGGGTCGCCAACTGGGAACGCACGATGCGGATCAATTTGACCGCGAGCGCCGAATTGTGCCGGCTTGCGATCCGGCACTGGCAGGAGCGCGGGACGGGCGGCCGCATCGTCAACGTCGCCAGCCGTGCCGCCTATCGCGGCGACTCGCCGGGGCACTGGCACTATGCGGCGTCCAAAGCCGGGATGGTCGCGATGACCAAAAGCATCGCCCGCGGTTATGCCGCACAGAATATCCTCGCCTTCGCGGTATGCCCCGGTTTCACGATGACCGGCATGGCTGAAGATTATCTGGCGAGCCGCGGCGGCGACAAATTGCTCGCCGACATCCCGCTCGGCCGTGTCGCCGACCCCGAGGAAGTCGCCAACGCCGTCACCTATCTCGCGCTCAGCGCTCCGCCATCGATGACCGGTGCGGTGATCGACGTGAACGGGGCGAGCTATGTCCGCTGACGCGCTGATCGACAGCTGGAAGACCAGCTTTCCCTGCACCCGCGCCGAGGCCGAGGCGATCGACGCGGGCGAGATCGACATCGACGCGGTGCTGATGACGACCGAAGAGATCGAGGACGATGTCGAGCGTTGGCGGCTCGATGCCTATACGGAAAGCCAGCCTGACCCGGCTATGATCGCCACGTTGCGCGCGCTGGTGCCGAGCGCCGCCCGGGTCGATCCGGTCGTCGAGGCACTCACGCCCGAGGATTGGGTCGCGATGAGCCAGGCCGGACTCGAGCCGATCGCCGAGGGGCGCTTTGTCGTCCACACCAGCGCACATCCGATCGTTGCACCCCCCGGCGGTCGCGCGTTCCTGATCGACGCCGGCCGCGCGTTCGGCACCGGGCATCACGCGACGACCTCGGGCTGTCTGAAAGCGCTCGACGCGATGGCGGGCACGGCATTTTCCGCCATCATCGACATCGGCACCGGCACCGGGCTGCTTGCCTTCGCGGCGCAGCATTTATGGCCGGGCGCGCGGATCGTCGCGACCGATATCGACCCCGCCGCGGTCGAAGTGACGCGCGCGAACATGACGGCCAACCAGGTCGCGGACATCGAGCTGATCGTCGCCGACGGTGCGCTCGATCCCGCGATCACGGCGCGCGCGCCCTACGACCTCGTGATCGCGAACGTGCTGGCGGGACCGCTCGTGTCGATGGCGCCCGAACTCGCCTCGATCGCCGCGCCCGAAGCGACGATCCTGCTCGCCGGGTTGCTCGATACGCAGCGCGGTCAGGTGGTCGATGCCTATACGACATGCGGCTGTAAATTAATCGCGGCCGAGGTTCGCGGCGACTGGACGATCCTCACGCTCGCCGCGGGCGCCGAACGTTACGTTCCGACCAAGCCCTTCGATCCCAAGGGCCGCGACGGCTGGGCGCTCGACCTCTAGGCGATCGCGGCTGCGATGCGCCAGCTACTTTCCTCGTGGAGCGGATCGCGTGAAAATCGGGACGGTCAGGCGAACTGCGCATGCCAGCGTGTCAATTTGCCTTCCCGTTCCAGAAACGTGCAGTGGGGCAACGCCCGGATCGCCGCCTTGATCGCAGTGGCGGCCGGGCCATCGGGCAGCGGCTGAACGTCGAACGCCAGTCCGCCAAGGTGGCTCGAAAGCTTCATCTGCCGTGCAGCCGGCCACGCGTTCATCACGCTCAGCAGTCCCGCCTGGATCGCGGCCACGCTAGTCGCGGCGGGATGGGCATCGACCCACGCCTGAAGCTCATTGGCCTCCGCTCGCGCCTTGTAAACGCGAAGGTAGCCATGACGGTCCTGCGCGATGTTCTGCGCCATCGCCCGCGCCTGATCGACGACCGACCGCGCACCGCTGGTAAAGATGATATGAGGGAATTGCGCCTTTAAGTGGCGGGCGCCGGATAGCGCCGGCTCGATCAGGTTAAGTTCTTCGACACCCATCACCGCATCCCCTCGGTCTAGATTGTCATGAACTTGCCAGCCGGGAGGAGTAGAGTCGAGCGTAATCAGCCGCGCGACCGGGCATATTGCTGCGTGCCGCACGTCAATACTGTATCGCTCGGGACAATCTCAGCGACGGCGATGTCGGGCTGCGCCTTCAATTGTTCGTATAGCGGCGCGAAGTCGGTTTCGACAGTCACCCTCAGCAACTCATCGAAACTCGGAATGACGAAATAGTTCTGTTGGAAATCGTCGATCCGGTATTCGGTGCGCATCACCCGCGCGAGGTCGAAGCCGATCCGGTTAGGGCTGGGATCGTCGAGTGCGAACTGGCTTTCGGAATAGCTCGACACGATGCCGGATCCGTAAATCCGCAAGCCTTCGGGTTCGGCGATCAGCCCGAACTCGACCGTATACCAATACAACCGACCCAGATATTTGAGCGCGTCCATCCCCATCGCGCGCTGGCCGCCCTTGCCGTACGCTTCGAGATAGTCGGCGAACACCGGGTCGGCGAGCATCGGCACGTGACCGAACACATCGTGAAAGACGTCGGGTTCCTGGAGGTAATCGAGCTGGTCGGGCCGGCGGATGAAATTGCCCGCGACGAAGCGGCGGTTGGCCATATGGTCGAAGAACACGTCGTCGGGCACGAGTCCGGGCACCGCGACGACTTGCCATCCGGTCAGCTTCGTCAGCCGATCGGACAATTCAGCGAAATCGGGAATGCCGGGCTTGGACAGTTTGAGCACATCGAGCCCGCGCAGATAGGCCTCGGATGCGCGGCCGGGGAGTAATTTGGCCTGGCGCGCGAACAAAGTGTCCCACGTCGCGTGCTCCTCAGGCGTGTAATGCGTCCAGTCCTGCGGCACGGTCCAGTCGGCGGACGCGCCGGGGGGCAGAGAATCGAGAACGTGCGTTTCAGCTTCCATCGGAACAATCTATCACGGGTGCGATGACGAAAGAAATCTCAGCAGACGCGAGCGTTCCGCACCCACCCTCCAAGGCGCAATGGGCAGCAGAGCTGCCGCGCATGATCGGCACCATTGCGAGCATTCCCAAAGCATGGCCCGAACTGATGAAGGCGCCGCCGGGAGACGGTCGCCCGATCATGCTGCTCCCCGGGCTGGTCAACACCGACCGGTCGAACATCGTCATGAAGCGCTACCTGACCGCGCTCAGCTACCGCGTCGAAGGGTGGAAATTGGGGCGCAATGCCGGCTCGCGGACGATCGGCGGCGAGGGCGAGAAACTGCTCGACCGGCTACGCGCGTATCACGACGATGCCGGCGAGCCGGTGACGCTGATCGGCGTGAGTCTGGGCGGGATCATCGCGCGGTTCGCGGCGCATCGCGAGCCCGCTTTGGTACGCGAGGTCATCACCGTCAGCTCGCCCTTCGCCGGCGATCCGCGCGCGACCAACGTCTGGCGCATGTTCGAGCTGCTGTCGGGCGAGAAGATCGACAGCGAGAGCGTGATCGCGCGGCGAGAGGAGATCGCCGCGCCGCTACCGGTGCCGGCCACCGCGATCTGGAGCGCGAGCGACGGCCTCGTCAACGGCGCGATCTGTCACGACGACCATGTGCGATCGATCGAGATCGTCAGCAGTCATATGGGCGTGCAGATGCACCCCGCGACGCTCCGCGCGATCGCCGAGGTGCTGGGCGGGAATTGATAGCGTTCCCCGGCGAAGTCCGGGGTCCAGCATCGGGCGGCTCGCGACTGGGCCCCGGCCTTCGCCGGGGAACAGCACTGGTCAATCGACCGGCTCGGGTTCACCGGGATGCGCGCGAAAGCCGGTGTACGGCCCGCAATTGGCAGGATCCTCGCGGCACGCTTTGTCGTGCGCCTTGCGCTCGCGGCCTTCGCGCGCTTCGGCCTTGCGCATCTTCTTGCCGTAGTTTCGGTCGGCCTCGGATTGGCTGGTGGTGGTCCAGTCGACCCCCTTGCTCACGACCTTGACCGGCGCGGTGACGATGCTGCCGACGGTGCTGAGACAGCCCCCGGTCAGAAGCGGCAGGACCGCCGCGGCGATGAGCAATTTCCGCATACATATCCGATCTATTTGGCGGCGGATGTCCGATAGGCATTCCGCGCTGTCACGCCAATTAACGGAAAATCGGTGAAAAATCCATCAATGCCCGTCGCAAGCTGGCGCCGGATCGCCTCGGCGACGTTGCCGCGCGCGATCGGATCGGTGCCGACCTTCAGGCTGGTGGGCAGGAAGAAATTCTCCGCGCGGAAAGTCCAGACGTGGACGCGCAACCCCGCTTTGTGCGCGTCGGCGACGAGCGTGGTCGGCGTGCCCTCGCCCTTGTCGACCATGTCCTTGTTGGGCCCGATCCCCCAAGCGTACGCTGCGACCGCCTTCAAGCCAGCGGGCGTGATCATCGCGGCATAGCTCGGCGTCGCGTTGTCGGCGGGGCCACCACTGCCGTCCATCAACTGGATCAGGCGGATCCTGGTCAGCGTGTGGAGCAGCTTGAGGTTGTTCACTTCGAAGCTCTGGATGAACACCGGCGCGGTCGCGCTATCCCAACCCGCCGCTTTCAATTCGGCGACCAGATGGCGTTCCATCGGCAAACCGATCGACGCGAAATAGCTGGGGTGCTTGGTTTCGGGATAGATGCCGATCGTCCGCCCCAATTCCTTCGAGCGCTTCTTCGCCAGCGCGATTACCTCGGCGAGCGTCGGGATGGTGAATTGCCCGTCATATTTGGCGTTGGCCGGGCGAAGTTGCGGCAGGCGCTCCTTGGCACGCAGCGTCTTGAGTTCGGCGAGCGTGAAATCCTCGGTGAACCAGCCGGTATGGCTCCGTCCGTCGATCGTCTTGGTGGTCTTACGCGCGGCGAACTCCGGGTGCGCGCCCACGTCGGTCGTGCCTGTGATGTCGTTCTCGTGCCGCGCGACGAAGACGTTGTCCTTGGTCAGCACCAGGTCGGGCTCGATGAAATCGGCGCCCTCGTCGATCGCCAGCTCGTAGCTCGCCAGCGTGTGTTCGGGGCGTTCGCCCGACGCGCCGCGATGGCCGATGACGATGGGCGCTGACAGCGATGCCATGCGTCCACTCTGCGCGCCCGCGAGCGGCGATGCCAGTGCGACGACAAGGCTTGCGGCGAGGAGCCTCTTGAAAAGTTTCATATGCGGACCGATTCCGGGCTAGGGCTGTTGACGCCGCATAGCACGGGAGGCGACATCGTGAACGACATCGTGATGGACGCGCCGTATCGTCCCGCCGGTCTCGACAACGGTCGGCAAGGCCTGATCGGCAAGCCGGTCGATCGTTATGAGGGGCCGCTCAAGGTCACCGGCACCGCGCAATACGCCGTCGAGGGCGCGCCCGACGGGACGCTGTACGCCCAAGTGATCGGCGCGACGATCGGCTGCGGGACCGTGACGGCGATCAATACCGGCGCGGCGGAAGCAATGGCGGGCGTTGTCGCGATCGTCACCGACCATGAGCAATTCGTGTCGAGCGGCGGCAGCTCGCAGGAGCCGATGCCGGGCTGGACCAAGGAGATCGACCATTTCGGTCAGCCGGTCGGGCTCGTCGTCGCCGAGACGCTGGAAGCGGCGCGTGCCGCCGCGCTGGCGGTCGTGGTGACGTACGAAAAGCGCGAAGGGCGTTACGACCCGCGCGTACAACCGGTGATCGAAGATCACAAGATCGGGTTCTTGCCCGTGATCGTGAAGGGCGATGTCGATGCCGCGATCGCGGCCGCCGAGATCAAGTTCGACCGGACCTACACCACCCCGCCGCATTTCCCCGCTGCGCTCGAGCCGCATGCCGCAACCGCGTGGTGGGAAGGCGATACGCTGATGCTGCGCGCGTCGCTCCAAGTGCTTGACTCGGCGAAGACGACGGTCGCCAAGGCCTTGGGGATCAAACCGGCCAAGGTGCGCATTCTCGCGCCATATGTCGGCGGCGGGTTCGGCGGGAAGACCGGAGTCGGGCCAGAAACGGTGATGGCCGCCGTGGCCGCGCGCGATCTGGGCCGGCCGGTCAAGATTGCGCTCCCGCGCCGCCAGACCGCGGCGCTCGTCCACCACCGCGGCGACACCGTGCAGCGCGTCCGCATCGGTTGTGACAACGATGGGCGGATCAGCGCCTTCGCGCACGAAAGCATCAGTTCGCAGAAGGACGGCAAGGGCTTTCTCGAGCCCGTTCCGTTCGGCACGCTGCCGCTCTATGCCGCCGAAAATCGCAAGTTCACCACCGCCGTCACGCGCGTCGATCTGCCGTCCAGCGGCGCGGTGCGTGCGCCCGGCGAGGCGGTCGGCACCTTCGCAGTCGAATGCGCGATGGACGAACTGGCCGAGCAACTCGGGCTCGACCCGGTCGAACTGCGCAAGCGCAACGAGCCCGAGGCTGATCCGACCACCGGCAAGCCGTTCTCCACCCGATTGATGACGCGATGTTATGACGAAGGCGCCAAGCGATTTGGATGGGACCAGCGCGACCCGACACCGGGATCGGTGCGCGACGGCGAATGGCTGGTCGGGATGGGCATGGCGGCGGCATTGCGCGGCAATTTCACCGTTAATTCGGAGGCACGCGTCACGCTGTCGCCCGAGGGCCGCGCGGTGATCGAAACCGACATGACCGATATCGGCACCGGCACCTACACGATCCTGGCGCAGGTCGCGGGCGAAATGCTCGGGCTGCCGGTATCGGCGATCGACGTGCGGCTTGGGGATACCGATTACCCGGCCAGCGCCGGGTCGGGCGGGTCGTTCGGCGCGGGGTCATCCGGATCGGCGGTCGCGCTGGCGTGCGAGGACATCCTCGCCGAACTCGCGCTTCGCATGAACGCCGCACCCGAGGAACTGGTGCTCAAGGACGGCATGGTTGGCGCCGGTGCGCGATCTTCGTCAATTTCCGACCTGGTCGACAAGCCGATCGTCGCAACCGGCAAGATGGGGCCGGGCAAGGAAAGCCGCCGTACCAGCCAGGCCAGCCACGGCGCGCAATTCGCCGAAGTCGCGGTAAACGCGGTCACTGGCGAAGTTCGAGTCCGCCGCCTGATCGGCGTGTTCGACGTCGGCCGCGTGATGAACGAGAAGACCGCGCGCAATCAAATGGTCGGCGGGATGATCTGGGGGATCGCCTACGCACTGTCCGAAGACGCCGTGGTCGACACCCGCACCGGCCAGTTCGTGAACCCCGATTTCGGCGAATATCACGTCGCGGTGAATGCCGATGCTCCGGCGGTCGAATGTCATTTCCTCGAGGAAATCGACGACAGCGCCAATCCGGTCGGCGCGAAGGCAGTAGGTGAATTGGGAATTTCGGGCGCGGGCGCGGCGATGGCGAACGCGATCTACAATGCATGCGGGGTCAGGGTGCGAGACTTTCCAGTCACGCTCGACAAGCTGCTCGCGGGGCTGCCGCCGGTATGATTCCTTCCGACCGGCATCGTGCTGAACTTGTTTCAGCGTCCAACGTGCAACAGCCGCTGTCCTCGCGAGTGCAGAATTGGACCCTGAAACAAGTTCAGGGTGACGGCAGGTGGTGGGTGGCTGACAGTGGCCGATAACGACGCCGTCATCGCCGCCGCGCTAGCGTGGAAGGGTGCGCCGCTCGCACTCGCCACCGTGGTCAGCACCTGGGGTTCCGCACCGCGTCCGCGCGGAAGTCATATGATCGTCCATCAGGACGGCCGCTTCGAAGGCTCCGTGTCGGGCGGCTGTGTCGAGAACGACATCCTGACCACCGCCGCAGAGGTGATCGACAACCAGCTATCCTGGCGCGCCAAAACATATGGCGTCGCCGATGCGGATGCATGGGAAGTCGGCTTGCCGTGCGGCGGCGAGATTTCGGTGATGGTCCAGCCTGTCGCGCCGACCGGCTTCGATGCGTCGTTGTTCGATCGCATCGCCGAGGCGCGCGACCGGGGCGAAGCGATTACAGTCTATACCGATCTCGACACCGGTCAGTCCGGACTCGATTCGGCGCCGCTGCCCGGGTTCGCCAACCGCTATGACCCGCCGCGCCGCTTGCTGATCGTCGGCGCGGTGCAGATCGCGCAGTCACTGGCGGGACTCGCCCGCGAACTCGGCATCGCCACCACGGTGATCGACCCCCGCGCGCGCTTTCTGACCGAGGAACGCTTCCCCGGCGTCGCGCTCGACGACCGCTGGCCTGACGAAGCCGTCGCGGCATTCAAGCCCGGCCCGTCGACTGCGGTCGTCACCCTTAGCCACGACACCAAGATCGACGATCCCGCGCTGGAAGCCGCACTGGCCGCATCGACCGGCTATGTCGCCGCTTTAGGCTCGCGCCGCAGCCACGCCGCGCGCCGCGAACGGTTGACGGCGGCGGGCGTCAGCGACGCCGACCTCGACCGGATCGATGCGCCCGCAGGGCTCGACATCGGCGCGATCGGCCCCGCCGAGATCGCGCTGTCGATTGCCGCCGCGATGGTCGCGCATTTCCATGATCGCGCCTGACACCACCGCGCTGATCCTGCTCGCCGCGGGGAAATCCGCGCGGTTCGGCCTATCCGACAAACTGACCGCGATGTTCCTCGGCCAGCCGCTCGGGATGCACGCAGTCACCGCGTTGGAGGCAGTACCGTTCGCCCGGCGGATCGTCGTCAAAGATGGAGTGGAACTGGACTATGCGGCGCGCGGATATCAGGTCGTCCGCAACCCGCGTCCCGAAGACGGCCTGTCGCTGTCGGTCCGGCTCGGTGTGCAAGCGGCGCGTGGCGACGGCATTGAGGCGGTGCTGATCGCGCTCGCCGACATGCCGCGCATCACCGCGACGCACGTTCATCGACTGTTCGACACCCAGCACGGCGCGAACAGCGTCGTCGCGTCGTCCGACGGCGTCCGCCCAAGACCCCCGGTATTGTTCGGAAGCGGCCGGTTCGATGCGCTCGAACGGCTTGAGGGCGACGCCGGTGCGCGCGACGTGATTCGCGCCGGGCGGCATGTCGTCGCCAGCCCGGACGAATTGGTCGACGTCGATACACAGCAGGAACTCGACGAGCTGCTGGCCAAGTTCGGCCAGACGCGCGCCTGATCAGGCCGCGCCGCGCACGATCATCCGCACGGTAAGCGCGATAGCGAAAAGCACCAGCACGACGGCGCTGAAGCCAGTCATCCAGATGGTCCTCCGGAACGCGGCTGGGTTAGTGTCGCGGTTCGCAGTGCGGCCATAGCGACCGCGAGCGACGCCGGTGCGCAAGCCCTTCGCCGTCGTCCAGATCATGCCGATCGCGAGCAGGACAACGACCAGATCCATGCCCCAGGCAATCATGTCGTCCTTGCTCATGTGTCGGCTCCTTATTCCAGTTCGAGGATCACCTGATCGACCGCCAGGCTGTCACCGGCCTTGGCTTCGAGCGACCTCACCGTGCCGGTCTTTTCGGCGCGCAGGATGTTTTCCATCTTCATCGCCTCAACCACCGCGAGCGGCTGGCCGAGCTGAACCGCGTCGCCGACCCCGACATCGAGCCGCACCAGCAGCCCCGGCATCGGCGCGATCAGGAATTTGGAGAGATCGGGCGGGATCTTTTCGATCAGATGATGCGCGAAAGCGGCGACCCCGGTGGGGAGCACGCGCACGACATGGCTCGCGCCGCGCGTGGTTAGCTTGAAGCCGGTACGCGTGCGAGCGATTTTCACGGTGAGATCGGATTCGGCCAGCTCCGCGTGCACGACGCGGTCGCCGGGGGTGTATTCGAGCGCGATTTCGTGACCCTCGCCGTCGACCGTCACGCCATCGGTCGAAATCGATACGTCATGGTCAGCGCCGTGGATCCTCACGGTCCACGCCGATGGCGGGCGGAGCCTTTTGCCAAGTTGCCCGTCGATCCGGCGCGCGCGGTCGGCCTCCGCCGTCGCCGCGAAGGCGGCGATCGCGGCGAGTGATTTGAGCAAATCCGCCGACGCCGGCGCGCCATGGAAGCCGTCGGGATATTCCTCGGCGATGAACCCCGTCGTGATCGCGCCATCGCGGAAGCGCGGGTGCTGCATCAGCGCCGACAGGAAATCCAGATTGTTGCCCGGCCCGTCGATCTCGAACGCGTCGAGTGCGGCGATCTGTTCGTCGATCGCTTCTTCACGCGTCGGTGCCCAAGTGATCAATTTGGCGATCATCGGGTCGTAGAACATCGACACTTCGCCGCCTTCGGTGACGCCGTCATCGACGCGGACATACGCGTCGCGCGTGGTTTCACCGTAGGGCGTATCGCTGCTCGCGGGCGGGCCATAATGCACCAGCCGCCCGATGCTCGGCAGGAAGCCGCGATACGGATCCTCGGCGTAAACGCGGTTCTCGATCGACCAGCCGTTGAGCTGAACCTGCTCCTGCGTCAGCGGAAGCGCCTCGCCCGCGGCGACGCGGATCATCAGTTCGACCAGGTCGAGCCCGGTAATCGCCTCGGTCACCGGATGCTCGACCTGCAGCCGGGTGTTCATTTCGAGGAAGTAGAAGCCCTGCCCGGTCGTGTCGGCGCCCGATACGATCAGCTCGACAGTACCGGCGGAATAATAGCCCACCGCGCGCGCCAGCGCGACCGCCTGCTCGCCCATCGCGCGGCGCATCTCGGGCGTGACGAACGGCGACGGCGCTTCCTCGACCACTTTCTGGTGGCGGCGCTGGATCGAGCATTCGCGTTCGTTGAGGTAGAGGATGTTGCCGTGCTGGTCGCCGATCAGCTGGATTTCGATGTGGCGCGGGCTTTCGATGAATTTCTCGATAAACACGCGGTCGTCGCCGAACGACGCGAGCCCCTCGCGCTTGGTCGCCTCGAACCCTTCGCGGACGTCCTGCTCCGAATACGCCAGCCGCATCCCCTTGCCGCCGCCGCCAGCCGACGCCTTCATCATCACGGGATAGCCGATGTCCGAGGCGATCTTCACCGCTTCGTCTGTGTCGGCGATCTCGCCCAGGAAGCCGGGCACGACGTTGACCCCCGCCGCTTTGGCGAGCTTCTTCGATTCGATCTTGTCGCCCATCGCCGCGATGGCATTGGGCGGCGGCCCGACAAACGCGATCCCCGCATCGGCGCACGCGCGCGCGAAGCTCTCGCGCTCGGACAGGAAGCCGTAGCCGGGATGGATGCAGTCCGCGCCGGTCACCTTTGCCGCGTCGAGGATCAATTCGGCGAGCAGATAGCTCTCGGCGGCCGGCGGCGGCCCGAGCCGCACTGCTTCGTCTGCCATCAGCACATGCGGGCTGCGTGCATCGGCGTCGGAGTAAACCGCGACCGTCGCGATCCCCATCTTCTTCGCGGTGCGCATCACGCGGCACGCAATCTCGCCGCGATTGGCGACCAGGATTTTCTTGAACACTTCTTTCCTGTCCCTGATCTAATTAGCCCGAGGAGGCACGCCTAGCGCCTCCGAGATTTCTGCGCACATGCCGTCGAAGCGATCGAAATACGTTTGCTGCAAGTCATCATCGCTCAGATTGAAAGCTTCCGATGTTTTGGAAAGCCCAAGCCTCGCCGCTATCTCAGCAGCTTCCATCTTGAATGGCGGATACAGATCAGCCGCCGTTTCCAAATCGCCGGCGTTCCGCATCCCGTAGTCGGCAACCCAAAGACAATACGTCAGTTGTTCGGCGGGCGTTAAGGTGTCTGGGCCTTGATCGGCTTTCTTCTCGATGATCGGATCGCCGGCATCTTCCAAAAGCCAGGATTCCCAATCGACGTCGCTCACTCCGCCGCCTCCACCACACGCTGCTCCGCCGCCATCGGCGCCAGCCCGAGCTTCGCGAACAGCGCTGCGTCCTTGTCCTCGCCGGCATTGCCCGCGGTCAGCAGCTTGTCGCCGGTGAAAATCGAATTCGCCCCCGCCAAAAAGCACAATGCCTGCGTCGCGTCGCTCATGCTCTCGCGGCCCGCGCTGAGGCGCACCATGCTCCGCGGCATCGTGATCCGCGCGACCGCGACCGTGCGGACGAACTCGATATCGTCGATCTTCGCCAGCGGCGTGTCGGCGAGCATGTCGCCGAGCACCGTGCCCTTGACCGGCACCAGCGCATTGATCGGCACGCTTTCGGGATGCACCGGCAGGCAGGCCAGCGCGTGGATGAACCCAACGCGGTCGCCGCGCGTCTCGCCCATCCCGACGATCCCGCCGCAGCACACGTTGATCCCCGCCTCGCGAACATTCTCCAGCGTCTCGATCCGCTCACCGAAGCTGCGCGTCGAAATGACGTTGGCGTAATTCTCCGGCGAAGTGTCGATATTGTGGTTGTAGTAATCGAGCCCCGCCTCGCCCAGCGCCGCCGCCTGGCCGGGCGTCAGCATGCCGAGCGTCATGCACGTTTCCATCCCCATCTGGCGCACCCCGCGCACCATCTCGGCGAGCGCGGGAATATCCTTGCCCTTGGGGTTGCGCCACGCCGCGCCCATGCAGAACCGCGTCGAGCCATTGTCCTTCGCTCGCGCCGCCGCCTGCAGCACCGCGCGGACGTCCATCAGCTTGGTCGCTTTCAGGCCGGTCTCGGCGCTCGCGGATTGCGAGCAATAGCCGCAATCCTCCGGGCAGCCGCCAGTCTTAATCGACAGGAGCGTCGAGAGTTGGACTTCGTTCGCGGCGTGATGCTCGCGGTGGATCTGACCCGCGCGGAACACGAGCTCGGTGAACGGCAGGTCGAATAGCGCCGCGACCTCGTCCCGGGTCCAGTCGGTGCGCGTCACTCCGCTGCCTCGCTCTCGGGGGGCATATTGTGGCCGAGCAATCGCAGCACGTCCTCCGCCGCCTTGATCAGGTTGGTGCCGGGGCCGAAGATCGCCTGCACCCCGGCTTCGCGCAGGAAGTCATAGTCCTGCGCGGGAATCACGCCGCCGGCGATTACCTTGATGTCAGCGCGGCCAGCGTCGCGAAGGTGGCCGATGAGTTCGGGGATCAGCGTCTTGTGTCCGGCGGCGAGGCTGGACGCGCCGACCACGTCGACATCGCTTTCCAGCGCCAGCACGGCGGCTTCCTGCGGCGTCTGGAACAACGGGCCCGGTACGACCTCGAACCCGAGATCTCCGAACATCGAGCTGACCAGATTGGCGCCGCGATCGTGCCCGTCCTGCCCCATCTTGGCGACGAGCATGCGCGGCTTGCGGCCCAAGCGGCGCTCGGTCGCGGCGACGCCCGACAGCAGGTTTTCCCAGCGCGCGTCCGCATCATAGGCGCCGCCATAGATGCCGCTGACCGGGGTGGGATTGGTGCCGTACCGCCCGAACACATCCTCCATCGCCAGGCTGATCTCGCCCAGCGTCGCCCGCGCCCGCGCGCACTCAACCGCCAGCGCGAGAAGGTTCTCCTTGCCCCGCGCACCCTCGCGTAATGCGTCGAGCGACGCCCTGCACTTGGCCTCGTCACGCCCGGCTTTGACCTTGGCGATCCGCGCAACCTGTCCTTCGCGCACCGCGTGATTGTCGACGTCGAGGATGTCGAGATGCGCTTCCTCGGCGAGGCGATATTTGTTGACCCCGACGATCACGTCCTCGCCGCGATCGACGCGCGCCTGGCGTGCGGCGGCGGCTTCCTCGATCATCGCCTTGGGCCAGCCGTTGGCGACGGCGTTCGCCATCCCGCCATCCGCTTCGGCGCGTTCGATCAGCGCCCACGCCTTGTCGGCCAATTCGGCGGTCAACGCCTCGATATAATAGCTGCCGCCGAGCGGGTCGGCGACGTGCGTGATGCCGGTTTCCTCCTGCAGCACGATCTGCGTGTTGCGCGCGATCCGCGCGGTGAAATCGGTCGGCAGCGCGACCGCTTCGTCGAGCGCGTTGGTGTGGAGGCTCTGCGTGCCCCCCAGCACCCCCGCCATCGCTTCCACCGTGGTGCGGATGACGTTGTTGTAGGGATCCTGCTCCTGCAACGACACGCCGCTGGTCTGGCAGTGCGTCCGCAGCATCTTCGACCGGTCGAGCTTCGCGCCTAATTGCGTCATCGCGCGGTGCCACAAGAGCCGCGCCGCGCGCAGCTTGGCGATCTCCATGAAGAAATTCATGCCGACATTGAAGAAAAACGACAGCCGCCCGGCGAACGCGTCGATTTCCTGCCCCGCGGCTTGCGCCGCGCGGACGTACGCCATGCCGTCGGCGAGCGTGAAGGCGAGCTCCTGGACGATCGTCGAGCCGGCTTCCTGGATGTGATAGCCCGAAATCGAGATCGAGTTGAACTTGGGCATGCGCGCCGACGTGTAGCCGATGATGTCGGCGATGATCCGCATGCTCGGCTCGGGCGGGTAGATGTACGTATTGCGGACCATGAACTCCTTCAGGATGTCGTTCTGGATGGTTCCGTCGAGCTGGCTCTGATCGACCCCCTGCTCCTCCCCCGCGACGATGAAGAACGCGAGGATCGGGATCACCGCGCCGTTCATCGTCATCGACACGCTCATCCTGTCGAGCGGGATGCCGTCGAACAGGATCTTCATGTCGTCGATCGTGTCGATCGCGACGCCCGCCTTCCCGACATCGCCGGTCACGCGGGGATGGTCGCTGTCATAGCCACGGTGCGTCGCGAGATCGAACGCGACCGACAGGCCCCTCTGCCCGGCCGCGAGGTTGCGGCGGTAGAAGGCGTTGGAGGCTTCGGCGGTCGAGAAGCCGGCATATTGGCGCACCGTCCACGGACGGCCGGCGTACATCGACGCGCGCACGCCACGGGTGAACGGCGCGAAACCGGGCAGGCCGGGATCTTCGGTGACGTCGGCAGCGGTGTAGAGCGGCTTGACGTCGATCCCTTCGGGCGTGTGCCAGGTGAGGTCGGCGCCTTTCACTTCCTTCGCGGCGAGCGCCTGCCAGTCGTCGAGGGTCGGCTTATCTGATGACATGCTGCCGTCCCTAGCACTCCCCTCCCGCTCGCGGGAAGGGACTGGTCACACCCCCTTGAACGCCGCCTTGCGCTTTTGCAGGAACGCCATTCCGCCCTCCATCGAATCCGCCGTGCCGCGCGCGGCGCGCTGGTTCTCGGCCTCGCGCAGCATCGCGCCTTCGTAATCGTCGGCGAGCGCGGCGTGGAGCTGACGCCGCATCAGCCCGAGCGCGATCGTCGGCCCCGCCGCGAGCCGCTCGGCCAGCGCGAACGCTTCGTGGTCGAGCATGTCGTCGTCGACCATCCGGTGGATCATCCCCCAGTCGAGCGCCTTGGCCGCGGGGACGCGTTCGCCCAGCATCATCATCTCGGTCGCGCGCGGCCGCCCGATCAGCCGCGTCAGCATCCAGCTCGCGCCGCCATCGGGGACGAGCCCAATATTGACGAAAGCCTGGAGGAAATAGGCGGTGTCGCTGGCGACGCAGAAATCGGCGGCGAGCGCCAAGCTGCACCCGATGCCAGCCGCCGGCCCGCGCACCGCGGTGACGACCGGCACGCTCAGGTCCGCAAGCGCGGTCAACGTCGGATTATAGTTGCCGGTCAGCGCATCATAAGTTGCGGCACCCGGATCGAGCCGTTGCGCCGCGGCGGTGAGCGCTCCGCCGCCGACATCGGCGCCAGAACAGAACGCCCGTCCTGCACCGGTGACCAGTACCGCGCGCGCGCCGTCGAGATTGGCGAGCGCGTCACGAATCTCGCCGAACATCGCGGGTGGCGCCGCGTTGAGACGGTCGGGCCGGTTGAGCGTCACGACTAACACGTCACCGCGCCGTTCGGTCAGGATATGCTCGTATGCCATTCGCTTCTACCCCCGTTCGTTTCGAGCGAAGTCGAGAAACCGACCCCCGCGCTCCGTAACCGTGTCTCGACTTCGCTCGACACGAACGGAATCTAATGGCTCCGGTCGCCCTTGGGCGTCTCCATGAATTCGGTCAGCACGCCGCCCATGTCCTTCGGATGGACGAAGAAGATCGGCGTGCCGTGCGCGCCGATCCGCGGTTCGCCGAGCACCTTGGCGCCCTTCGCCTCGAACCACGCCTTGGCTTCGTGGATGTCGGGTACTTCGTAGCAGACGTGATGCTGCCCGCCCGCCGGGTTCCTGGCGATGAACGCCGCGATCGGCGAGCTGGCATCGTACGGTTCGATCAGTTCGATCTGCGTGTTAGGGGTGTTGACGAAGCACACCTTCACGCCTTGCGCGGGCAAGTCGAACGGCTCGCCGATCGCGGTCGCGCCCATCACGTCGCGCCAATAGGGGATGGCGTCGGCGATCGACGGCGTCGCCACCCCGACATGGTTCAATCGGCCGAGCTTCACTTCGGCTTTTTGGCGTTCGGATCGACCCGCACCGGCGGCGTGCCGAGCGTGTAGCCGCACGCGCCGAGCAACGTCGTCACCGGCGCGGCCGAGGGCGGTCCGGCAAAGCTTGCGTCGATCGGCTCGCCCGCTGCGGTGGTGGTGTGAAGCTTGATCGCCTTGCCGCCCGCGATCGCGGTGGTCAGCGTGGTGACCGCGACGTCCTCACGGATATACGCGCCCTTTTCGACGAACTCCCAATTCGCGCCGAGCGGCGTGCCGCCGTCGATCGTCAGCGTCACCGGCCGGTCGGGCGGGCCACCGAGCGCGGTCTTGGTGAACAACTGGACCGAGACGACCCTTTCCTTGCCCGAGTCGCACCGCATCACGAGCCGGGCATTGCCATCGCTCGACGGCGTGCCGACCACGGTCGAAGTGATCGTCGGATCGGCATTGGGGCGCGGCGTGACCGTCCACGGCGCGACGGGCGCGGGAGCAGGCGCCGGCGCGGCGGTAGCCTGGAGGAAGAGGGCGAGGATGGAAATCATGACAAGCCTTTCGGGCGGAGGGGGAGCGGGCGTTTTAACGAGTTAGCGCGCGGGGGCAATCACAGCGGAATATTGTCATGCTTCTTCCACGGATTTTCGAGCACCTTCCCCCTTAGCTTTCGCAACCCGAGCGCGATCCTTCGCCGCGTCGAGTGCGGCTGGATCACCTCGTCGATGAACCCTTTGCTTGCCGCGACGAAGGGGTTGGCGAAGCGGGCTTCGTATTCCGCAGTACGCTCGGCGATCTCCTCGGGAGTCTTGCCGCGGAAGATGATCTCGACCGCGCCCTTCGCACCCATCACCGCGATCTCGGCGGTCGGCCAGGCGTAGTTGAGGTCGCCGCGCAGATGCTTCGACGCCATCACGTCGTACGCGCCGCCGTACGCCTTGCGCGTGATGACGGTGATCTTGGGCACGGTGGCCTCGGCATAGGCGAACAGCAATTTGGCGCCGTGCTTGATGATGCCATTATGCTCCTGCGCGGTGCCGGGCAGGAAGCCGGGGACATCGACGAAGGTGACGATCGGGATATCGAAGGCGTCGCAGAAGCGCACGAAGCGCGCGGCCTTTTTGGACGAATTGATATCGAGCACCCCGGCCAACACCATCGGCTGGTTGGCCACCACACCGACGGTACGTCCCTCGATCCGCCCGAAGCCGACGATGATATTGCCCGCATGCTTGGGCTGCACCTCGAAGAAATCGCCCTCGTCCACCGTTTTGCGGATCAGCTCGTGCATGTCGTACGGCTGGTTGGCGCTCGCCGGGATCAGCGTGTCGAGGCTGTCCTCGATCCGGTCCCACGGATCGGCAGTCGGGCGTTCGGGGACGCCCTCGCGATTCGATGCGGGGAGGAAATCGACGAAATCGCGCGCGGCAAGCAGCGCCTCGATATCGTTCTCGAACGCATTGTCGGCGACGCTGGTCTTGGTCGTGTGCGTGACCGCACCCCCGAGCGTTTCCTGCGTCACCACTTCATTGGTCACCGTCTTCACCACGTCGGGACCGGTAACAAACATGTAGCTTGAATCCTTCACCATGAAGATGAAGTCGGTCATCGCCGGCGAATAGACCGCGCCGCCCGCGCATGGGCCCATGATCAGCGAAATCTGGGGTACCACGCCCGACGCGAGCACGTTGCGCTGGAACACCTCGGCATAGCCGCCGAGCGACGCGACGCCCTCCTGGATTCGCGCGCCGCCCGAATCGTTGAGCCCGATCACCGGCGCGCCGATCTTCATCGCCAGGTCCATCACCTTGCAGATCTTCTGCGCGTGGCGTTCGGACAGCGAGCCGCCGAACACGGTGAAGTCCTGGCTGAACACGCACACCAGCCGCCCGTTGATCGTGCCCGTGCCGGTGACCACGCCGTCGCCGGGGATGATCTGGTCCTGCATCCCGAAATCGACGCAATTATGCTCGACGAACATGTCGAGCTCCTCGAAACTGCCCTCGTCGAGCAGCACGTCGAGCCGTTCTCGTGCCGTGAGCTTGCCCTTGGCGTGTTGCGCGGCGATGCGCTTTTCGCCGCCGCCCTGGCGGGCGGCTTCACGGCGGCGGGCGAGTTCTTCGATGGTCGATGACATGGGGTCGGCTTTTTGGCTTTTTCGAAGATGAACGCAACTCTCGGCGTGGCGAACGCTTGCGACACATTGGCATACCCGCCGACACAGATCGGCGACAGGTCGATCCCAGATTGCTCCTCGACCGGACGTATCCGGTCGCAAAAGGAGTACGGACCATGAAAAAGCTGACCATCTTGCTGGCGGGCCTGGGTATGGCCGCCGCCACCGTCCCGTCCGTCGCGAGCGCGGCGCCGTGGACCAGCATTTCGCAGCGCCAGGCCAATCTGAGCCAGCGCATCGACCAGGGCCTCCGTTCGGGCGCGCTCGACCGCCGCGAAGCGTATCAGCTCAAGAGCCAGCTGCGCGACGTCGTCGGGCTCGAATATCGCTATGCCCGGTCGGGCGGCCGGCTCGACATGCGCGAGCGTGCCGACCTCGATCGCCGCTTCGACGCGATCAGCCGCCAGGTGAAGGTCGAAAAGCACGATCGCGACTATGGGCGCGGTCAGGGCCGGGACCACGATCGCCGCTGGTAAGCGCCGATCCCGGACTCGAGGAGGAGGGGCCGGTTCGCCGGCCCCTTTTTCGTGGGCGCGACAGCGGCTACGACAAGGCATCCCCTCCCCAAGGAATCGCCGATGCGCTTGACCCTCGCCGTTGCCGCCCTTCTCGTTACGACCGCCGCCGCGCCCGCCGCGCAACCGATGCACGCTTATGCGGGGCTGGCGCTTTCCCCGGCGGGCGACATGCTGGCGAGCGTCGAGACCGCGGACACCGACAGCGGCAAGCCCGCGCACGGCAAGATCGTCGTACGGTCGGTCAAGGATGGACACATCCTGACGACGATCGATCCGTGCGCGACGTGCAGCTATTCGGGGCTGACCTTTGGGCCCGGCTTCAGGCTTGCCTGGCTTCAGCGCGACCGCGCCAAAGGGACCACGCAATTGTGGTGGGCAGCCGGCAACGGGTGACCGGCGGACCGATCGCCGGACTGCCCTATACAGGCCTCGCCACGATCAACGGCATTGCGCAGACGCCGCGCTTCTCGCCGGACGGTGAGCGCATCGCGGTGCTGGTGACGCTCGACGCCGGCAAAGAATCGGGCGCAACTCAGCCTGGCGTGCGGCTGGTCGGCGAGATCGGCGAAAAGAACGACGAGCAGCGGATCGCGGTGTTCGACGTCGGCGGGGTGACCACCAACATCAAACCGGTCTCCCCCGCCGATCGCTATGTCTACGAATATGACTGGACGCCCGACGGCAAGGGCTTCGTCGCGACCACCGCGCTGGGCAACGGCGACAACAATTGGTGGGTCGCGACGCTTGACGCGATCGATGCCACCACCGGCGCGGTGCGCAATATCGCGCGGCCCAAGACCCAACTCGATTTCCCGCGCATCTCACCCGACGGCAAGACCGTGGCCTATATCGGCGGGCTGATGAGCGATTTCGGACCGGTCGGGGGCGATGTGTGGACGGTGCCGTTCGCCGGAGGCGCACCGGTCGATGTGACCGCCAAGCAGCCTGTGACCTTCACCTCACTCGCATGGGTCAGCGGCGGCCTGCGCGCCAGCTACCTTAGGGGCAACGCAATGGGCGGCGCTGCAATCGACCCGCGCGGCCGCGTGACGCCGCTGATCGACATCCCCGACGCCAGCCTTGGCGCCGGCGACGGACGGATCGCCTGGGCGGCGGACGGCCGGACCTTCGCGACCGTCACCCAGCGGTATGACAAGGCGCCCGCGATCCATGCTGGATCGCCCGGTGCGGTGCGGCAGCTGACCCACGACAATGACGGACTCACCCCCAGCGTGTCGGCGCAGAGCATCTCTTGGAAGAGCGACGGATACGACGTGCAGGGTTGGCTGGTCGGTCCGCGCGTCACCTCCACAGGCAAGGCGCCGATGATCGTCACCGTCCATGGGGGTCCGTCCTCAGCCACCTCGCCGCGTTTCGTTGGGGCGGACAGCGCAGAGGCCGCTCTGACCGCGCGCGGCTATTATTTGTTCTACCCCAACCCGCGCGGCAGCTATGGCCAGGGCGAGGCGTTCACCGCAGCCAACAAGCGCGATTTCGGCGGCGGCGATTTGCGCGACATCCTGGCCGGGGTCGATGCGGTCGAGAAGGTCGCGCCGATCGACGACGCTAGACTCGGGCTGACCGGCGGCAGCTATGGCGGGTTCATGGCGATGTGGGCGAACACGCAGACCAATCGCTTCAAGGCAATCGTTGCGGGCGCGGGTCTATCGAACTGGATCAGCTATTACGGCACCAACGGCATCGACCAGTGGATGATCCCGTTCTTCGGCAAGTCGGCCTATGATGACCCAGAGGCGTACGCGAAGGTCTCGGCGATCACCTACATCAAGAAGGCGCGCACTCCGACCTTCATCTATGTCGGCGAACGCGACATCGAAGTGCCGCCGGGACAGTCGATCGAATATTGGCACGCGCTGAAGGAACTCGGCGTGCCGACGACGCTGATGATCTACCCCGACGAAGGCCATGGCATCCGCCAGCCCGAGCACGTCGCCGATTTGAAGAAGCGTGTGTTCGCGTGGTGGGCGCAGTATTTGGGCGCGAAATAACCAAATCCGTCATGCCGGACTTGATCCGGCATCCATCTATCCGCGAGCGCCTCGCCGGCGGAGACATGGACCCCCGATCAAGTCCCGGGTGACGGTGAGGCGAGGTAGGCGGGCGCTATTTCAGCGCCTTCCCCGAATCCTTCCAGCGGTCGAGGATCTGCGAGTCACCGGGCAGGTTGTCGTCCTTCGCCACGCTGACGTCGCGATATTGCGGCTGGATCGCCGACACGTCGGTCCTGGCGACCGGCGCCGCCGCCACGCCGGGTATCGGCAGCGTCGTGTTCGCCATCGCGAACGCGGTCGGCGGCATCAGCGGCAGGATCGGATCGATCTTGGGATGCGGCCCCGGGATCGGCTCGCCGCCCTGATAACGCGCGTTGCTGAACGCCGCGGGCGTGCCGAAATACCCCTTCCAGCGGTGGAAGAAGTGCGCGCCGATCGCATCGGTCATCACCAGGCTGCGGTTCCACGACGGGGTGACGGCGTAGGTGTGATAATGCGTCGCCAGCCCGACCGCGCCCATCACATAGCCGTTGAGCGCCGCCGCCGCGATCCGCGTCGCGCGCGCCATCCCCGCGACCGAGCGCGGGCGCGCCATCGACCCGTCGCAGGCATAGCTGAACTGGCACCCGGTGGTGCGTTCGGACCCCTGATAGATCACCCCGCACACGGTGTTGGGAAAGGCCGGGTGGCGGACTCGGTTGAGGATCACCTGCGCCACCGCGCGCTGGCCGTCGTCGCTTTCGGACGCGGCCTCGTAATAGATCGCGGTCGACAGGCAATCGAGTGCGCGCCCGCGGTCGAGCGCGCTCGCGCCGAGCATCGAGAACGGTTGTGCGGGCTTCACGGTGCCGTCGAGATCGGGCGTCAGCACCGCATTGGTCGGGATCGCCAGATTGGCGATATCAATCGTGCCGGTCGTACCGGTCATCGGCGCGGCATCGGCCTCCGCGACGTACAGCGAGGCGGCGCCGGGGAAATGATCCTCGCTCTCATACCCGATCGGCGGCAAGGGCGGCTTGGGCGCGGGCGTCTGATCGGCATAATAAGCGACCACCGCCGCTTTGGCCGAGACCGCGAGCACGGGCAGGCCGATCAGCAGCGCGAACAACGCCGCACGGCTTCGCCGGATCGTCCATGTGCGCCAGTCGGTCATCCAAGCCCTCGGCCGGTCGATCCCGGCGCGTGAGCGCCTAGCGCAAAAAGCCTAATGGATCGCCCGCGAATTTGGCCGTGTCCCGCAGCGAAACGCTACGTGGTTAACGCAAGATTCTAGCAGGTTGCGAGAATTCCGCGGACGGTTTGCGAACGGGGCGCATCATGACATACTCACGACAGGCCGGCTTTCACGCCGTCCATTCCGGGGGAACATCATGATGCACTATAGCTGGACCGCCATCGTCACGATCGTAGCGCTGCTCGTCTATATCGGGTTGGGCCTGCAGGTGGCCAAGGCACGCGGCACGTCGGGGATCGAAGCGCCGGCCATGACCGGGCACCCGATCCTGGAGCGCGCCGTCCGCGTGCATATCAACACGCTCGAATGGCTCCCGATATTCCTGGCCGCGCTCTGGCTCTTCGCACTCTACTGGAACGAGAAGGTCGCCGCCGGGCTGGGCGTCGTCTGGATCATCGGACGGCTGCTCTATTCCAGCGGCTACATGGCCGATCCCGCCAAGCGCAGCACCGGTTTCCTGATCCAGTCTTTGACGACGCTGGTTCTGTTGCTCGGCGCGCTCGGCAAGATCGTTTATACAATGGCGATCGGCGGGGCCTGAAACGGTCGTCCGTGTTCACGCGGAGTACCACGCGATGAAAGCGGCGGTTGTCACCCGGTTCGGACGACGCTGGTCGATCGAAGTCGCGGAGGTGCCCAAGCCGGTCCCCGCAGCGGGCGAGATCCTCGTCCGCGTCCGCGCGGCGACGGTCAACCGCAGCGATTGCGGCGAGCTTCTCCATCCGCTGTTTCAGCGGCTGATCACGCGCCAGCCGCGACGGTCGGTCCTGGGAATGGATTTTGCCGGCGAGGTAGAGGCGGTCGGCGACAGCGTCGCGAACTTCAGGCCAGGCGACCGCGTGTTCGGCATGACCGCGTGGGCGGGAAATGGTGGTCAGGCCGAGTATGTCTGCCTGCCCGAAACCGCCCCGATCGCGGCAATTCCGGCGAACGTATCGTTCGACCAGGCGCCGGTTTTCGAGGGCGCCTATTATGCGAGCGGCACCGTCGCCGCGTTCGGGCTCAAGCCCGGCCACAGCATCCTGATCTACGGCGCATCGGGCGCGATCGGTACGGCCGCAGTGCAATTGGCCAAGCATGCCGGGGCGAACGTCACCGCCGTGGTGCCCACACAACATATCGGGCTCGCCAGGTTACTCGGCGCCGACCGCGTGATCGACTATACCATGCCCGAATTCAGTCAGCTCGACGACAGGTTCGATTTCGTGCTCGACGCGGTGGGGAAGATGCCCGTCAGGCACTGGCAGCGGCTGCTCAAACCGAATGGCCGCTTCGCCCTCACCGACCTTGGCTCGGGGGGACGGGATGCTCCGTTCCTCTTATGGTCGGCAATCACCCGCAGCGGCAAGGTGAGTGTTCCGCTGCCGCCGCGCGGCAGCGCGCAGAACTTCGTCCACTTTCTCGGCGCGAGAATGGAAGCCGGGGAATTCCGGGCGGCAATCGACCGTAAATACCCGCTGGACAGGATCGCCGACGCCTATCGCTATGTCCTGACCGGGCAAAAGGCGGGTATTGTCGTGATCGACGTCGGGCTTGATTGACGGCGGCGTCGCGACTCGGGCTACGCCTTTTCCAGCGTGCACTGTAACGGGTGCTGGTTCTGCCGGGCGAAGTCCATCACCTGGCTGACCTTGGTCTCCGCGACTTCGTAGGTGAACACGCCGCACACGCCGACGCCCTTCTGGTGGACGTGGAACATCACCTGCGTCGCTTCCTCGGTCGACATGCGGAAGAATTGCTGGAGGCACAGGACGACGAATTCCATCGGCGTGTAGTCGTCATTGAGCATCAGCACGCGGTATGGCGTCGGCTGCTTGGTGCGGGTTCGGGTACGCGTGGCGATGCCCACGCCGGTGCCGTCTTCACCGTCGCCGTCGCCGACCCGGTCGGGGTCGTTGGCCATATTGAAATTGTGGTCGAGCATCGCGGAAGCCAAAATATGGCATGGCGGCGGGTGAGGGCAAGGGGCGAGCGCGCCGTTAACCGCCCTTTTTGCTCCTCTGCCTGAAATCCTCAGCTCATTCGGCTCGCCGCGTCAGAAATTGCCCTTGACCGAAAAGGCGAAGATTGGCCCGATCAACTGGTCGTGGACTTCGCGGAACAACAGCGGATTGGTCGTGCGCCGCCCGTCATAGACGTAGCGGTCGAGCCGGTGACGCGCGTTGTTGAGATTGATCACGGTGAATCGCACCGTCAGTCCGGCCAGGTTCTTGCGCTCGACGAACGCGCTGACGAACCACGGTCCCTCCCAGCTACGCAGCACCTCGGTGGTATAATAGGTCTTGTTGAAGTGATCGTATTGCGCCTCCGCGCCGTAAGCGAAGTGGCTGCGCGGCACGTCCTGGCGGAACGAGAAATCCATCCACGCATCGTGATTGCCGCCGATCGACCGCTCAACTCCCGTCAGCGGATCGCGCACGCGGGTGCGTTCGGTGCCGAGTGTCGCGTCAAGCTTGGCACCGCGCCACCCGATCGGATCGAACTGGATCGTACTAGTGCTGACGATGCCGAACCGCGTCGCGTTGGGCAAATTGCCGACTCCTTCGTCGCTGGCACCGATCGGAATGATATCGATGATATCGGTGATTTTGTGCGCATAGGTCCGAAGCCGAGTCTTGCCCCAGCGCCCGAGCTCGCGGCCGATTTCGCCCTCCAGCTCCCAGCTTTGCGGCGGGACCAGGTCCGGATTGCCGGCATTCTGACGGTCTTGGCTGAGATTGGGTTGCGACAGGAAATCGTAGAAGCTGATCTGGCCGACGCGGCGCGTGAGTTTCAGGCTCGTGTCCCAGCCCGGCGATGGCCGGTAGCCGAGTGACACGCTGCCCTTGGGCCGGAAGAATTTGCGCGGCGCCAGATTGCCGTCGACGCGCGTGAGCGTGCTCTGCTCGGCGCCGAGGACGAGTTGAAGATCGAGCTTGGGCCCGAGCGGACGGCTGAGCGTCGCGGTGCCCTCGTACCGAGTCTCCTCGACCTTGCCCGACCCACCGGGAAAGGGAATCGGGTCGAACGTGCCCGCCGGCGACAGATTGAACAGCGTGCCGCGCTGATCGAGCGAATTGAACGCGCGCTCGAACGATAGCTGCAGCGCGTTCTTGCCCATCTTCCACGAATATTCGGCGCGGCCGACCGTCTCGCCGATATACGAATTGCGGCCGAACATCGTGCCGGTATCGGGCGCGCCGCTGACGAAGCGTGTGATTTGTGTCTGAAGGATCGGCTCATGATCGAGATGGCGCAACCCGATCAGCTTGAGCCGTCCCGGCCCGAGCCGGAAATCGTAATCGCCGCTGATATCGTAATAGAAGCCGTTGAGCTGGGAACGGTTCACCCGGCTGCGGTCGTCGCCGTCGGCGCGAACGCGCGTGTCGGCATTGTAGACCGGGTTGAAATACGGCGTTCCCGCGAGCGTCAGATTGCCCTTGGCCGATCCGGGGCCCCTAAACCCGAGCTTGATCTTGCCGGTGACGAGATCGGATTCGCTGTGGAAGATCTGGTAGCGCCGCTCGATCAGCGCACCGCTGCCGTCGGTGATCAGCACCGGCCCGCCCAGCCCGCCGCGCCCGGTCTGGTCCTCGACCGACAGCGTATAATCGAGCCAGCCGCCAGCCTTGCCCGAATAGCTGATCGACCCGCTGTACAGATTGGGCCGCGCGAAATGCGCACGGAAATTGGGGCTCCATTCGAACTGGCCCTTGCCGCCGCCGCTCGCCTTGACGACGACGTTGGCGACCTGCCCGACCAGCCCGGCGATGCCCAGGCTGGACGCGTCGACGATCTCGATCCGCTCGACGTTGCCCGCGGGAACCTTGCGCAATTCATCGATCGCGCCGCCCGATTTGTTGGCGATTCGCTCGCCGTTGATCAGCACGTTCTCCGACGCCTGGCCCAGCCCTCGCTCCTGGTCGGCGCTGCGAATCGTGAAGCCCGGCACCTGGGTCAGCATGTCGTACGCCGTCTGCGGCGCGAAGCGTGCGAAGTCGGCGGGCAGGTAGGTACGCTTGGTTCCTGCGGTCGATACCGGCTGTGGTGCGGGTGCGACGGCGGGATCGGAGGATGGCGCCGGCGTCGATTGCGCCTGCGCGAGCGAGGGAGACGCCAGCGCGGCGCCAGCAAGCAACACGGCGCGGCGCCGCAGACGGACATGACGGGACATCGAACTCACCCTCCCGGACGCTTACGACTACGCGTGTAATCAATACGACTACGCCTGTAGTCAATAGCTCGTCCCCGTCAAGCTGTGTTATTTTGATAGCACACACCGAGGCGCGGTCAACACCGCCGCCGGGCGCATCGGCGCGAGGCACAAAAAAGCGGCCGCCGGTTGCCCGGCGGCCGCTCTTATGGGTTCAGCGTTGCGGCCGAGGCGCTGCTTACGCGGCGACCTTCAGCTTTTCGGCGGCAACCGCGACGCGGTTCGAGATCGGCTTGGCGACATCGCCGGCCAGCTTGATGAACGCTTCGGTGTTCTTCGAGGTCTCGGCGACCATCGAGTCGAACTGGCCCTTCACGAACTCCGACTGCAGCTTGAAGAACTCGGTCGGCGACTTGACGCCGGCGAAGCTCTTGAACGCCGCGGTGGTGCCCTCGAACTGCTTGCGGGTATACTCGGCATAACCCTGGCCCAGCGTTTCGAGGCCCTTGGCCGCGATCTTGCTCGACTCGACCAACGCTTCGACGTTGCCCTTGTTGAACTCGTTGATCTGCTCGAACGCCTTGGTGCCCTTTTCCATGGCGGCCTTGGCGCGGGTGTTCATGTCGGCGATGAGCGCTTCGCCCTTGACGGTGGCGTCCTTGATCGTGGCTTCCATCTTGATCACTTCCTTCTTGATGGCCGGGACCGCTTCAGCGGCAACGGCGGAGATTTTGTCGGATACGGCGGTTACAATCTTTTCGGCGGCGGGGGTCTCGACGACCGGCCACACCGGCTGCTCTGCGGCAGGCGCTTCAGCAACGGGCGCGGGAGCGATCGTGACCGGCTCGACCTTTACAGATTCGGCCTTGACCGGCACAGCCTTGACGGCCTGCGCGACAGCCGGCTTCTTGGCCACGGGCTTCTTCGCCGGGGTCTTCGAAACGGGAGTCTTGGTCGTCATGCACTGCCTCCGCAACGTCATTGCTGCAGTGCACAAATAGTCATCCGGAATCGTTAGTCAAGCATTTTTTGTGCAGTGCAGCATAAACGACACGGACAGGACCGGATTACCGCGTCTTGACGTAGCGGCCCGGCGCATCTTCGATAGCGGCGAGCTTGCCCTCGCCAGGGATCCGCGCGCCCTCGGCCGCCACTTGCTTGGCGCCATGCCCGCGAATCCACTCGATCCAGTCGGGCCACCAGCTGCCCTTATGCTCGGTCGCCCCGGCGACGAAATCGGCGAGCGACGAAACGGCCGAATCGCCGGTCCAATACTGGTATTTGCCCGCGGCCGGGGGGTTCACGACGCCGGCGATATGCCCCGATCCGGCCAGCACGAACCGCAGCGGTCCGGCGAAATGGTGCGTGATCTTCCACACGCTTTCGGCCGGCGCGATATGGTCCTCGCGTCCCGCCTGGATGTACGTCGGCGTCTCGACCTTGGAGAGGTCGATTGCCTCGCCCAGCGCGCTGACCCCGCCCGGCTGCGCGAGCTTGTTGTCGCGGTACAGGTCGGTCAGATACGCCTTGTGCCACTTGGCGGGCAGGTTGGTGACGTCGCCGTTCCAGTGGAGCAAGTCGAACGACGGGTGCTTGTCGCCCATCAGGTAATGGTTGACCACGGGCGACCAGATCAGATCCTTGCCGCGCAGCATGTTGAACGTCATCGCCAGGTAGCGGCCGTCGAGGAACCCCTGCCCCGACAGGCTCTCGATAAGCGAAAGATACGCATCGTCGATGAAATTGCCGAGTTCACCGGTTTCCGAAAAATCGATCTGCGCGGTGAAAAAGGTCGCGGTCTTGACCTTCTTGGCCTGCCCTTTGGCGGCGAGCACCGCCAGCGTCGCGGCGAGCGTGGTGCCGGCGACGCAATAGCCGATCGCGTGGACCGATTTGACGTCGAGCGCGTCGCGGATCGTGTCGATCGCATCGATCTGCGCGGCGATATAATCGTCCCAGATCACCTCGGCCATGCTCGCGTCGGCCGATTTCCAGCTGACCATGAACACCGTCAGCCCCTGCTCGACCGCCCAGCGAATGAAGCTTTTCTCGGGGCTGAGATCGAGAATGTAGAAGCGGTTGATCCACGGCGGGAAGATGACGAGCGGGGTCGCCGCGACCTGATCGGTGGTCGGACTGTACTGGATCAGCTGGTAGAGCGGGGTTTCGTGGACGACCTTGCCGGGCGTCATCGCGATATTGCGCCCGACCTCGAACGCGTGCGGATCGGTGTGGGTGAGCTGGCCGCGCTGGAAATCGCGCAGCATCTGCGCGAACCCCTCCGCCAGGCTCGCGCCATTGGTGTCGAGCGCCTTGTTGAGTGCCTTCGGGTTGGTGAACGGCGAATTGGCCGGGCTCATCGCCTCGACCAGCGTCCGCATCGCGAACCGTGCGCGGTCGCGGGCAGCGTCGTCGAGCCCCGGCGCCTGATCGACCGATGCCATCATTGCGTCGGCCATCACCTTATACCCCTGACGCATCAGGTCGAAGACGGGCTGCTCCCATTCGGGCCCGGCAAAGCGGCGGTCCTTCGGGTCGACCTTGTCGCGCCCTGCGGCCGCGACCGGGGCGAGCAACTGACCCCAGGCATCGAGCACCGCGCGAACACCGGCGGCAGGGCTGGTGTCGGTCGAGGGGGGAGTCGGATCGTCGGCCATCACCTCCCCCTAAGCCAGCACGCCGCGTTTTGCACGTTATGTCGTTTCCGCTTCCCCTCTTGGTTGCAGCGCGGCACAATCGCGCGATGACCGACGACTTCTACCGCATCAAGCGCTTGCCACCCTACATCATCGCCGAGGTCAACGGCATGCGCGCGGCGGCGCGGGCGGGCGGAGAGGACATCATCGATCTCGGCATGGGCAACCCCGACCTGCCGCCGCCGCCGCACGTGATCGATAAACTGGTCGAGGTCGCGCAGAAGCCGAACGCGCACGGTTACTCGCAGTCGAAGGGCATTCCCGGACTGCGCCGCGCGCAGGCCAATTATTACGGCCGCCGCTTCGGGGTCGAAGTCGATCCGGAAACCGAGGTCGTGGTGACGATGGGGTCGAAAGAGGGGCTCGCCAGTCTCGCCACCGCGATCACCGCACCGGGCGACGTCGTGCTCGCACCCAACCCGAGCTACCCGATCCACACGTTCGGCTTCATCATCGCCGGCGCGACGATCCGAGCGGTGCCGACCACGCCCGACGAGAAGTATTTCGAGGCACTCGAGCGCGCCATCGCGTTCACCGTGCCGCGTCCCAGCGTGCTGGTGGTCAATTACCCGTCCAACCCGACCGCCGAGACGGTCGATCTCGCTTTCTACGAGCGGCTGGTTGCCTGGGCGAAAGAGAATCGGGTCTGGATCATCTCCGATCTCGCTTATTCGGAGCTCTATTACGACGGCAACCCGACCGTCTCGATCCTCCAGGTTCCGGGCGCCAAGGACATCGCGGTCGAGTTCACCTCGCTGTCGAAGACCTATTCGATGGCCGGCTGGCGGATCGGGTTTGCGGTCGGCAACGCCAAGCTGATCGCGGCGATGACTCGGGTGAAATCGTATCTCGATTACGGCGCGTTCACCCCGATCCAGGCAGCGGCGTGTGCCGCGCTCAACGGCCCGCAGGATATCGTCGAGAAGAACCGCCTGCTCTACCACAAGCGCCGCGACGTGCTGGTCGAAAGCTTCGGCCGCGCCGGGTGGGATATTCCTTCGCCCCGCGCGTCGATGTTCGCCTGGGCGCCGTTGCCGCCCGCGCTCCAGCACCTAGGTAGCCTTGAGTTCTCCAAACAATTGCTGACTCACGCTCACGTCGCGGTTGCCCCAGGGGTGGGCTATGGCGAGAACGGGGAGGGCTTTGTGCGCATTGCGTTGGTCGAAAACGAACAGCGGCTCCGGCAAGCGGCGCGCAACGTGAAGCGCTACCTGCAATCGATGGGCGTCAACACCCCCGGCGCGACCGCCGGCTGATCCGCAACCCTGCATGATCGATCCTCGCTATTCGCTGGCCGGCGTGCTCGTCGGGCTGGTCGTCGGGCTGACCGGGGTCGGTGGCGGGTCGTTGATGACGCCGCTGCTCGTGCTGGTGTTCGGCGTCGCGCCGACCACCGCGGTGGGTACCGACCTGCTCTACGCCGCGGCGACCAAGACCGTCGGCACCACCGTCCATGGCTGGCGCGGGACGGTCGATTGGCGAGTCGTGCTGCGGCTCGCGATCGGCAGCGTGCCGGCAACGATCGTGACCTTGTTCGCGCTGGGGGCGTCGAACAAGGCGCATACCGGGCACACCATCTCGGTGGTTCTGGGCGCGGTGTTGATCCTGTCGGCGATCACGGCGCTGTTCCGGCCGCGGATCGTCGCCTTCCTGACGCCACGCGTCGGACCGGTCGGCCGCGAGCATCCGATGATCCTGACCGTTCTGCTCGGCGCGGTGCTGGGGGTGATGGTGTCACTGACCTCGGTTGGCGCGGGGGCGTTGGGGATGACCGCGCTGCTGATCCTGTATCCCACGCTGCCGGTGAACAAGCTGGTCGGGTCGGACATCGCGCACGCCGTGCCGCTGACCTTGCTCGCGGGGACCGGGCACTGGCTGCTCGGCTCGGTCGACGGCGCCATGCTGGTCTCGCTGCTGTGCGGATCGATCCCCGGCATCATCGTCGGCAGCCTGATTTCCTCGCGCGTGTCCGATCGCCTCCTCAGCCCAATCCTGGCGACGGTGTTGTTGCTAGTCGGCGTCAAGCTGCTGTTCTGATGCGCGACGGCTTCGCCTTTTCTTGCAGCTTCAAGGTCCGCTATGCCGAGATCGATGGGCAAAAGGTCGTCTTCAACTCGCGCTACCTCGAATATGCCGACGCCGCAGTCAGCGAATTCTGGCCGTGGACGGGAATCGAAAAAGCGCTAGGCGCGGCTTGGACCGAAACAGAATTTCACGTCCGCCACACGACGATCGACTATCTCAAGCCGTTCGTGCTCGGCGACACGGTCGAGGCGTTCATCAAGCTCGGCCGCATCGGCACCAGCAGCCTGACGCAACTCTTCCACCTCTGTCACGCCGAAACCGGCGAGCTGCACGCGGTGATCGAGATGGTGATCGTCAACGTCCATCTGCCGACCGGCAAGCCGGCGGCGCTGTCGGACGAGGTCCGCGCGTTTCTCGAAACGCTGCTCTAGCTACTCCGCCGCCTGTTGCAGCGGCTCGTTTTCACCGACGACGTCCTCGGGCAGCGCCCACAACAAATCGCCCTTGCAACTCAGCGCGCGACCGTCGTGCGACAGCACCTGAACCGGCTGAATGCGGCGCATGTCGCGCGCATCGACCAGCACCGGTGTGGCCGGCGTGCCGGTTTCCCATCGCTCGCCCCATTGCCTGAGCGCGACCATCGTCGGGAGTAGCGCCAAGCCCTTGTCGGTCAGCTTGTATTGGATCTTGCGGCGATCCTCAGGCAGCGCCTCGCGAGTCAGGATTTCGTGCTCGACCAGCCGCGCCAGCCGGTTGGCGAGGATGTTGCGGGCGATGCCCAACTCGGACTGATATTCCTCGAAATGGTGCAGGCCGTTGAACGCGGCGCGCAGGATCATGAACGACCAGCGCTCGCCCATCGCCTCGAGCGCGGCCGGCAGGCTGCATTCGACCAGATCGCGCAGCGGTTCCCTCAGGTGTCCGCCCATCAGATTTCCTCTCGCTTTTGCGCAGCGTATCGCATTTTTCGCCTTAATAAAATGCCATGTAAGTTTTTAGTTGCAACTCGCTACCTAATACACTAGGTAGTGATTCGCAACCTATTGTGCGTTGCACTCTACGAAGGAGGAAAACATGTCCCGCATTATCGCATTCATCGGCGCGCTCGCCGTTACCACTGTGCTTGGCAGCACCGTCGCGCTCGCGCAGCCCCAGGGTTCCGGCTATTACGCCGCCGCCCCTGTCGAGGCGCCGTCGAAGACCAGCATCATCACCCGCGACACGATGTGGAAGT
Organism: Sphingomonas bacterium; assembly: GCF_028289855.1. Classification (GTDB taxonomy): domain Bacteria; phylum Pseudomonadota; class Alphaproteobacteria; order Sphingomonadales; family Sphingomonadaceae; genus Sphingomonas. Next base: position 570 of record NZ_JAQGKZ010000024.1, on the reverse strand, counting down.
TCCGCGACGGCGCGTTCACCGCGTCGAAGGCGCCCGAGCGTGACCTGGTGCTGTGCCAGTTGGTCGCCCAGCGCGTCGGCAAGCTGGCGTCGTTCACCGCCGGTGGCCAGGCGCTCGACGCCGACAATCTCGCCAAGTGCAACGCCAAGGCGAACTAAGACCCATCCCCTCACTGGCCGCGATCCACGGATCGCGGCCAGTATTTTTGTTGCAAAGCAGCGCATTCTCTCCATTCATGGAAATTGATGCTGCGCCAATACGAATTGGTCGATCGGGTCCTCGGCTACGATCCCGACGCTGACGAAGCGCTGCTCAACCGCGCGTATGTCTTTTCGCTCCAGGCGCATGGCAGCCAAAAACGTGCATCGGGCGACCCCTATTTCAGCCACCCGATCGAAGTCGCCGGCATCCTGACCGATCTTCACCTCGACGATGAGACGATCGCCACCGCGATCCTCCACGACACGATCGAGGACACCGTCGCCACCCCGGAACAGATTCACAAGCTGTTCGGCGAGAATATCGCTCGGATGGTCGATGGCGTCACCAAGCTTTCGAAGATCGAGGCGC
>NZ_JAQGKZ010000144.1 GCF_028289855.1 Sphingomonas bacterium | reverse complement strand
CCGCCGGAGGAGCCCCCAGGCGCGAGAGGCGCGTTGCCGCCGTCGCTGCGCCGCCACGGCGAGATGACGTTGCCGAAGTACGAGGTCTCGTTCGACGACCCCATCGCAAACTGGTCCATATTGAGCTTGCCCAGCATGCCTGCGCCCGCGTCCCACAGATTCTGGCTGACGGTCGATTCGTATTCGGGGGTGAAGCCTTCGAGGATGTGGCTCGCCGCGGTCGATGCCACACCCTTGGTGCAGAACAGGTCCTTCATGCCGATCGGCACGCCGGCCAGCGGCTTGAGCGTTTCGCCCTTGGCGCGCGCGTCGTCGGCGGCTTTGGCGGCGGCGAGCGCGTGATCGGGTGTTTCCACCAGGAAGGCGTTGAGCGTCTTGGCTTTGGCGACCTGCGCATTGAACGCGGTCGCGACGTCGGTCGCGGAAAAGGTGCCCGCGCGGACGCCGTCGCGGATATCGCGGACGCCGAGATCGGTGAGGTCGGTCACTATTCGATCACCTTCGGCACGGTGAAAAACCCGTGCTCCGCCTGCGGCGCGTTCGCCAGCACCGCGTCGCGCTTGCCGCCGCCGGTCAGCGGGTCGGCATCGACGACGTCGTCGCGCAACCGCAGATGGTTGGGGATCACCGCGGTCATCGGCGCGATGCCGCTGGTATCGACCTCGCCCAATTGCTCGATCCAGCCCAGGATATTGTCGAGCTCGGGCGCGATCTTCGCGACCTCCTCGTCGGTGATCGCGATGCGGGCAAGGCTCGCGATCTTCTTCACGGTTGCAGCGTCTACGGACATGAGGGGGCGCCTAGCAGCCGCGTCCCCATTCCATCAAGCGCAGCTTACTGGAATATTGGTCCTTGCGGTTTGCCGCCGACGAAAACTTGCCGTCGTTCGACCGCGCGCACCGTAACGTCGCCGCGCCGGAAGGCATCGCCCTCTTCTGCGAGAGATTTACGCTCCTGCGCGTCGGTTACTCCCTGTCCGGGATCGATATACGGTCCCGAATCCGGCTCCTGCCACTTGCCGCCGTCGGCAACCAACCGATTAACATCGCGGCTGCATTTGAAGGCAGGATCGGCTTGCTGCGCGGGTGTCAGGTCTGCGCAGCCGTCGCTGACAACAACGGCGGTTCGCCCATCGGGCTGCAGAAATATCCGACAAAGCGGCGTCGAACCGCACAGGTTCTTCGCGGCAGCCTTTAACGGTTCGGCTAGTGCGGTACCGGCCGGGTTCATTTCAAACCGCGTTTCGGCGGCAGCTTTGCTTCCAGACCAACTCTCTCCGGCCAAGATAGCGTTGTGACGGATTGCAGGGGTCGGCGAGTGCTTAAGTTTCTCGAACGCGTCGAGTCCGGGCTGGCCGAATTCGCTTTGCAGCGCCGACCAGTCGAATTTATCCGCCCGGATCGTGCCCCTCTCCAGCCGTGAGACCTGATCGCGCACGGAAATTGCGTTGAACCCCAGTAATGGCGTCGCCAGCAGCAGCGCTGCCGCCATCGTCGCGAACGCCAGCCGGATATTGTCGCGACGGATCAGCGGACCCCAATCGAGCCGCTTGCGCGCGAGATCGGTCAGGTAAACCAGGCCGTAGCCGACCGCGAACACTACCACCGTGAGACCCCATAACCGGTCGGGCGTCGCGCCATACTGGCTGAGCCGCAGCCCCATCGCGATTGCAGCAATTACCGCGAGCGGCAGGATCGACACGCCCAGCGCCAGCGCCGACCAGCGCAGCATCGGGCTCTTCGCCTCATCATCGGGGCCGTGCCCGATCACCGCGTTGGCCAGCACCAGCGCGCCGATCACGCACGCCATCAGGATCGGCGTGGTCGATTTGGTCGCCTCCCATAAATTGTTCAGCCCGGTGAACGGCAGCGACACGATGAACAGCAGCAGCGCGATGCCGAGGATCGGCGCGAGGAACCCGAGCACCGAAGTTACCACGCGCTGCAACAGCCGCACCACGTTCTCACGGTCGCGCAGGAGCGCGAGCGCGGCGCCGAACGCCGCGCCGACGATCAGCGCGTTCGACCAGCTCTTTTCCAGAACGTCCTTGAGGAAATGGATACCGATCAGCGCGAACAGCTCGCCGAGCAAGTGCGACAACAGGAGCACGATCCCGGTGAACCCCCAGCATGCGCCCCACAGCACGATGTTGATCCAGGCATGGCCGTGTACTTGCGGATAGGGAAACGTCGCCCGGCCCTCATCGCGCGCGACTTGAAACAGCGGCACCGCGATCACGATCGCCAGCACCATGCTCGCCCCGCTCCAGGTCCACAGCCCGCTTGGCTCGCTGTTCCACCACACGATCATCCCCGCGATCACACCAAGCGCCGCAGCGAACGCGACCGTCCAGCCGATCCGCACGCGGGCGAGCCCGAACCCGAACGCCAGCGCGCCAACTCCCACGCCGGTCGCGGTCGCCATCCGCCACGCCGAGAACGCGCCATCGTAGCGGTGCCAATCGTCGGGCTCCATCAGTTGCTGAACGGTCAGCGCGGCGATCGCGCCGAGCACGAGCAGGATCACCGCGCGCTGCGGCCAGGTGGGCTCGTCATGTTCCGGTTGCGGTGCCTGTATGCCCGTCATCGCGCTCCCCTAGATTGCCCGACGAATGAACGCCGTGCCGCCGATGATTGCAAGCATGGCGATCATCGGGCACGGCGCGGCATGGCCCGCAAATTCCTCTATGCGATCGTCGTCATCCTGCTGCTGGTGATCGCGGGTGCGTTCGCGCTGCGCTTCTTCGGCCCGCAATTGTCACGCTGGGCGTTCGTCCCGAGCGCGTCGTTCGAGGGCGCACCGCCGCCCGCGCCGAACGCCTATGCCGACGCCAAAATGTGGCTGGCGCGGCCCGACATTCGCGGCAACCCGGCGACCTGGACCCCCTCCGGTTATGGCGTACCGGCATCCGCGCCGGCGGCGGTGTTCTTCATCCACCCGACCTCCTATCTCAACCGCGCGCACTGGAACGCGCCGCTCGACAATGAAGAGGCGAACGGCCGCGCCGCCTTGTTCCTTCGTGGTCAGGCCAGCGTGTTCAACGATGCGGGCCAGGTCTGGGCGCCGCGATACCGGCAGGCGACGCTGGGCGCGTTCCTGACCAGCCGCGAGGACGCCACCAAGGCGCTGGACTTCGCCTATCGCGATGTCGCCGCGGCGTTCGACGAGTTCCTGAAAGAGATCGGTCCCGATCGCCCGATCATCCTTGCGGGGCACAGTCAGGGCGGTGCCCATTTGTTGCGATTGCTGCGCGAACGAGTCGCCGGCAAGCCGCTCGCGCGCCGCATCGTCGCGGCATACGCGATCGGCTGGCCGATTTCGAAGACCGCCGATTTGCCCTCGCTCGGCCTCCCCGAATGCGCCCGGCCCGACCAGGCCGGATGCATCCTGTCGTGGCAAAGCTATGCCGAGCCATCCGACACGTCGATGTTGCTCGACTATATCGACGCGACCAGCGGACCGACGGGGGTTGCGCGGCGCGGCACCGCGTTCGTCTGCACCAATCCGCTAACCGGCACACCGAACGCGGACGCGCCGGCGAAGGCCAATATCGGCACATTGGTCGCATCGTCCGACTTCAAGACCGGCACGATCACGGTCGGCGCGGTGCCGGCCAAGTGCGTCGGGCGCGGTTTTCTGAGCATCGGCGGGCCGGTCGACATCGGTCCCTACGTCCTGCCCGGCAACAATTACCACGTGTTCGATTATTCGCTGTTCTGGGCCAATGTCCGCGCGGATGCCGTCCGGCGGCTCAAGGCTTTTTCGGCCCCCGCTCCGGCCAAGCCGTGATCACCGAAGACCGCGCCGCGTATCGCGAGGTGCTTCCCGAAGGCGGGCGGCTGCTCGGGCTCGATGTCGGGACCAAGACGATCGGTACCGCCTTGTGCGACGCGGGGTGGAGCTATGCCAGCCCGGCCGAGCTGATCCGCCGCACCAAGTTCACCGCCGACAAGGCTTTGCTCGTCGCGCTGATCGCGGCGCAATCGGTCAAGGGGCTGGTGATCGGCCTCCCGCTCAACCTCGACGGCAGCGACAGCCCGCGCACGCAATCGACTCGCGCATTCGCGCGCAACCTCATGGATCTGAACCTGCCGATCCTGCTGTGGGACGAACGCTGGTCGACCCAGGCGGTCGAGCGCCAGATGATCGCGGAGGACCTGAGCCGCGCGAAGCGCGCCGAACGCGTCGACAAGCTCGCCGCGAGCTACATTCTGCAGGGCGCGATCGACGGGCTCGTCAGCGGCTGACGTGCAGCCCCTGCACCGGCGCGCCTAGCAACGCCCGCCGCCCTTCCGCCGCGCGGCGCATCAATTCGCGCGGGGATTTGAAATAGGCCAGCGGGGTCATGCCCATATACGCCTTGAAGTCGCGGTTGAAATGCGCCTGGTCGTAGTAATGCGGATCGATCAACTGGCCGAGCGGCTGGTCGAGCGCATCGCGCACCCGCGCCAGCGTGCGCAGGAAGCGTTGGCGGCGCAGCAGCCGGACGGGAGAGAAACCGAACACGCTGCGGCACACACGGTGCAACGTGCGCTGCTCCATCCCCAGCGCTTCGGCCAGGTCGGCGACGTCATCCACGACGCCCGACAGCAACGCTTCCTGAACCCGGACCGCCGCGTCGTGATAATGGCTCGGACGCGGCACGCGCGCGGTCAGGATCGCGTCGAGGATCGCCACGCGCGCGGCATCGTCCGCCGCCGCGATCAGCCGGTCGCGGATCGCTGGCCCGGGCTCACCAAGCTCCGCGCTTAGCGGCAGGATCGCGTTGGCGGCCTTGGACGCGTCGCTGCCGATCAAGCTGAGCCAGCCGAGCGGGGTCAGCCCGACGCCGATCGTCAGCCCCCCATTGCTGTCGAACCGCCGCGTGCGGTCGCTTGGGCCGAAGATCATCGCATCGGGCGGCGGCGTCATGTTCTGCCCGTCGGCGTCGCCAAAACGCATGTCGCCAAACAGGCAAAAGCGGATATTGCCCCATTCTGGATGGGTGAAATCGACCAAAGGCCCCGGCGCGTCGACGACATAATAGGACGTGACCAGCGGCCGTAGCGGCACGGCCGGCAGGTAAAAACGAACCTCCGGCGCTTTGCGTCCGGTTGCGGCCTGATCTGTCATGAGCCCCCTCGCCGTCCACTTTGTCCAAAACCGCGAGCGGATGAAAGCGGCAAATGCTTGATCCCGATCAATTATCCGGGACCGCTTGCGCGAGCGTGGACGGCGGTCTAGGCGACGGCTTTAATGCAAGCATCGGATCACCGCCCCGCCGCCCTTATCGAAGGCGGCGCCGTCTTCCCGCACGGGCACCTGACCGGAATCGCGGGTCTTCAGCCGCACGAGATCACATTCCTGCTCGACGAAGCCGAGCAATGGGTCGAGGCGAACCGCACCCGCGCCAAGCCCGACAAGAGGCTTGCAGGCCTCACGCTGATCAATGCGTTCTTCGAGAATTCGACCCGCACGTTGCTGTCGTTCGAGATCGCCGGCAAGCGGCTCGGCGCCGACGTCGTCAACATGGCGGTCGCGCAATCGAGCGTGAAGAAGGGCGAGACGCTGATCGACACCGCGCAGACGCTCAACGCGATGCGCGCCGACATGATCGTCATCCGCCACGCCAGCTCGGGCGCGGTGCGGCTGATCGCCGACAAGGTCGATTGCCCCGTGTTGAATGCGGGCGACGGCAGTCATGAGCATCCCACGCAAGCGCTACTAGACGCGCTGACGATCCGGCGCCGGCGCGGGAGCATCGCGGGGCAGCGCGTGGTGATTTGCGGCGACATTCTGCATAGCCGGGTCGCACGCTCGAATATTCTCGCGCTCACGGCGCTTGCCGCGGAAGTGCGCGTGGTCGCACCCGCGACGCTGATGCCCGCGGCGATCGAGCGAATGGGCGTGACGCCCTTTGACGATTTCGACGCCGCGCTGAACGGTACCGACGTGGTGATGATGCTGCGGCTGCAAAATGAGCGGATGGCGGGAGCCTTCATTCCCTCCACGCGCGAATTCCATTTGCGTTACGGCTTGACGCTGGAGCGGCTTTCGCTCGCAAAACCCGATGCACTGGTGATGCATCCCGGTCCGATGAATCGGGGTGTGGAGATCGACTCCAGCGTCGCCGACTCGGTCCAGTCGGCGATCACCGAGCAAGTCGAGATGGGGGTCGCTGTCCGCATGGCCTGCCTCGACGTCCTGACCCGGCGCGCGCGCGGTATGGAAGGTTGGGCATGACCGCGCTTCGCTTCGTCAACGCAAGAGTCGTTCGTCCCAATGGCGCCGAGCCGGGTGAGCTTTACGTCGACGATGGCGCGATCACCGACGCCCCTGCCCCCGATGCCGAAGTTATCGACTGCGGTGGCAAGACGCTCGCACCCGCGATCGTCGATCTCGGCGTGTTCGCGATCGACCGCGCGGCGTTCCGCGCGGGGGGGATCGTTCGCGTGGGGCTGATGCCCGATCAATCGCCGGTGCTCGACGACCCCGGCATCGTCCAGCGCGCCTCGCTGGTCGGCAAGCCGCTGCTGTGGATCCACCCGATCGCCGCCGCCACCAAGGGGCTGGCCGGCAGCGACCTTGCCGAAATGGCGATCATGAAGGACGCCGGCGCCAGGGCGGTATCGACCGGGCGTGCCTGGATCGCGGACTCGGGGGTGATGCGCAAGGTGCTAGCCTATGCCCGCGACCTCGATCTGGTCGTCATTATCCATGCCGAGGATGGCGGGCTGACCGACGGCAAGGTCGCCACCGAGGGCGAGACCGCAACGCGGCTCGGCCTCGCCGCCGCCCCCTCCATCGCCGAGGCGCTGGCGATCGCGCGCGATGTCGCGCTGGCCGAGGATACCGGCGCGCGGCTGCACGTGCGACAGGTCACGACCGCGGCTGGCTTCGACCTGATCCGCGCCGCCAAGCGCCGCGGTGCGCGCGTGACGTGCGGCATTACCCCTACCCACCTGCTGCTGTCCGACAATGCGATGAGCGATTTTCGCACCTTCGCGCATTTGTCGCCGCCGTTGCGCGACGAGAGCGACCGGCAGGCGGCGCTGGCTGCCGTAAAGGATGGGACGGTCGACGTGCTGTGCTCCGGCCACGACCCGCGCGGGCCGGAGGAAAAACGCCTGCCCTTCGCCGATTCCGCGCCCGGCGCATCGAGCGCGGAGACGTTGCTCGCGCTGGCGCTTTCGCTCGAGATACCGATCGAGCGGCTGTTCGCGATGCTCGCGGCCAACCCCGCCAAGGTGCTCGGGGTCGATACCGGCACGCTTGCCCTTGGTATGCCCGCCGACCTGCTGCTGCTTGACGAGCAGGCGCCGTGGCAGATCAGGGGAGAGGCCATGACAGCGAGAGCCGGCAACACGCCGTTCGACGGGTTACCGGCTCAAGGAAAAGTGCTCCGCCTGTGGAAAGGGGGCGCGGAAATTTTTGCTTAGCGCTTGGCCCAGTTCGCCGCTGTGTCGCCCGCACCGGCGCGGACGAAGCAACGGCCGCCCTTGGCACGATAGTTCGAGCACATACGCTTCGCGCCAGCTTCGTCGAAACCGCCGACCGACAAGCGGTAGAAGGTCTTGCCCGCTACCGTGACCGGCACGCCCTGCGGCGCCTGGCCGGCGAAGCCAGAATAAGCGCGTGAGGCTCGTGCCCAGCCATCGCGGGCAACGCCCGCGCTGTCATAGGCGCCGAGCTGGACAAAGAAATTGCCCTTACCCACGCTGACCACTGCTGCGCCCGGGGTGGTTTTGGTCGCAACAAGGGGTTTCACGAAATTCCTGGATTTGACCGGCGCGATGCCGACGGCCGGCTTGACCGGCAGCGGTTGCACGACTTCGGCGCGCGGCGCGAAAACGATCCCCGAAACCTGGGGGCTCGGCGCGACCATCGGGTTCGCGACCGGGGCCGGCGCGGCTACCACCGCTGCGATGACCGGAACCGGCGCAGGCGCTTCGACGACCGGCGTCGGCGCGATGGCAGCGAGGGCGACCGGTGCGGACGCGTTGAGCGCCAGCGCAACCGGCTGGCCGGGATCATTCGACGGGCTGACACCGAGCAACGAGGCAACCTGGTCGGCGCGGCCGGTCGGGCGCGCAAATGCGGCCCATTCGACCATCCGCTTGTCGGCTTCGGTGGGCGACAGGTCCATGCTGGCGACGACCTTGGCATCCTGCCAACGTCCCGCCAATGCGAGGCTGAGCGCGAGATTCTGGCGAAGCTTGGCATCGGCACCCGGCTGGCGCGCGATCGGCAGCATCAGGTCGACCGCCGCACCGGGATCGCCGGCGAGCGCCAGCGCGAGGCCACGGTCGCTGACCGAAATCGCGCCCGAATTGCCGTCGAGCGTCCGGTGCGCGCCCTGCCAGTCGCCATCGGCGACCTGCGCAAGCGCGAGATTGAGCGCGACCTTGCCGTCGCCTGGCGACAGGCTGAGCGAATCCTTGAACGCAGTGCTGGCCGAGGCGAAGCGGCCGGCGAGGAGATAGGCCTGACCCAAGAGCGCGCGATATTCCGCCGATTGCGGCTGCATCGCCACGGCGAGTTCGGCGTAACGCACCGCGTCGGCCGCATCGCGCTTGGTCAGCGCCTTCGACGCTTTGCCGGCATCGTCGCGCGCCGCGCTGGCGAGCTGCGCGGCGGATCGTTCGCCCGCCGCCGCCACGCCCTGATACAGACCCCCAACCGCGACGCAGAGCGCCAGTGCCGACAGGCCCGCGTTCAAACTCTTTGTCTTCATGGCCATTGCCCCCAATCAACCCTTGGCCCGAACCGGAACCTGGCGTGCCAGGTCGTCGACTTCGGGTACGCTTTCCAGAAACGCGTCGAGCGCCTCGGTCACCAATATCTGCGCCGACCGCCCGCTCAACGCGCTGGCGAGCCGCAGGCGGAGGTGGCGATCCTGGTCGAGGCGGAGCGTGAACGCCGCCTTGTTCTTGCGCTGGGTTTCGCGCGCCAGCCGACCGGCGGTGGCGACCGATACCGGGCGGCGCACGATCGACACGACGGGAGCCGCGGGCTGCTCCGGCTCGTAAACCGGCGCTTCGACGGTCACGTCATGCTCGTCGGCGACAGCGTCGATCACCGGCGGCTCGAACTCCGCCTTCAACTGACGGCGCTGCGCCAGCACCGGCGGAACGCCCTCGGGCGGCGCGATGATGCTGTCGTCGCCGTTTTCGTCGGTGTGCAGCGCGTGAACATCGGCCTCGGGCTCGGGGTACTGGCCCATGTCGTTCCAGCCGAGATCGTCCATGCCGTTGGCCAGCTGCGCATAGCCGCCGGTGAAGCCCTGGGGACGCATCGCGGGGCGCGCATGACCCTTGCGGGCGAGCAGGCCCGAGGACAGCGAGGCAAAGGGTTTGGGTTCGCTCATCATCGCGGCGCCCCTCAGTTCGTCACGCGGCGGCCGAAGCCACCGCCCGCGGCCGGGCGCTGCATCCCGAAGGTCGACGATACGCTGGTCGGCGCGGCGAACACGGTGCGGCGGAAATTCTTTTCGAGCCGGTCGGCGATATAGGCCCACAATTCGCGGATTTCGTTGGCCGAGCGGCCGTTGGTATCGACCTCCATCACCGTGCGGCCGTCGATCATCGATGCGGCGAAATCGGTGCGGTGGTGGATCGTGATCGGGGCGACGGTGCCGTGCTGCGACAGCGCGACGGCGGCTTCGCTGGTGATCTTGGCCTTGGGCGTTGCGCCGTTGACCACGAACAGCAGCGGCTTGCCCGCGCGTTCGCAAAGATCGACGGTCGCGCCGACCGCACGCAGATCGTG
>NZ_JAQGKZ010000005.1 GCF_028289855.1 Sphingomonas bacterium | reverse complement strand
AGCGATGGGTGCGACGTCCCTCGACGTGAACGGCGTCAAGGCGCTCGCGACGATGCCGTCGCTGGACGAACTGCGTGCCAAGATTGTCGGCCTGCTGGTGGCGCCCGCCACCAAGCTCGCCACGATCACGCAGGCTCCGGCGGCGCAGCTCGCGCGCGTCCTTTCGGCCTATGCGGAGAAGGAAGCGGCCTGATCATCGGGCTCTTTGGTTTTTGAACGAAACGATGGGCCGATGCGCCCGATAGGGAGAATACACATGGCAGACCTGACCAAGCTGGTTGACCAGCTGAGCGAACTGACCGTCCTCGAAGCTTCCGAGCTGTCGAAGATGCTCGAAGAGAAGTGGGGCGTTTCCGCCGCCGCAGCCGTTGCCGCTGCTCCGGCAGCCGGCGGCGCCGGTGGCGCTGCTCCTGCCGAGGAAGCGCAGACCGAGTTCGACGTGATCCTGACCGGCGACGGTGGCAAGAAGATCAACGTCATCAAGGAAGTCCGTGCCCTCACCGGTCTCGGCCTGACCGAAGCCAAGACGCTGGTCGAGTCGGCTCCCAAAGCCGTCAAGGAAGGCGTGAGCAAGGACGAGGCCGAGAAGGTCAAGAAGCAGCTCGAAGAAGCCGGCGCGACTGTCGAGCTGAAGTAAGCCGCTAGTGCGGAGACGATTTAGCGAAAGCTAAATCGCACCGCACAAGGCCGGCCGGCGCTGGCATCGCCAGCGTCCGACGTCACGGGCTTTTGCCCGTGACGGCCAAGCCAAAAAGAAAGGGCAGTTCCGGCAACGGAGCTGCCTTTTCTTATGTGCCTACAGACCCTAACCGGTCTGCGGGGGACTACCGACTTGACCAACGACACCGGCCCGACGCGGCTGGGCTATATTCCCGCGATCGACGGACTGCGCGCGGTCGCCGTCCTGTCGGTGGTCGCGTACCATCTGCGTCCCGGCCTGCTGGCGAGCGGCTTTGGCGGCGTGGACATCTTCTTCGCGATCTCCGGCTTCGTCGTCACCGGATCGATGATGGGCCAACGCTTCGCCGGGCTCCCTGCGATGCTGTCGCATTTCTACGCGCGTCGGCTGGTGCGGATCATGCCCGCTTTGCTCGCGATGCTGCTCGCCACGATCCTGATCAACCAGATGCTGATCCCCGAAGCATGGCTGAGCCGCGCGGTGCCGCAGACCGCGCGCTTCGCGTTCTTCGGGCTGTCGAACATCGTGCTGGCGACCGACACCGACGGCTATTTCGGGGTGCAGGCGGGGTTTAATCCGTTCACCCACACCTGGTCGCTGGGGGTCGAGGAGCAATTCTACCTGTTCTTCCCCTTCCTGCTGTTCTGGCACCAGAAGCTCGATAGTGCGAAGCTAGATACGGCACGCGCGGTGTGGCTGATCGGCTGGGTCAGCGCGGTGTCGTTCGCGCTGTGCGGCGTATTGACCTGGATCGACCAGAAATACGCTTTCTATCTGATCGTCGGCCGGTTCTGGGAATTGGGGCTGGGCATGATCCTGTGCCTGACGCTGCCGCGCTGGCGACCGGTATTGGCGGCGTGGCCGGGCACGATGCGAACCGCGCTGGCCATCGCGAGCGCGGTGTGCGTCGCGGCGGCGCTTGCCGTGCCCGAACAGGGCGGCTTCCCCTTCCCGCTCGCGATCGTGCCCGTGCTCGGCACGATTGGGCTGATCGCGAGCGTCGTGTCGGCGCCCGCAACGCCCGTCGCGCGCGTGCTCGCCAGCGCCGGCCCGGTCGCGATCGGGCGGCTGTCCTATTCACTGTACCTCTGGCACTGGCCGGTCTTCACGCTGTTCCGCTGGACCATTGGGCTCGAAACCGGGGTGTATCAGCTGACCGCGCTCGCGCTGGCGTTCGCGCTCGCCACGCTCTCCTACTTCCTGATCGAGCGGCCTTTCCGCCGCAGGACCAAGACCTCAGCACGGCGCAGCAAGCGGGTCTTCGCGCGCATGGCGGTGGGGACGATCGCGTGCGCCAGCCTCGGCTTCGTCATGCTGGTCGAGGCGCAGGCGCTGTCGATCAGCGTCACGCGCGATCATGCGCTTTGGTATGCCGATGGCGACCGCCCGCTCGATCCGGCGTTCACCCATTGCACCGTCACGGCGGCGTGGAGCGCGCGCGGGGGCGGTAACGTCGATAGCTGGACGCCCGGCAGCTGTACGACGCCACCGGCGAGTTTCCGCGTGTTCGCGATCGGGGATTCGCACAACACCGCTTACACCCCCGATTACCGCCAGCTCGCCGCCGAGCTGGGTGTGCCGGTGCGGAGTTACTTCCGGCCCGGCTGCCCGTTCCTGCGGCTGATCCAGCCGATGGACGAGCGGCGTCACTGCGCGGACTATTACCGGGCGTTCTTCGACGACCTTCGTTCGCAGGGGCGACCGGGCGATGTCGTGTTCCTGCCGGGATTGCGGCTGACGCGGCTGATCAATCAGTTCGGCCACGATGCCACGCACGACACGCCGGTCGATGACGCGCCATCGCCGGTCGCGGTGGCGGAAGCGCGCGCGACGCTGGCGCGATTGGAGGCGGCGGGGTTCCGCGTTGTTATCGAGGCACCCAAGCCGCTCTTCCCCGCGCCGCCGTTCCGCTGCGCCGACTGGTACGACCGCGCCAACCCGATCTGCGCCGATGGTTTCAGTATCCCCCGCGCCAAGGTGCTGGCGCTGCGCCAGGGGGTATTCAATGAAATGACCGACCTAGCGCGCCGTTACCCGGCGCTCAGCGTCTGGGACCCTTTCCCGATCCTGTGCCCGGGCGACCCGTGCCGCGCCTTCGACACCGCAGGGCGGCCGATCATGTTCGACGGCGATCATTTGAGCGGGCACGGCAACGATCTGGTCTATCCGGCGATGCGCGACGCGATCGTGGGCGCGCGGCGTTAATCGTCGAACCCGACGAACACCGTTGCTTCCTCGACCGTCTTGCGCGTCGATACCACGGCGTTGGCGGGGAAGTCGTCGTCGGGCCAGCCGAGCGCGATGCTCTTCATGATCACCTGATCGTCGGCGATCCCGGCATGTTCGCGCACCACCGGGGATTGCATGATCCCCTGACTGTTGATGACGGCGCCCAGCCCGCGCGACCAGGCGGCGTTGACGAGCGCCGTCGCCACCGCGCCGCAATCGAACGGCGTGTCGTCGCTGCCGTCGAGCATGCGGTCGTAGGTGACGATCACACAGACCGGCGCGTCGAACTGGCGGAAACCCCGCAGCACCCAGTCCTGGCGCCCATCCTTATCGTCGCGGGCGATGCCCATCGCGGCGAAGAGCTGTTTCGCGACGCCGATCTGACGCTCGCGATGCTGGTCGGCGAACCCCGGCCCGGTACGAAACTCGCGCGATTGCGGCACGCCTGCAACCATCCGCTCGGTATTGCCCGCGCGGATGCGGTCGAGCGGTTCGCCGGTCACGACATAGAAATTCCACGGCTGGGTGTTCATCGACGACGGCGCGCGCATCGCCAGCGCGATGATTTCCTCGATTAGCGCGCGGGGAACCGGGTCGGGTTTGTATCCACGAATGCTGCGGCGGCCGAGGACGACCTCGTCGTAAGTCACGCGACCTTCCGCTCGGCGACCTCGGGGTGCATGTGCGGGGCGCCGTCGAGGCGGAACGGCGCCATCTTCGCGCCCTCGCCGCGGTCGATCCCGATCATGTGCGCGGCGGTCGCGACGCCGGGCGCGCCGACATTCTCGCCCCATCGATAATCGGCCTTCATCGCCAGCACCGGCACGAACCACGGCTTACCGTCGATCGTCATGACGTTGACTTGCTCGCGCGCCAGCAGCGCCATGCCCGACAGATCGACCTCGGCGCCGGGCGCGAGGTCGAACGGCGGCACCATCGCCTGCTCGACGGTCGCGGCGAAGATCGTCTGCAGGTCCTGCGCCTGCCGCGCGCTGGCGGTGAGCATGTACATGCCGAAACGGATGTCGCGCGCGCCAACGGGTCCGGTATTGCGGACGATCACGCGGTAATCGACCGCGGCGCTCATCAGATTGGTGCCCGCGCGCTTCGGAATCAGCGTGATCTCAAGCCGCGGCTGCGGCTCGTCGGCGATACGGCGGCGCGCGGGAACGGTGATGTTGCTGGCCGGCGGCGCAGCGGGCTCCGGCGGCGCGGCGCGGGGTTTGGGAGCGATCTCCTCGACCGGTTCCTCCTTGCGCACGCCACGGCGACGACCGAGCATGAACCCGCCGGCTGCGACCAGCGCCAGCGCGCCCGCGCCGATCGCGATCAACAGACCGGTCGGCCAGCCGCTCGCCGGCTGGACGACTGGCGCCGACGCGGTCGCTACCGGTTCGGGCGCTGCCGAGGCCACGGGTGCCGGTACTGGCGTCGCAGTAGCGTCGGGCGTCGGCGTCGCCGTCACAGGTTGCGACGTGAGCGCGGGTGTCGGCTGCACCACCGGGGCGACGGTTGGCCGGCGGACGTTTGTTACCCGTGGCGTTCCCGAGGCAGCGGGCGACGCGCTCGCGCTCGGCCCCGCGGTCACGGGCGGAATCTTCAGAATGCTTGGCGTCGGGGTCGGCGTCGGGCGGCTGAGCGGCGCGATGATCGGGCCCGAGGTCGGGATCGGCGCCGGCGTCGGCCGGGTCGAGGGCTGCAAGCTGAAGGTCACCGGCGGCGTGCTCTGCGGCGCGGTGCCGTTCGATTGCGCGGCCGCCGACAGCGGCAGCAACGCCGCCGCCGCTGCGAGCCACACGCTCGCTCGCCCTAGAATGTTCGACCCCGTCATTCGCACCACGCCTAGAAACCCGTTCCTGAACCTACGCCAAATATCCAACCGTCACCCCGGCTTCATGCCGGGGTCCACAGTACCGCCAGCAATGCGGTCGGATGCTGGCGGCATCGCTTGCCGCCAAGCGGACCCCGGGACAAGCCCGGGGTGACGGTTGCTGATATAGTTAGCGTATCACCTGCGGCGGGGCGAGCGGCACGACCGGCAGCCACACCATGCTCGGCGTCTTTCCACCACGCATGATCGTTACCGTCGCCTTTTGATAGTCGGCCTTCTTCGCGAAGAAGATGTTCGGGACATACTTCTGCGGGTTGCGGTCGTAGAGCGGGAACAGGCTCGACTGGACCTGCACCATGATGCGGTGGCCTGGCTGGAACACGTGGTTCACCGTCGGCAAGCGGAACTTATATTCCTGCACCTGACCCGCCGGGATCGGCGACGGATTGCTGAAGCTCTGGCGATAGCGCCCGCGGAAGATGTCGAGGCTGATCGACAGCTGATATCCGCCCATCTTCGGGTCGGCGGGATTGTCCTGCGGGAACACGTCGATTACCTTGACGACGAAATCGCCGTCGGTGCCGGTCGTCTTGGCGAACAGGTCCGCGATCGGCGCGCCCGACACGCGGACCGCCTTGTCGAGCACCGGCGTTTCGTATGTCATCACGTCCGGCCGCCCGTCATAGCTGCGCTGATCCTGGACCAGCCAATCGCCCCAGCGCCCGTCGTTGAAATTGACCGGGCGCGGCAGATGCGGAACCGGCTTGGCGGGATCGGAGACGTAGCTGTCCCCGCCGTCGGCCTGTTGCCCGAAGCCCAGCCCGCCATCGGCGCCAAGGTAAATCGGCGTCAGCGGCGACGGGCACCCCTGCTGGCACGCCAGCGGCCATTCGCTGAATCGGTCCCAATGGTTCTCGCCGGTATTGTAGATCGTCGCCGCGGGCACCGTCACCGCGGGACCGTCCTTCAGATACTCGTTGAAGAACGGCAGGATCATGTCCTCGCGATATTGCGCGGCAGTGTCGCCGTTCCACTTGAACGGCCCCAGTTCGTACCCCGTCCGGTTGATCTGGCTGTGCCGCCACGGACCCATCACGATGAAATTGTTGCCGGTCTTGCCGGCCGCCTTCAGCGCCTCATAACTATTGATCGCGCCCCACATATCTTCCTGGTCCCACAGGCCCTGCTCCCAGATCGTCGGGACGTTCGAGGGGTTCTTGACGATCAACTTGTCGAGCGCCTGCCCCGACCAGAAGCCGTCATAGGCGGGATGCGCCGACATGCGGTCCCAATAGGGCAATTGATCGTAACCCGACTTCTTCGCCCAGTCGCCCGCCGACCCGATCTCGCGGAAATTGTCGTAATCGTCATAGCCGCCGGTCGGCGGCGCCTTGCCCTCGCCCTTGTAGCCCGTCTGTGCGCCGAGCCACGCGATGTTGGCGAGCCGGAACGCGCCGTAATGGAACCAGTCGTCGCCCATCCAGCCGTCGACCATCGGGCTCTGCGGGGCGGCGACCTTGAGCGCGGGGTGCGGGTGGAGCAGCGCCATGACGACCGTGAAACCCTCGTACGACGATCCGATCATCCCGACCTTGCCGTTCGACTCAGGCAGGTTCGCCTTGTTCACCAGCCAGTCGATCGTGTCGTACGCATCGGTGGTGTGATCGACCTTGCTGTCGTTGAGCGGACCGACCACCGGGCGCGTAACGACATAGCCGCCCTCCGACCCGTATTTGCCGCGAATGTCCTGATAGACGCGGATATAGCCGTTGCGGACGAATATCTCGTCCGCCAAGGGCAACGCCGCGAGCATCGACGCGCTGTCCGACCGTTTCGCCCGCCCAGCAGCGTTGTACGGCGTCCGGGTCAGCACGATCGGCGCGTTGGTCGCGCCCTTGGGGATGACGATCACGGTGTAGAGCTTGGTCCCGTCGCGCATCGGGATCATCACTTCGCGCTTGATGTAATCGGCGTTGGCGGGGCCGGGCGGCGTGAACTTGGCGGGCACGTCGTTGCCGCCGGGCGGCCACATCGGGGCTTGCTGCGCCAGCGCGGGGGTCAGGGCCAAAGCGACGAGTGGCAGCAACGCCAGCTTCTTCAACATGCGCGTACGACTCCTTGGGGAGGGGATGCGGCGTCCTAGGACGGCAACGCACCCGCATGCAATGGCCGTTGCCGTCGCTTCGCAACGCGGGCTATGGGCGTCGCCACTGGAGACCCGCAGCCAATGCCGAGTATCGACGACAAGAAAACGACCGCGGATCTCGTTGCGATCGACCGGCAGGAGCGCCAGGCGGGCAACCAGGAATGGTGGACCGAGAACACGATGAGCTACGACTGGAAGGCGAAGGCCCCGGGCGAGCCGTTCTCAGACGCGTGGTTCGACGATATCGATCGCCGGTTCCTGTTCGGCGCACGGCTGTTCTCGCCCGCCGCCAACCCGTTCGTCGAGATGATGGACCTCGCCAATCTGGCGGGGAAGCGCGTGCTCGAAATCGGTTGCGGCATGGGCATGCACAGCGAAATGCTGCTCAAGGCGGGCGCCAAGCTCACTTCGGTCGATATTTCCCCGACCTCGGCGCACGCGACCACCAAACGGCTCGCGCTGCGCGGGCTGAGCGGCGACGTGCGCCAGATGGATGCCGAACAGCTCGATTTCCCCGACGCGACCTTCGACCTCGTCTGGTCGTGGGGCGTGATCCATCACAGTTCGAGCACCACGCGCGTGCTGTCGCAGATCGATCGCGTGCTCAAACCGGGCGGCGAAGCGCGGATCATGGTGTACGCGCTCGACGGCATGTCGGCCTACATCACGCTGGCCAAATACATGTTCTCGTTCTGGCGGCGGCGCAACATCGACGAGATGCTGTGGCGCGACGCCGACGGGTTCACCGCGCGTTTCTATACGAGGGACAATTGGCGCGACCTGTTGTCGCTGTTCTTCGTCGATACGAAGATGGTGCTTTGCGGCCAGGACGCCGACGCGGTTCCACTGCCGAGGCAGTTGCGGATGCCATTACTCAAACTTTTCTCGGCCGAGCGGCTGCGCGCGATGGCGGCGCGGCGCGGATCGATGCTATTTTCGGTTTCGCGAAAGGCTTAGCGCCTGCCGCAGCATCGCGAAAATCCGCGGCTGGAAGTTGGCGATCCCGAAATAGTCGAGATCGGCGGGCACCCCGCGCGGCGTCGCCACCGCCCTGAGGATCGCAGCCTCCAGCGCGTCGGCATCGAACGGGTCGATCAGCTGGCCGTATTTGCCATCGCGCAACGCCTCGCGCCCGCCGTCGAAATCGCTCGCCACGCACGGAAGGCCGCACGCCAACGCCTCCAGAAACACCAGCCCGAACCCCTCCGCGACGCTGGGCATCACATAGGCATCGGCGAGATTGTAATAGGCAACCTTGTCGGATTCCGCGATTTCCCCGGCGAACACGACGCGGTCGACGACGCCATGCTCCGCGGCCAGCGCTTCGAGCCGCGCGCGATCGTCGCCGCGGCCGACGATCAGATAGGCGATGTCCTGGCGTTCGCGCATGACGCGCGGCAGGACGGCAATGATGCGGTCGAACCCCTTCGCCTGCTCGCCCGCATCCATCCTGCCCAACGTCATGATCACCGTGCGATCGGCGAGGCCGAGCCGCCGGGCAAGATCCTCGTCACGCGCGGTCATCGCGAAGTCTTCGAGATGAACGGTGTTGGGCACGACGACGCAGCGGTCGAGCGGCACCGGGCACCATTGCCGGAAGCGATCGAGCGTCAATTGGCTGACCGACATCACCAGATCGGTGTTGCGCGCTGCCTGCCGCGACCACGCGCGCTTGTGCGGTGTCCAGGCTTCGAGGCCGTGCAGGCAGGCCACCGACGGCGCGTGCGCTATTCGGGCAGCAATCCGCGCCAACGGCAGCAGATTGAGATGCGCACAATAGATCAGGTCGAACCGTGGACCGGTAACAAGGTGCCGAGTCATCGCGGCGACATAGCTGGCGATCCCGCCCGCCGCCGCACGGTCGAACACCAATTTGCCGGGCATCGGCTGGAGCGGATGGTTCGCGGCGCGCGGCAATGCGACGACACGCGCCACATTGGAATCGGCGCACATCGCCTCCAGCACGTCGCGCGACTGTTTCGCGATCCCGCCATGCCCGCCATAGGCGTCGGTGACGAGCGCAAGAATGTTGAGCGCGCGATGCGGAGTGCCGCCTAGCGGTGAAGCTGCCAACCGTTGGGGCATGGGGTAAGCGTTACTCGCTGGAGGAATCGGCGTCCAATAGACCGCCAGCGCGACGCGTATCAACGGCCAATGCGGTCCTATCGACGCGGAGAGGCCCGCGCCGACATCGCCGACGCGGGCCTTCCCCGCCCTAATCGAGGTCGATCAGGCGTGTTGCGGCTGGCCGTGCAAGGCCGCGCCGACATTGTCGCTCATCGACGAGCGGCTCAGCTCGATCGGGTCGAGCCCCTCGCCTTCCTCGGGCGTCACGCCGATCTCGAACGACGCCGAGGTACGGCCCTCGCTGCCGTCGGCCAGCGTGTAGCGGGCGTCGGCGACCACGATCGGACGGAACGATGCGGGCAAATCCTCGCCCATGTCCGACTTGAGCAGCGCGAGCGTCGCGTCGATGCGCTTGCCCTCGCCCGGCTCGATCGTCACCGGATCGGTCGTAGCATCGACCGGCGGGTTGATCAGCACGCGCTCCATCTCCGACCCGTTGGGATCGCTCGACAACAGGAATGTCGAGATGCGGACGTTCTTGGCCGACACGGTGCCCGAATTGCCGACGGTCAACTCGATCTCGACCAATGCCTCATCGACGTTGGTTCCGGCGCGGACCGGGCGCATCGCAAATTCGAGCCACGGGCGCTCGGCGACCGGGGGCGTACCGGCGGTGAGTTCGGCAACCTCGTCAGCGTCCGAATTAACGATATGGACTTCATCCGGGGCAACGGCGACCGGTTCGATCGCGGCAGCCGTTTCGGTGCGGCGGAGGAATTCCGGCTCCTTGCGCGGCGCGACGGCAGCGACCGGCAACGGCTCCAAGACCGGCGCAACGGCAACCGGCTCGACATAGGCCTCCTCGACATAAGGCTCCTCGGCATAGTCATATTCATCGACGCGGCGGCGGCGCAGCGCGAACAGGCCGACCAGCAGGATCGCCAGGGCAGCGAGGCCGCCACCGATCCATGCCCAAACCGGCACGGTGCTGGTCGTGGTCGATTGCGTCGATGCAGTATCTGCATCTGCAGCAGCCGGTGCCGGCTCGGTGACCGGCGGCGCAGCGGCGACCGGAGCGGCCGGCGCGGTCGCGACGGGTTCGGCAGGCGCCGCTGGCTGCGGTGCCGGCGCAGTTTCGACCGGCGCTGCCGGAGCAGTCGCACGAGCGGGTGCCGGACGGGCGGTCGCAGCCCGTGTCGTAGCGGTGCGCGTTACGGTCGAACGCGTAGCGGCGCGACGCGCCGGCGCTGCGGCAGGCTCGGCTGCAGGCGTTGCTGCTTCCGGCGTATCGGGCACGGTGCGGACCACGGGCGGCGGCGGAACCGTCGCCGATTGCGGCGGGGTCACGACGACCGGCGGAGCGGCCTGCGTATCCTGCGCAAATGCGGGGGTTGCAAAGAACGCGGTGGCGCAAAGAAGCGGCGCGACGGCGCGGACGAAGCGGGGGGTGCGTTGTGGTTTCATGACGGCTTAACAATGAAGGGAACCCGAGTCTGGTTCCGCTTTCTGTCGCAAGCTCGAACTCGCTTCATCGCGACCGAAACGGTTAATCGATTGATTCCGAAAGATAAAGTACGCTCAAAAAATCGTTGACTTTTTTGTCGATTCTTCGCGAGCGGGTTTGACAGTTTCCAACTGCAACCCTATATCGCCGCTTCCACCATGATCTTCGGGAAATGACGCGGCGTCGCGCACCGTGTCGGCACGAATTGGGGATTGTGGTTCACACGACGCCAAGAAGCTGCACGTCCACACTTCGGAAACGATGGTTGGATGAGCGGCCTTTTTGCGTCGTTTCGCGTGCCCGCCCGGTGGAATCCGGGCATGACATGACGGCTTGAAGAGGCGAAATCCCACATGGCGACCAAGGCGATCACGGGCAATGGCTCGGGCGGCACCGCGAAGCGGCGCATCCGCAAGGTATTCGGCAACATCCACGAAGTCGTGCAGATGCCGAACCTGATCGAGGTTCAGCGCGAATCGTACGAACAGTTCCTGCGCTCCGACCCGTCGATCGGTTACGTCTCCGGTCTCGAAAAGACGCTGCGCAGCGTGTTCCCGATCCGCGATTTCGCCGGCACCGCCGAGCTCGACTTCGTCAATTACGAGCTCGAGCCGCCCAAGTTCGACACCGACGAGTGCCGTCAGCGCGGGATCACCTACGCCGCCCCGATGCGCGTTACCTTGCGCCTGATCGTGTTCGAGGTGGACGCCGATACCGACGCCCGCTCGGTGCTCGATATCAAGGAGCAGGACGTCTACATGGGCGACATGCCGCTGATGACGGGCAACGGCACCTTCATCATCAACGGCACCGAACGCGTCATCGTGTCGCAGATGCACCGCTCGCCGGGCGTGCTGTTCGACCATGACCGCGGCAAGACCCACGCCAGCGGCAAGTACCTATTCGCCGCGCGCGTGATCCCGTATCGCGGCTCGTGGCTCGATTTCGAGTTCGACGCCAAGGACATCGTCAACGTCCGCATCGACCGCAAGCGCAAGCTGCCGGTCACCGCGCTGCTCTACGCGCTCGGGCTGACGTCGGAGGAAATCCTCAACCAGTTCTACAACCGCGTGACGTATGTCCGCGGCCAGGGCGGCTGGCAGATCCCGTTCGCGGTCGAGAACTGGCGCGCGCAAAAGCCGCTGTTCGACATCGTCGACGCCAAATCGGGCGAAGTGATCTTCCCCGCCGGCCAGAAGGTCAGTCCCCGCGCAGCCAACAAGGCGCTCAAGGACGGGCTCGAGACGTTGCTGATCCCGACCGAGGAAATCTTCGGCCGTTATTCGGCGTACGACCTGATCAACGAGAAGACCGGCGAAATCTATATCGAGGCGGGCGATGAAGTGTCGGCCGAGAACCTCGAACTGCTCGACAAGGCAGGGATCGACCGGATCGAGCTGCTCGACATCGACCATGTCTCGACGGGTCCGTGGATTCGCAACACGCTCAAGGCCGACAAGGCCGAGGAGCGCGAGCAGGCTTTGTCCGACATCTATCGCGTGATGCGCCCCGGCGAGCCGCCGACGCTGGAGACCGCCGAAGCATTGTTCGCCGGGCTGTTCTTCGATCCCGACCGTTACGATTTGTCGGCGGTCGGCCGCGTGAAGCTCAACATGCGCCTCGACCTCGATGCCGAGGACACCGTCACGACGCTCCGCACCGAGGATATCCTCGCGGTGATCAAGACGCTGGTGGACCTCAAGGACGGCAAGGGCGACATCGACGACATCGACAATCTCGGCAACCGCCGCGTGCGCTCGGTCGGCGAGCTGCTCGAGAACCAGTACCGCGTCGGCCTGCTCCGCATGGAGCGCGCCGTGAAGGAGCGCATGTCGTCGGTCGACGTCTCGACCGTGATGCCCAACGACCTGATCAACGCCAAGCCCGCGGTCGCCGCGGTCCGCGAATTCTTCGGCTCGTCGCAGCTGTCGCAGTTCATGGATCAGACCAACCCGCTCTCCGAAGTGACGCACAAGCGTCGCGTTTCGGCGCTCGGGCCGGGCGGTCTCACGCGTGAGCGCGCGGGCTTCGAAGTCCGCGACGTTCACCCGACCCATTATGGCCGCATCTGCCCGATCGAGACGCCGGAAGGCCCGAACATCGGCCTGATCAACTCGCTCGCCAGCTTCAGCCGCGTCAACAAATATGGCTTCATCGAGACGCCGTACCGCAAGGTCGTCGACCACAAGGTCACCGACGACGTCGTCTATCTGTCGGCGATGGAAGAGGCCAAGCACACGATCGCGCAGGCCAA
>NZ_JAQGKZ010000113.1 GCF_028289855.1 Sphingomonas bacterium | reverse complement strand
TGCAAAAGGCGCTGGCGCTGGTCGAGGCCGCGCCGAAGGACGGGCTCGTCTTCATCGCGTGCCACCACCCGCTGATCGAGCCGCACACCAAGGCATCGGCGAAGACGCATCGCGGCGCCGAGGCGCTGGGCGCGTTGGCGACGGCGGGGGCCGATGCGGTGCTGACCGGGCACGTCCACGATGCCTTCGACATCGCGCACGAGATCGACGGCGCGACGATCAGGCTGATCGGGGCCGGCACCTTGTCCGAACGCACGCGCGCCGACCCGCCCTCGTTCAACGAAATCCACATAGAGGGCGGCGCGTTCGAAGTCGTGTGCCGCAAGATGACGCCGCAGCCCGACCGCGTGCTGCCGATCGAGACGCCGACGGCTCCGTAGCTTCATCGTCACCCCGCACCTTTTGCGGGGTCCAACGCTCCCCAAGCGATATCGCCGGTGGATAGTTGGATGCCGGAACAGGTCCGGCATGACGGTTTAGGTTGAGATGCGGCGGATTCCCCTTACGCTACCCGCCATGCGCACCATCCTTGCCCTCGCCTTGCTCGCCACGCCGCTGCTAATCAGCGCGGCGCCTTCCTACGATGCCCGCGTCGCGGCGGTACTGACGAAGACGCCGCTGATCGACGGGCATAACGACTGGGCCGAAACGCTGACCGACAAGGCGGGCGACGCGCGCTGGACGATGGACCTGACTCGGCTCGACCCGAAGCAGTACAATACCGACATCACGCGGCTGCGCGCCGGGCATGTCGGCGGGCAGTTCTGGTCGGTCTATGTCGATGCCGGAATGGCCGGGCCCGAACAGGTCAAGGCGACGCTCGAACAGATCGCGCTGATGAAGGAAATCTTCCGGCGTTATCCAGGCGTGTTCGCGCAGGCGACGACCGCCGCGGATGTCCGCCGCATCCACGCACAGGGCAAGATCGCCAGCATGTTCGGGGTCGAGGGCGGGGGGCAGATCGACGGCAGCTTCGCGGTGCTGCGCGCCTATCGCGCGCTCGGCGCGTCGTACCTCACGCTGACGCATTCAAGGACGATCGCCTGGGCCGACTCCGCGACCGATGACCCCAAGCATGACGGGCTGACGAAGTTCGGCGAGGCGGTGGTGCGCGAGCTCAACCGGCTCGGCATGCTGGTCGACCTCAGCCATGTCAGCGAGGACACGATGATCGACGCGATCCGCGTGTCGAAGGCGCCGGTGATCTTCTCGCACTCGTCGGCGCGCGGGGTGGACGATTCCCCGCGCAACGTGTCCGACAAGATACTCAAGCTGGTCGCGGCGAACGGCGGCGTGGTGATGGTCAATTACGCGCCGGGCTACGTGTCCGAAGCGCGGCGGCGGTGGGACGCGGACCGCAATGCGGAGAAGGGCCGCTATTACTCGCCGCCTTATGGCGGGCTCTATATCGGCCAGCCCGATCGCGCCAAGGCGGCACTCGCGGCGTGGGAACGCGAGCATCCGCGCCCGGCGGTCACGCTGAGCCAGGTCGCCGACCACATCGAATATATCGTCAAGGTCGCGGGGATCGACCATGTCGGGCTGGGCGGTGACCTCGACGGCACGGGTGGCGATTTGCCCGAGGGGCTCAACGGGGTCGATACGTACCCGGCGCTGCTCACCGAGCTGATGCGGCGCGGATGGAGCGACCAGGACATCGCCAAGCTGGCCGGCGGCAATGTGCTGCGCGTGATGGAAGCCGCCGAACGCGTCGCGGCGAGCATGGCCAATGTGCCGCCCGCCACCGCGACGATCGCGATGCTCGACGGCAAGTGAGGGGCTTGGCTTCCTGCATTTCACGCGTTTCGCGCAAGAAGTGCAAAGCCGCGGGACCGATTGTTACACAGGAAAAGTGATGGGCGCGTTTACGTTCCGGATCGCCACCGCCGACGATATCCCCGCGATCGCCGTGCTGATGGACCGCGCGATCGGCGAGTTGCAGCACGGGTTTCTCAGCGACGACGAGATCGCGTCGAGCCGGCTCAGCATGGGGCTCGACACGCAATTGATCGCCGACGGCACGTATGTGGTGGTCGAGGAGGGCGGTCGCATCGTCGGCTGCGGCGGGTGGAGCTACCGCGCGACGCTCTATGGCGGCGACCACAATCCGGCGTTGCGCAACGCCGCGCCGCTCGACCCGGCCAAGGATCCGGCGCGGATCAGGGCGATGTACACCGACCCCGACTACGTCAGACGCGGCATCGGTCGGATGGTGCTCGCGGCGAACGAGGCGGCGGCGCGGGCGGCGGGGTTCACCCGCGCCGAGTTGATGGCGACGCTGGCCGGGGAGCCACTGTACTTGGCGTGCGGCTATGAGCCGATAGAGCGAGTCACGAAAATGAGCGAAGGCGGCGTGCCGGTCCCCGGCGTGCGGATGGGCAAGGTGCTCGGCTGACCGACCCCGTTACCCCGCGCGCAACTCGACTCCGCCGACCGAAACCTGCGCGCCCGATTCTATCCGGCCCTGCGGACGGATCGTGACGTCGATCGTCTCCTGCGGCCCCAGTCGCTTGAGCAGATCGGTGATATCCAGGTCGAACGACGGTCCCTCTCCCCCGGACATATCCATGTCCATCTTCATGTCCGCCATCGCTTCGCGGCTGGGCATCACCGCGTCGAAGAATGAGATCGCGCCGGCGAAATGGCTGTTGACCTGACTAGCCGTTGCGTTCGCGGGCAGGTTGACGAAGACGTGGAATAGCGTGCCCGGGGGCAGGGTGGCGCGCAGGTTCTTGATCGACAGCGTGACCGTGCGCGCCGACCGCAGCGTCCGGAGTGTCTTGGCCAGCGGCGCAACGGTCTCCGCCGGCGCGAGCCGCAGCACAACCGGGCCGTCGTCGAGCCTAATTCGCAACGGTCCGGGATCGGGCGGCCCGGCGCGCAGTGGCCGATAGACCGCGATCAGCCGCAAGTCGCCGATCGACTGCAGCAACCCGCCGCCGGGCATCGCCGCAAGCTTGTCGTAGCGATAGCCGAGCGGACCGATCGCGGCGAAATCCTTGACCTTGACCAGCACGCGCTGGCACTTTTCGTCGGCGAACACGAACGACGTATTGCCCCACGCCGGATCGGTCGGGTTGGGATGCACCTGGTTCCACGACGCCCAATAGCGGTCGATGTTGCAATGGTGGAAATAGAAGATCGAGTCGTTCGCCGCCCACGGCACCGACCCCATCCCCTGTCCGTTGCCGATCAGCGAGTGGACGATACCGTGCGGGTTCTGGTTGATCGCGTTGTTGAAGCCGGCATAGGCCCCTTGGTTGAGGCATTGCAGGTTGATCGTGTTCGGCGGCTGGCCCTGGTCGATCGCTTGCCCCGCATTCACCGCCGGATCGCGGTTTGGCCGGTAGAGCGCGCTGGGATTGACCCGGAACGGCGCGGGTAACGCGCGGAGCCCGGGGTTCATGTAATCCCAGTAGGGCAGGGTAAAGGTAGGGTCGCCGCACGCATGGCGCACGATCCGTTCGAGAAAATAGACGTACATCCGGTGCCACGGCAGGAAATATTGCAGCGGCCGGCCGAAATGCGCCTGACACGTGTCCCACATGTCGTTCGCCAGCGGCTGTTGCGGTGCAGGGAGCGACGCGACCACGTTGGCCTTGCTCTGGTCGCCGCGAACCTGATGCGTGTACCATTGGAACACCCAGCTGCACGGATCGCCGGTCTTGCCCTGCATCATTTTGGCGACGCCGGTCGCGTATTTGGCAACCATCGCCTGACCCTGGGGGGTGTTCGCGGCATAGCGGGTCAGCGGCGGCCCGGCATGCGCCGCCGTCGTCAGCCATTCGGGAAAGGGAATGAGGCCGCTAACACCGCCGGCCAGTCCTCCGGCAAGTACGGAACGGCGTGTCAAACCTGCGTTCATGATCGCCCCCAATCATTTCGGCCAATAGCCGATGCGCTAGCCTTGTCCGAAATCGACGCCATCGCGGCGAGTCGATTGAAGGACAGAACGCAGACTTACGCTTTATTTGGTGACAGGCCTATGGCGGCGGCCTCGTTCAATCCGCATTGGATACGATAGTTGGTCGCCAACTACGGCGCCGAGTATCAGGCTTCGCCGCAATCCGCGCATGTGCCGCGCACTTCAATTACCGGGCGCACGGGCGAGAAGCCCGCCGCTTCGGCGGCGTGGCGGACGTTGTTGGCGATCTTGTCGTCGTCGATGTGCACGGTCTGGCCGCAGCTGTCGCAGACCAGAAAGATGCAATCGTGCAGGCAATCGGGGTGAGCGTTGGCGATGTACGCATTCGAACTCTCGACTCGCCGCGCCAGGTTCGCCCCCACGAACAGATCGAGGATGCGATAGACGCTGTTGGCGGCAACGCGGCGCCCTTCGCTCTTCGATACCGCATCGGCGATGTCATACGCGCTGGCCGGCTTGTCGAACTTGGCGAGCGCATCGAAAATGCTCGCGCGCATCGTCGTCCATTGCTCGCCCGATTTCTCGAGCGTCGCCTGCGCGGCGGTCGCCAGGTCGGCGCCTGCCGGTTCGTGATGATGATGGGCGTGTGCGGGCATGGGAGGAATTTAGGCGCTCCGGGCGCCAGTAACAAGCGCGCTTAGTTTGCGGCCCGACGGTTCAAGTCATGCCCCAGTGCCAAGATCGCGACGCCGATGATCGTCCACAATGTCTCGCCGCCATTGCCGTGCGGCAGGCTCATCGCACCGGCCATGATGCCGAGCCCGAACGACCCGGTCACCGCAGGCGCCATATAGCCGTGTTCGAAAATGCCGCGCCCCAGCGCGATCGCGCCGAGGCCGATCGCGATCGTCAGGCCGACTTCGTGGAATATCGGGTTGAGCAACATGCCGCCGACCGTCGACGCCAGCGCGACCAGCACGGCGCTGGCCAGGCAGTGGATGGCGCAGACCCCCGACAATCCCATCGCAAAGCGATCGAGCGTCGGCAAACGGTGCAGCAGGTCATGGCGAGTCGCGGCGTTCATGCTGCGCCCATCTAGGCGCATCGGCCGAAGGTTACAATATCACATCTTATCGCACGAGGCAGATGGCTGGCGTCACGAAAAAAGGGGAGCGGCATATGGCCGCTCCCCCTGGTTCGCCGACAAGCCGCCGATTCAGAAGCTGACGCCGAGCGAGACCACCACGCCGCTGCGCGCGGCGTTCTTGCCGTTGGCCAGCGTGAACACGCCGTCGGTATCGACGTAGCTGACGCCGAGCACCAAATTCTTCCAGGTCACCGTCGCGCCGGCGCCCCAGTCGGTATATTCGTTGCCGAGCGACAGCCAACTCGGCCCCCAGGTGTGGCCGAGATGCGCGGTCAACCCGATCGGCGTTTTCGGGATCGACGCGCTTAGATCGCCCGCCAAGTAGACGTTGTCGTTTTCCTTGAATAACCCGGTCTGGCCCTGATCGAGCGCCAGCGCCTTTTGCTTGGGCGCGTAATTGACCGTCACCTTCGCGGTGATCGGGCCGAACGTATAGGCGATGTCGGCATAGGGCTCGAAGAAATCGGCCTTGCTTTTGTCGCCAATGAAACGCGAGCGGGGATAGATATAATAGAGCAGTCCACCGTCGAGCGTGACGCCGCCGATGGTCTTTTTATACCCGACGATCGCGTCGATTTCCTGGCTGCCGGTGCCCGACAAGGTCACGTAGCCTGACGTCGAGGAACTCCATACCGACGCATAGAATCCCGACGCATGGGTCAACGTGATCGACCCTTGGATCGCGGGCTGCAAATTGGTCTGCGAGATGCCGCGGAAACGATAATCGGAGACGAGCGTGACACCGCCGCTGATCGTTATTGCCTTGGGCGGCGCGGTGGCGCCGTCGTCTGCAGCGGGCGCGACAGCAGCATCGTCCGTTGGGACAACGGGATCGGCGATGGTGGGAGCGACTGGCGCTGGGGCGGCCGGAACCGGATCCGCCAAGGCGGGAGTGGCGACGGCGAGCGCGAGCGCACCGAGGCTGATGTGGGAGAAGCGCATGGTATTCCTTTCGAATCGGAAAAGCGTTCGTCCCCGCCTGCACGTGCCGGTTGAGCCTCTTGATCGGCTGAAAGCCGACGGGCCATTGGCCTGACACGTGCCAATCCTTGCCGGTTTTCGCTGCGCTGCACAACATTTTTCGAACGCGGATCGTCTCAGCGGCGCAATGATGTTGCGATTGCGCAACAGTCAGGCGAGCGCCCCACGGAATGCCGCAAAGCCTTGCTCGAGGTCGGTCATCAGGTCGCCAATATCCTCAAGCCCGATATGCAACCTTACCAGCGGCCCGCCATGATCGGGCACGCCGAGCGCGCGTTTGGGATCGACCGGCAGCGCAAGGCTTTCGAACCCGCCCCAGCTATAGCCGATCCCGAACAGCCGCAGCGCATCGACGAACGCGGCCCGGCTGGCTTCATCGCCGTCCTTCAGCGCGAACGCGAACAGGCCGGACGGCGCGATGAAATCGCGGGCAAAAAATTCGTGGCCGGGGCAACTCGGCAGCGCCGGGTGGAGTACGGTGGCGACCTCGGGCCGCGCGGCCAGCCACCGCGCGATCTCCAGCCCGCTCGTCCCGTGCTGCTTCAACCGCACCGCCATCGTCCTGAGGCCGCGTGCGCCAAGCCAGCAATCGTCGGGGCTGGCGACCTGGCCGAGCTGGTGGCTGACATTGCGCAGTTTCGCGAAGAAGCCGGGTCCGGCGGTGACCGAGCCGAGCATCACATCCGAATGGCCGACGACATATTTGGTACAGGCAAGCACCGAGAGGTCGATGCCGCGCTCGATCGCCGGGAACAGCAAGGGTGTCGCCCAGGTATTGTCGAGGATCGTCACTACCCCGCGCGGTTTGGCCGCGGCGACGATAGCGGGGATATCCTGGACCTCGAAGGTCAAGCTCCCAGGGCTTTCGAGCAGGATCGCCCGCGTGTTGCCGCCGATCATCCCGGCGATGCCTCCACCGATCAGCGGGTCGTAGTGGCGAGTCGTGATGCCGAATTTCTTGAGGAAACCGGCGGCGAAATTGGTCGTGGGGTCATAGGCTGAATCGACCAGCAGCAATTCGTCACCCGGGCTCAGCACCGACAGCAACGCCGCCGTCACCGCCGCGACGCCCGAGCAATAGAGGAACGTCCCTTCGGCGCCCGGCTCGAGCGCGGTCAGCGCGTCGGCGAGCGCCCATTGCGTCGGCGTGCCACGCCGCCCGTAATAAAGCGTGTGATGCGTGTCGCCGCGCGCGGTTTCGCGCAGATGCGCGACCGTATCGAAGAGAATTGTCGAGGCTCGCCACACCGGCGGGTTGACCACCCCTTGCGTCCATTCGTTGCGGCGCCCCCCCGTGACGACGCGGGTCGCGGGCTTGTCGTTATCTTTGCCGCTCATGCCGTTCCCGTCGCTTTGGGTGTTGTGGGGTCCGCGCCCCATTCGGACCAGCTGCCATCGTACAGCGCGGCGCCGCCGCCGAGCAAATGTGCGCCGAATGCGAGCACCGCGGCGGTGATGCCCGAGCCGCAGGTTGTGACGAGTGGCTTGGCCAGGTCGATCCCGGCGGCGTCGAATTCCGCCTTCAACGCAGTTGCGGTTTTCCATGTCCCGTCGGGATTGAGCAGGCGCCCGTACGGCAGGTTCTTCGACCCCGGAATGTGCCCGGCGCCGGTGCCGGGGCGAGGGTCGGGCTCTTCGCCCGAGAAACGCGCGGGCGAGCGGGCGTCGAGCATCTGTTCGCCGGGGTTGACGGCGTTTGCTTTCATCTGGTCGAGCGTCCGCACTCGATGCCGATCGAATCGGGCCGTGAAGGTTGCTCGGGCCGGTTGCGCCGTACCGTTTTCTACGGCTCGGCCCTCGGCCTGCCACTTGGCGAGCCCGCCGTCGAGAATCGCGACGTCGCGCACGCCAAACGCGCGCAACATCCACCAGGCGCGCGTCGCGGTATGATAGTGCGAGACGTCGTATAGGACGATGCGGTCACCGTCGCCGATGCCCAGCGACGCGATCCGCTCGGCGAACGCTTCTGGCGATGGCAGCATCGAGGGCAGTTCGCTCGTTGTGTCGGCCAAGGCTTCGAGATCTAGGAACACCGCACCCGGAATATGTGCCGCCTCGAACCGCTGGCGCGCATCGCCACCGGGGGCGCCCGGCACCGACCCGAAATAGGTCGCATCGACCAGGCGCAGATCGTGCGCGCCGAGTTCGTCCGCCAGCCACTCCGTCGTTACCAGTGCGTCCATCGTCCGACTTAACCCCATCGGGCCACGCCGGGAAACCCCGCCCCGGTCATTTGCTTTGACCGTCCATGCTCCTAAATGTCGCCGATGACCCCCAAACATCTCGGCCAGACCAGCAGCCTGCCGGCATCGCCCGACGAGGCGGTGCTCGATTACGTGCCCAACCCGCGCCCCGGCCGCGCGTATCTGGTGCGCTTCGCCGCGCCCGAATTTACCTCGCTCTGCCCTGTCACCGGACAGCCCGATTTCGCGCATCTCGTGATCGATTACGTGCCCGGCGAGACGATCGTCGAGTCGAAGTCGCTCAAGCTGTTTCTCTCCAGCTTTCGCAACCATGCAGCGTTTCACGAGGATTGCACGGTGGGGATCGGCGAGCGGCTGGTTGCCGAAATGAAGCCGCAGTGGCTGCGGATCGGGGGGTATTGGTATCCGCGCGGGGGCATTCCGATCGACGTGTTCTGGCAGTCGGGCGCTCCACCCGAAGGCTTGTGGCTGCCCGATCAGGGTGTCGCGGCGTATCGCGGGCGCGGGTGAGTTCACCGCAAAGTTTGTGCTTCATCCGTTAATTGATGCACGTCAGCACGATTCTTTTGTTGCAATGCAGCATATGCGCAACCATATTCCAAAAAGTACGTTGAAGGAGGCGTGAGTCGCGGGTCAGCCCGCTTAGTTGCTTAGGGAAAATTCGGAGATGACTTCGTCGCTCGTGCCGCCGCGGACCAACCATATCGCGCTGATCGGCAACTTCCTGCCGCGGCAATGCGGCATCGCGACATATACCACCGACACGTATCAGGCATTGATCGACCGCTTCCCGGGGATGACGGTCGACGTTTATGCGATGAACGATCGTGCGCAGGGCTATGATTATCCCCCCGCGGTGACCGGCACGATCCAGCAGAACGACCGCATGGCCTACCTGGCCACGGCGCGCGATATCGAGGCGAGCGGCGCGCAGGCCGTGTGGGTCCAGCACGAATACGGCATCTATGGCGGCCCGGCCGGCGATCTCATCCTGGCGTTGCTCGACCGCGTGTCGCTGCCGGTGATCGTGACGCTCCACACCATTCTCGACAAGCCCGACGACGATCAGCGCCGCGTGATGGACGGCTTGCTCAAGCGCGCCGCCAAGGTCGTGGTGATGGCAGAGATCGGCCGCGAGATCCTGGTCCGCGTGTACGGTGCCAATCCCAAGGCGATCATGATGATCCCGCACGGCGTTCCCGATCGCGCGCTGGTCGATCCCGACAGCATGAAGGCACGATTCGGCTGGGAAGGTCACAAGACGCTGCTGACGTTCGGCCTGCTCGCGCCGAACAAGGGGATCGAAAGCGTCATTTCCGCGATGCCCGCAATAGTCGCGGCCAACCCGGATGCGCTCTATGTCGTGCTCGGCGCGACGCATCCCAATCTCGTCGCGCATGAAGGCGA
Organism: Sphingomonas bacterium; assembly: GCF_028289855.1. Taxonomy (GTDB): domain Bacteria; phylum Pseudomonadota; class Alphaproteobacteria; order Sphingomonadales; family Sphingomonadaceae; genus Sphingomonas. The sequence continues at coordinate 27,500 of NZ_JAQGKZ010000113.1, read as the reverse complement.
AGCATATCGCGACCGGCTGAAGGCGCTTGCCGCCAATCTGGGCGTCGCTGACCATGTCCGCTTCATCGACGGCTTCATTGAGAACGAGGAATTGCTCGACTATCTCCAGGCGGCCGACCTGTACGTCACGCCCTATACCAACCCGCAGCAGATCACGTCGGGCACGCTCAGCTACGCGGTCGGCGTCGGCAAGGCGATCGTCTCCACCCCTTATATCCATGCCACCGAAATTCTTGCGGATGGGCACGGCGTGCTGGTCGATTTCGGCGACGTCGATGCCTTCGCGCGCGAGATTTCGCGGCTGCTCTGTGACGATGGCGACCGCAGCGACGTGTCGGTGCGTGCCTATGCCCGTGGCCGCACGATGATCTGGCCTCGGCTGGCCGAAGCGTCGATGGCGGCGATCGACGGCATCGTCGCGGCGCGCCCGCGCCGAATCAAGAGTGCCGCGCCGCTGCCCGCGCTGGCGCCGAGCATCGCCGCGGTGGAGCGGATGAGCGACGCGACCGGCATGTTCCAGCATGCGATCCTGTCGGTGCCCGATCGCCGCCACGGTTACTGCATCGACGACAATGTCCGCGCGCTGATGCTGATGACGGCGATCGACGACCTCGACGACGAGGTCCGCGACAAGTGGATGACGGTGTATGCCGCGTTCGTCCAATATGCCTGGAACCCCGACACGCGGCGGTTCCGCAACTTCATGAATTTCGACCGCACCTGGTGCGAGGATCAGGGGTCGGAGGATTCGAACGGCCGGACGATCTGGGCGCTTGGCGTGACCGCCAAGCGCGCGGCGCATGCCAAGCATCGCGATTGGGCGGTGCGGTTGTTCGACGAGACCGCGGGGATCGCGTTCGACTTGATAAGCCCGCGCGCACAGGCGTTCGCGATGCTTGGCGCCGCGGCGATGTTGAGCGCGCACCCCGGGCATCAACTCGCGCGTAACATCCTCGAACGCTTCTCGACCGATCTGCTCGCGTTGCTCGACGATGCGCGGCGGCCCGAATGGGAATGGTTCGAAATCGTCCTCGCCTATGACAACGCACGGCTGCCCGAGGCGCTGATCCGCGCCGGGATGGCGCTGGGCCGCGGCGATCTGCTCAAGGCCGGGCTGTCGACGCTCGACTGGATCGTCGGTCACCAGACCAGTCCCGAAGGCCGCTTCCGCGCGGTCGGCACCGAAAGCTTCGGCCGCGCTTACGAAGCGCCGCTGGCGTTCGACCAGCAGCCGCTCGAAGCGCAAGCGACGATCGACGCGTGCGCGGCGGCGTTCAAGGCTACTGGCGACACCAAGTGGCGCGATGAAGCGGCGCGCGCGTATCGTTGGTATCTCGGGCAGAACGACCTCGATCTGCCGCTGGCGACGGCGCAGGACGGCGGCTGTTTCGATGGGCTGATGCCGCACGGTCTGAACCGGAATCAGGGCGCAGAGTCGATTTTGGCGCTGCAATTGGCGTCATGCGCCATTTCTGCCCTTGGAAAAGCCGCCGGAACCGTGGCAGGGGAAGCGCGCGCCGTCGCGTAGCAACGACACGCGGCGCCGCTTGGATGAATTACAAGCGGGGCTTTCTCGTTGCTCGATATCGTCACGCACAAGTTGCGGCTGTATGCCGATCCCTCGCGCGTCGTGGTGCGGCCGTTCCATATCGGCTGGGCGCCAGGCGGCGCGTCGTCGGGGCGCACCGAGCGGCTGGTCGGCGAAGTCATGGCGCTGTCGGTCAAGGATACCCGCGACGAGCTCGAGATCGTGCTCAAGGATTTCGAGGCGCGCCACTGGCAGACGCGACGCGTGTTCATGACGCGCTACGATGAGATCGAGGAAATGATGGGCCTCGACGGGAGCGAGATCGGCGATGAGAAGCGCCAGCTGATCGGCGCTTATTTCTGTCACGAATACAGCTATGCCGCGGCCGCCTTGATGAACCCCAGCGCGGTGCCGCATTTCGACCAGTCGGGTATGCCCGCGGGGTCGATGCGCATCCTGATGAGCCTGCGCGCGGTGGGTGAGGGGCACATTTCGTCGGTCGCGTTCCGTGAGGGCATCATCACCGCGAAGAACGAGCTAAAGCTGGCGCCCGAACCGCCCTTCGCCACCGCCGCCGATGTGCAGGGCAGCGACGAGGAGCATGTGCCGTCGGGGCCGGTGACGGTGTATCGCCACCGCGATTCGACACTGTCGGGCACGGTGATCTTCCCGATCACCGCCGCGCAGTCGAAGGGCCTGGAGGATCTGCGGCTCGTCCAGTTCCGCCACGACGACGGCGAAGTCGAATGGCTGGGGACGTATACCGCCTATAACGGATCGCAGATCCAGTCCGAGCTGATGCGGACGCGCGATTTCCGCTCGTTCGACCTGGTGCCGATGACCGGCCCGGCAGCGCGCAACAAGGGCATCGCCTTGTTCCCGCGCACGGTCGGCGGGCGGTACATGGCGATCGGGCGGCAGGACGGGGAGAATCTGTTCCTGCTCGATTCGGACCGGCTGACGCATTGGGAAGAGGGGACGCGCATCCTCAAGCCGCGTTATCCATGGGAGCTGGTCCAGATCGGCAATTGCGGCCCGCCGATCGAGCTCGACGAGGGCTGGCTGCTGCTCACCCATGGGGTCGGCGCGATGCGCAAATATTCGATCGGCGCGGTGCTGCTCGACAAGAACGATCCCGGCAAGATCATCGGCCGCACCGAGCATCCGATCCTCGCCGCTGCCGATCAGGACCGCGAAGGGTACGTCCCCAACGTGGTCTATTCGTGCGGCGCGATCCGCCACGGCGACTGCCTGTTCCTGCCATATGGCGTCGCAGACAGCTCGGTCGCGTTCGCGTTCGTGCCGATCAAGGATTTGGTCGCGTCGATGATCTAGCGCGACGCCGTTTTTGCGTACCGATACAGCAGCCCGGTAATCGCCAGGAACAGGATCGTTCCACCAATCAATGCGATCGTCTCGTAGCCGGAACCGACCAGGGCCAGCGGCGCGTCCTTGGCGGTCAGGTAAACAATGAACGCGAACGCGACGCCCCACAGGCTTTCGCCGACGATCATGCCCGTCGCGGTCAGCGTGCCCATGCGGTCGGCGACCTCCGGGTTCTTGCTGCGCCGCGCCCAGCGGTCGTAGAACCAGCCGAGCACCGATCCGAGCACGGTCGGCAGGATCACCGCCATCGGCAGGTAGATGCCGAGCGCGACGCCCAATGGCGGCAGGCGGAGCAGCTTGAGCATTCCCATCACTTCGTCGAGCACGATCAGCGCGACCCCGGCGAGCGCGCCATATCCCAGCATCGTCCAATTGGCGTCGCCCGACAGCACGCCCTTGGCGAGCGCGGAGATCAGCCCGGCCTGCGGCGCCGCAAGCGCGTTGGGCCCGGCTCCCGGTGCGCCGACGAAGCCGATCCCGCTATTGAGCACGTTGAGCACGGGCGGGATGATGATCGACCCGAACACAACGCCGATGACTAACGCGACTTGCTGCTTCCACGGCGTCGCGCCGACCAGTTGGCCCGTCTTGAGATCCTGGAGGTTGTCGTTCGAGATCGTCGCGACGCCGAACACGATGCCGGTGACGATCAGCGAATAGGCGATCAGCGCGCTGGTCGTGTCGGCGCCCGGATGCTGGCCGAACAGCCCGACCAGCATCAATGCCGATCCCAGCACCGACAATATGCCGATCCCCGACACCGGTGAGTTCGACGCGCCGATCAGCCCCGCCATATAGCCGGTAACCGCTGCAATCAGCAGCCCGATCACCACGACGAACACCAAGGCGCCGGCGATTAGCGCAAAGGCCGACCCCGACAGCGCGCCGTCCTTGATCACATCCCACAGCAACCATGCGATCGGCAGCAGCGTCAGCGCGGACACGCCGGCGACCCACTTGATCGGAATATCCTGTTCCTCGAGCGCCAGCACGTGGCCGGCATGACGCGCTGCGCTCGCCGCCATCGCCGACCGGACGCCGCCGATCACCGGCCCGGCGATCTTGAGCAACGTCCAGATCGCGGCAACACCGATCACCCCCGCGCCGAAAAAGCGAACGTCCTGCTTGAAGATCGTGTTGACCCAGTCGGCGATGTCGAGGCCGGGCATCGGCTGGTGCGCGGTCAGGATCGGCAGCAGCACGAACCAGCCGATGACGAGGCCCAGCCCCATCGCCGCGCCGACCGAGATACCGACCAGATGCCCAACGCCCATCAGGGCGAACGACAGGCTGCCCGAAATCCCCGTCGCGCCCTTGCCGGTACGGAACGTCGTCGCGGCGGTGTCGGTGACGATCTTGGTCTGGGTGAAGATCGCGAACCCGGCCGAGGCCAGGCTGTTCCAGATCAGCACCCAGAGGCCGCGTTGGCTCTCTTCCTCGCCTTCGCGCGACCCTGCGCCGATCTGCAGCACCTCGGCGGCGGCGACGCCTTCGGGATAGGGCAGGTCGGTGTCGACCACCAGCGCGCGGCGTAGCGGGACGGAGAACATCACGCCCAATATGCCCCCGGTCGCGGTGATCATCGCGGTCTGTACGTAGGGGAAGCCATGCCACCAGCCGATCATCACCAGCCCGGGCAGCACGAAGATGATCGCCGCCAGCGTTCCCGCCGCGCTGGCGATCGTCTGGACGATATTGTTCTCCAGGATCGTCGCGCCCTTGAACAGGCGCAGGATGGCCATCGAGATCACCGCAGCTGGGATCGACGTCGCGAAAGTCAGCCCCACCTTGAGCCCGAGATAGACGTTGGCCGCGGTGAACAGGAGGGTGATGATCCCGCCCAGAATGATACCGCGAAGCGTGAGTTCGGCGAGCGGGCGGGCGGGGGTGGTGGTCGTGGTCATGGTGTTACCGTGGCACAGTTTCAGGGGCTGAGCGAGGCCGTGGTGTAGTCGCTGTGCAGCGACCAGCCGAGCGCAGTATAGAGCGCGCGGCCGACCGGCGTCGCGCAAAGCATCGCGTCGTGGATGCCGATCGCGTCAGCCTCGGCGGCGAGCGCGCGCATGACGGCGGTGCCCAGACCGCGTCGCTGGTGCGGCTCGGCAGTGGCGATGCGGTCGAACACTACGAGGCCGTCCATCGTAACGATCCGCCCGCGCGCTGCTTCATTGCCCGCGGAGTCGGCGATGGTGGCGAAGATTACGTTGCCTTGGCGGTCGACTGTGAGCGCGAAGCCACCAGGGATGGCTGGCCGGGCGAGCATCGCAGTAACCGGCGCGGTCATCATGTAGCCGGGGGGTGCGATCTCCCAGCCGGGCGGGAGCAGCGGGCGGACGGCGTCGGCGGGCGCGCAGACCTTGAGATAGAGCAGAGGCTGATCGATCTTCGCTGCGAGCAGGGCGATGGTGTCACTATCGAGCGCCGCGAAGATATAGCGCCCGACTTGTTCCGGCGTGCCTACATGGATGTAGAGGCCGCCGTCGCGCGGGACGGGCGCCGCGGCACCACGCGATATCGCCCACGCAGCCGCCCAGCGGGCGATGAGGGTGGGGTCGGCTTCAGGCATCGCCGTCATGCCGGGCTCGTTCCGGCATCCAAGGTGCCGCCAGCGATGACGCTTGAGGAAAATTGGAACCCGGAACAAGTCCGGGGTGTCTGGCGCTCGTCGCGGCGTCGTCCGTCCTCAATCGAACCCATTCTCCAAGAAACGCTCGGCATAGGCGCAGTGCATCGCGACGCCCTTGGCCATCACCGATTCCTCGATCGTCATCTTGGTGTTGTGAAGCGGTGGGTTCTTGGCGGGGTCGCTGCCGTCGGGCGCAACGCCGATGAATGCCATCGCGCCGGGAATGTCGCGGAGGACGTAGCTGAAATCCTCGCCACCCATGATCGGACTTGGCATCGGCTGCCACAGGTCGGGGTCGAAACCGTCGGACACTTGCTTGACCAGCGCGACCGCGCGCGGATCGCACGTCGTTACCGGATAGCCGTCGTCGATCCGCACTTCGGCGGTGAGACCGTGCGCCAGCGCGACATGCTCGACGATGCGGGTCAGGCCGGCGCGCGCTTTCTCGCGCGTTTTCTGGCTGAGCGTGCGCAGCGTGCCGATCATATGCACCTCGGGCGGCACGATATTGTACGCCGATCCTGCCTCGATCTTGGTGATCGACAGCACTGCCGGATCGGTCGCGGGGATCTGGCGCGCAATGAACACCGACAGCGCGGTGACGATCTCCGCGGCGACCGGGATCGGGTCGAGGCAATCGTGCGGCATCGCGGCGTGGCCGCCCGCGCCCTTGACCGTGATGTTGAGCGCGTCGGTGGAGGCGAGCAGCGGGCCGGAGCGCGTGCGGATCGCGCCGGCTTGCGAATTGGGATCGATGTGGAGCGCGAACGCGCTGTCGGGGCGCTCGATGTCGAGCAGCCCGTCTTCGATCATGAAGCGCGCGCCGTGATGCCCTTCCTCGCCGGGCTGGAACATGAAGACGACCGTGCCGGGGAGCTGGGCCTTGCGGGCCGACAGCGCGCGCGCGGCGCCGACCAGCATCGAGCAATGACTATCGTGCCCGCAGGCGTGCATCGCGCCCGGCACTTGGCTAGCGAAGTCGAGCCCGGTTTCCTCGGGCATCGGCAGCGCATCCATGTCGCCGCGGAGCAGCACCGTGCGGCCGTTATTGCCGCCGCCGCGCAGGATCGCGACGAACCCGGTGGTCGAGGTCGATTCGTGGATTTCGAGCGGCAAGCCTTGGAGCGCGGCGCGCAACTTGGCGGTGGTGCGCGGGCAGTGGTTGCCGATTTCGGGGTCGGCATGGATCGCGCGCCGCAGCGCGACGATCTCGGCAAGCTCGGCCTCGCCGGCGGCGGTCCAGTCGGTGGTGAATTCGGTCATGCAAAAACTCCCTCGTCCGGCTGGGACGAGGGAGTTCTAGCGAGCAGTCGGCCCCGAGTCAGCCCTTGAGCTTTACCGCGATGTACAGCGAGCCCTGACGCGGCCGAGTAATGTAGAGCAGGATCGTCGTGCGCCCGGCGGTTTTTGCCGCGCGGACCTGCGCATCCATCTGCGCCGGGGTGGTGACGTTGACGCGGTTGACCGACGAGATGATGTCGCCGCGCTGCAGGCTCTTGGCCGCGGCGTCGCTCGACGGGTCGATATTGGTGACGACCACCCCGCTGACGCTGCCCGGCTGGATGCCCAGGCTGTTGGCGATGCCCGGGGTCAGCGCAGTCACCTGAATGCCGAGCATGTCGGACGATGCGCGCAGTTCGGGCGCACCCGGCGCACCGTCGCCGCCGTCGGGGCCACCGCCGGGAACCAGCTTGGCAAGCTCCTCATCGGTCGGACGCGTGCCGACAACCGCGTTGATCGTCAGTGGTTTGCCGTCGCGGATCACGCTGAGCCGGGCGGTCGAGCCCGGCGCTAGATTCGCGATCAAGTACGACAAGCCGGTATCGGCGTTCACTTCGTCGCCATTGACCGCGACGATCACGTCGCCTTGTTTGATTCCGGCCTTGTCGGCGGACTGGCCCGGCTCGACCCGGCCGATCAGCTCGCCCTTGTCCTTGGGAATGCCGAGCGAAGCGGCGATGTCTTCGTCGATCGGCTGGCGACCGACGCCCAGATAGCCGCGCTGGATCTTGCCGCCCTTCATCATCGTGTCGATGATCGGCTTTGCAGCCTCGGCGGGGATCGCGAAGCCGATGCCGACCGATCCTTCGGACGGCGAATAGATTTGCGAATTGATGCCGATCACGTTGCCGTTCAGGTCGAACATGGGGCCGCCCGAATTGCCTTTGTTGATCGCGGCATCGGTCTGGATGAAGCGGTCATAGGCGCCGAGACCGGTGACGCGGTGGAGCGCGGAGATGATCCCGGCAGTGACGGTGCCGCCGAGGCCAAACGGGTTGCCGATCGCGATTACCCAATCGCCGACTCGCGCCTTGGTCGAATCGCCGAATTTGACGAAGGGCAGGTTGGTCGCCTCGACTTTTAGAAGCGCGAGGTCGGACGTCGTGTCTGTGCCGATCAGCTTGGCGACATATTCCTTGCGGTTGGCGAGCGTGATCGTGATCGATTCGACCTTCGCGCCCGATGCGGCAGCCGAAATCACGTGGGCGTTGGTGACGACATAGCCATCGGCCGAGATGATGAAGCCCGACCCCAGGCTTTGCCCTTCGCGGGTGATCGGCGCGCCGCCGCCGTTGCCGCTATTGGGATCCTGACCGCCGAACAATTGCATCAGCGGATTGTCCTGGGTCGACACCTGGACCTTCTGCTTGGTCGAGACGTTGACGACCGCGGGCTGCAGCTTGGCGACCATGTCGGCGAAGCTCATCGGCGCACCGGCCTTGGGCGCGGCGGCGGCGATCGTGCCCGGCTCGTTCTGCGCGGTCTGTGCGCTGGCGGGGAACTGGAAGACCAGCGAGGACGCGGCGCCCGAGAGTAACAGGGCGGTGGTGATGGCGTAGGCGTAGCGCACTATGTAACTTCCTCTTCGTCTCGACGAACCCCGGTCTATCGATCCTGTGGGGCGTCTAGGCTGAACGGCGATTGAATATGAACGAACTGCAAGAAAGCCGATTGGTCAAACCTGTCACCTGCCAAAATCACCGTCCGCCGTTCTCGAACTGCTTCAGGTACGAATTGTCCGGCGTCAGGATCATGTTGGTATCGCCCGACGGCATCTTGCCGGCGCCGTCCGGCCCGAACGTGTAGCGGTACGACTGCATCGCGCGATAGAAGTCGTAGAACGCCGTGTCCTGATTGAACGCATCGGAATAGATTTTCGCGGCCTCCGTATCGGCAGCGGCGCGGATCACCAGCGCGTCGCGCTGACCCTGCGAGCGGATCGTCAACGCCTGCTGCTGGCGGGTGTTCTTCATCCGCTCAAGTGCCGATTGGAGCGGCGAGCCCTCGGGAAGGTCGGCGTGCTTGATCCGGACGTCGATGATCTCGACGCCATAATTCTTGGCGAACTTCTGCAGCCCGACCTGGATATTATCCATCAATTGCCCGCGCTCCGGGCTGAGCAATGCCCGGAAATCGACCTTGCCGAGCTCCGAGCGAAGCGCCGACGCGAACAGCGGCGACAATTGGTTGGTAACACGCAGTTCGGCGCCGTTGCTCAGGCCGACCGCGCGGACCAACCGCAACGGATCGACGATCCGGAACCGCGCGAAGGCATCGACTTCGAGCCGTTGCTGGTCGGTCGACAGCACGGGCTGGTTTTCGAGATCGAGGTTGAGCACGCGCTTGTCGATCCACACCAGGCGATCGACGAACGGAATCCGCGCCATCAGCCCGGCGCCGGTCTGGCCCAACGCCTCGCCTTCCTTCCAGCGGTTCACCGTGCCCTGCGGCTGTTCCCAGCGGACGATCACGGCTTGTTCGGTTTCGGGCACGATCGCGAACGTACTCGCCGCGACGATGATCGCCAGCAGGGCGGCGATGCCGAGCCCGATCGGATTGCGTAGCCAGGCCATCACTGCCCTCCCGCCGCGGGGGCTTTGGCCGCCGGACCGACCAGCTTCGTGCCGCCCAGCGGCAGCAAGGGAGCAATGTTGCGCGGCTCGACGATCGTCTTGTCGACCTTGGGCAGGATCGATTCCATCGTTTCGTAATACATGCGGCGGCGCGTGGGATCGGGCGCGAGCTTGTACTGGGCGTACAGGCCGTTGAACCGCGCCGCCTCGCCCTGGGCGTTCGCGACCACCTGGACGGCGTAGCCGCGCGCCTGGGTAATGTTCGATTGCCGGTCGTTCTGCGCCGCGGTCACTTCCTTGAACGCGTCGCTGACCTGCGACGGCGCCGCGGTGTTGTTGAGCGCGACGCTGACGATGTGGATGCCCGATTGATAGTCGGTCAGGATTTTCTGCATCGCATCGGCGACCTGGGTCTGGATCGACAATTTGCCCGCGCCGAGCACTTCGTCGAGCGTCGAATTGGCGACCACCGCGCGGATCGCCGTCTCCGCGGTCGCCTTGACCGCGTCATCAGGATTGTCGAGCTCGAAGGCGTATTTCTGCGGGTCGGAAATGTTCCACTGTACCGAATAGCCGAGATCGACCAGATTGCCGTCGCCGGTCAGCACCAGATTGGGCTTGCTGTCGTTGGCGTCGGGAAAGGCGAAGGTCTGGATGCCGGTGACGTTGACCTTCTGCACCGACGCGATCGGCGAGGGCAACGTCATGCGGATGCCCGGGCTCAAGGTCCCCGAATAGCGCCCGAAATAGGTCACGACACCGATTTCCTGCGTGCCGATCGTGTGAAAGCTGGTGAGAACGATCCAGGCGAGGATGATCAGCCCGGTGCCGACGCCCCAGATCGTTCGGCCGTTGCCGCCACCGGGAAATTTGAACCCGCCGCCATTCCCGCCGCCGCCGCCCCCGGAGCGCGCGCGCTTGAGCAGATCGTCGAGCGCGGTCGCCCGGGGGCCACGGCTACGCGGGCCGCCGGGCGGCTGCACCCACGGATTGCGCGGGCCGGCGCCATCCTCGTTCGGGCTGCCGCCCTCATCATTGTCGCCACCATCGTCGCCACCGCCGCCCCAGGGGCTTTTCGGTTTCGACATGAAAAGGGGGATTCGGCGCCACCAGGCACGTGCGGTCGTCATGAACCCCTTATAGGTGTGTTGCGGCGGAAAAACAGTGGCAAGCGGCGATGCGGCGACTATCTCCGCCCAGATGGGTAACGAAACAGCGCTGGCGGAACGGATCGCGACGGTGGCGGGCAACCGCGCGACGGCAAAACTGGAGGGCGCGCGGGCGAGCGTGATCCTCGACGTCACCGGCTTGGATGTCGCCGAGCGCGATGCGATGGAAGCGGGCGTGCGCGCTGCCGCCTTGGCCGCGCCGGGCGTAACCGAGGTTCGCGTCGCGATGACGAGCGAGCGTGTCGGCCGCCGGCTGATCGCGGTGGCGAGCGGCAAAGGCGGGGTCGGCAAATCGACCGTCGCGGCCAATCTGGCGGTCGCGCTGGCGCGCGGCGGGCGCAAGATCGGGCTGGTCGATGCCGATATCTATGGCCCGTCGCAGCCGACGCTGATGGGGGTGGAGGGATCGCGCCCCGAATCGCGCGACAAGACGATGATCCCGGTCGCGACTCCATACGGCGTGCCGATCCTGTCGATGGGGCAGCTTGTCGCGCCCGGTCAGGCGATCGCGTGGCGCGGGCCGATGGCGGCGAGCGCGATGGGGCAGATGATCGACGGCGATTGGGGCGCCGCCGATACGCTGATCGTCGACATGCCGCCGGGGACCGGCGATGTGCAGCTGTCGATGATCCAGAAATACAAGCCGGCGGGCGCGGTGATCGTCTCGACGCCTCAGGACCTCGCGCTGATCGACGCGCGGCGCGCGATCGACCTGTTTGCCAAGGCCGGCGTGCCGGTGATCGGATTGGTCGAGAACATGGCGGGATACGCATGCCCGCATTGCGGCGAGGTGTCGGACCCGTTCGGCGCGGGCGGAGTGGAAGCCGCCGCGGCAGAGCTCGGCGTGCGGTTCCTCGGCCGCATCCCGCTGGCGATGGCGATCCGCGCGGCGTCGGACGCCGGGACACCGCCCGCAGCCGGGAACGCGCCCGAAGCGGCGGCGTTCAACGATATAGCCGGGCAGGTCGAGGCTTGGCTGAAGGAGTCCCGCTGATGCCGTTTACCGCAGACGACGAAATCCGCGAGCTGCTCACCAACGCCCGCACAATCGCGATGGTCGGCGCGTCGGACCGGCCCGACCGGCCGAGCTATGGCGTGATGGCGATGCTCCAGCGCCACGGCTATCGCGTGATCCCTGTCAATCCGCAGATCACCGGCGAACACATTCACGGCGAATTCGTGTTCCGCGAGCTCGCGCAGATCGGCGTGCCGATCGACATCGTCGACATCTTTCGCCGCCCTTTGGCGGCAGGCGAAGCGGTCGACGAGGCAATCGCGGTCGGGGCCAAGGCGGTGTGGATGCAATTGGGGGTGATCAACCATGACGCAGCGGCGCGCGCCGAAGCTGCAGGGCTGAAAGTCGTGATGGACCGCTGCCCGGCGATCGACATTCCGCGGCTCGGCGTGCCGCGGATCGCCGCCTGACCGCAAAACCGCCGCAATCCTGGGTCAGTCTTGATGTCGATATGATCGCGCTGCTTCTCCTCCTGCAAAGCGCTGCTCCGGCGGTGGCTTCGCCGCAGCCCGAACGCTGGTCCATCCTGGTGCCGACGCCGACCGAGCCGTGCGTCCCGGCGCGCCAGCCCGGCGACCCGGATGACATCATCATCTGCGCCAACGCCCAGCCGTCGCCGCGATTGCCCGATCCGGACTCGGTGCCGTCGAGCGGGCCGATGAAATCGAACCCCTATCTGACCGGTTCGGGCGCGTTGGCGGCGATGGACACGCCATGCCCGATCAGCCGCAATTGCGTGGTCGGGTTCGGCCCGCCGATCGTCCCGCTGGTCAAGGGGGCGGTCGATATCGCCAAGCGCGCGTTCGCGAAGAAGGCCGACAAGACCGGGCGCGTCGCGATTCCGCTCGACGAGCCGGCCCCTACTGGAACGCTATTACCCTGATTTTTCACGCAACCTGCGCCGCGTTGATGCGTTGGCGGGAATAAGGGGGCGACGAGAAAACAGGGGTGTTTTCCTAATGATCGCACCATTGCTCGCCATGATGCTCAGTTCGGCGCCGATGCCGATTGCGTTTACCTTGCCGAAATCGCCGCCGCGACGGTGCGCTGGGTCGTGCGCCGACCGCTATCGTTTGCCCGCGTCGAGCGACGATGGCGACGGGCTGAAGGACCGCGCGGTGCGCAGCGATGGCAGCAAATGCAACGTCGTCGGCGCGCGCCGCTGCACCAGCAAGCCGATGCGCATCCTGCGATCGACCTACTAGCCGAGAATGTGCATCCATAGCGGTTCGCCGGCGAGGCTGGGCGAACCGCGCAGCTTGTCGAGCGCGTGCGCGACCGCACGCTCCGGGCCATCGTGCGTGACGATCGCGACGAGCACGCTGCCATCGGCGGCGGCGCCGCGTTGCATCAGGCTCTCGATCGAGACACCCGCGTCGCGCATCGCGGCGGCAATTTCCGCGAGTACGCCGACCTTGTCCGCAACCATGAAGCGCAGATACGCACGACCGCGGCGGTCGCCGCTATCGGCAGCGGGGAGCGCGGAGAGGCTGGCGGCGGGCATCGCATACGGCGGCCCGAATTCGCCACGCGCGATGTCGATCAAATCCGCAACCACGGCTGAGGCAGTCGGCCCGTCGCCCGCGCCCGCGCCCTGGAACAATAGTCGCCCGACGAAATTGCCCTCCGCCACCACGGCGTTGAGCGCGCCCGAGACATGCGCAAGCGGATGGTCGATCGGGACGAGGTGCGGGTGGACTCGCTGAAACAGGCCGTGCGGGCCGGCCTCGGCGACGCCGACCAGCCGCACACGATACCCGAGTGTTGCCGCTTCGGCGATGTCGGCGGCGAGCACATTGCGGATGCCGCCGGTCGCGACATCGACGAAGGCGGGGCGGGTGCCGAACGCGATGCTGGCGAGGATCGACAGTTTGTGCGCGGCATCGACGCCGTCGATGTCGAAACTCGGATCGGTCTCGGCGAACCCCAGTGCCTGCGCTTCGGCGAGCACTTCGGCGAAGTCGCGGCCCTCGGCCTCCATCTTGGTCAGGATGAAATTGCACGTGCCGTTGAGGATGCCATAGACATGGTCGATGCGGTTCGCCGCGGCGCCGTCGCGCAGCCCCTTGATCACCGGCACCCCGCCCGCGACCGCCGCCTCGAACTTGAGCGCTGCGCTCGCGGTTTCGGCGGCTTCGGCGAGTTCGAGCCCGTGATGCGCCATCATCGCCTTGTTGGCGGTGACCAGGCTCTTGCCCGCCGCCAGCGTCGCGCGCGCCAGCGCCAATGCCGGCCCGTCCGATCCACCGATCAATTCGACCACGACATCCGTATCGTCGCGCTGCGCCAACTGCGCGGTGTCGTCTTCCCAGGCAAACTGGGCGATATCGACCCCGCGATCCTTGGCGCGGTCGCGCGCCGAGATGGCGACGATCTCGATGCCGCGACCCGCGCGCCGCGCGATCAGGTCGCGATTGGCGTCGAGCAGGCGGATCACCCCGCCGCCGACGGTGCCGAGGCCGGCGAGTGCGACGCGAAGGGGTTGGGTCGATGTCATGATGCCGCGCCTAGCGTGGTGCGGCGCGCTTTGTCTATGTCAGGCGCGCGGGATGGCGATCCCGAGCGCATCGGCCAGCGCCGCGCGGCGCAGCACCACGCTCGACGGACCCGGTACGCCCGATCCGGCAAGGCACCCCGCAAAAATTGGATCGAGCCGGCGAGCCGCTTCACCGGCATCGTCCGAGCCGAGCGGCGCGCGCACCAGCGCCAGGCTGGCATTACGGTCGCGCCCGACGACGCATCTGCCGACCGCGACCCAGCGGCGCATCAGTCCGGCCTGTGACGAGATTGCGCGATCAGTCGGGCGGATCGCGGCGCTGCGCTCTAGCTGCATGTCGATGCCCGGGCGCGCATCGGCGAGCGACGCCAGCAGCAGTCCGCCCGCCAAGCAGCAGCTCGTCATGATCAAGCGACGCATCGATCCCTCCCGTTATCGCGGGCCTCTTACCACGAAACGCTCAGGCTTTCACCAGCCCGATTTCGACCAGCCGCTCGTGCAGATAATCGTGCGACGTGATCGGCGTCGGATAATGGTTCGGGTTCGCCTCCGAGATACAACTCGGCAGCGTCTCGATCAGAAATTCCGGATTGGGATGCAGGAAGAACGGCATCGAATAACGCGAGAAACCGCGGCGTTCGGGGGGAGGGTTGACGACGCGATGCGTGGTCGATGGCAGCAGGTTGTTGGTCAGCCGCTGGAGCATGTCGCCGACATTCACCACCAGCGCGCCTTCGGGCGGATGGATCGCCAGCCACTGGCCGTTGCGGTCGAGCAATTGCAGCCCCGCCTCCTCGGCGCCGAGCAGCAACGTGATCAGGTTGATGTCCTCATGCGCCCCGGCGCGGACGCCTTCGGCATCGGCCGGGATCGGCGGATAATGCAGCAGCCGCAGGATCGAATTGCTGTGATCGACAACGGTGTCGAAATAATGCGGGTCGAGCTTCAAATGCCGCGCGATCGCCGACAGCAGCCGCAGCCCCGCGCTGTCGAACGCGTTCCACAGATCGGTGAGCGCTTCCTTAAACTCCGCCGGGCGTGACGGCCAGACGTTGGGGAGCATATCCGCAGCGGCGGGATGCCCCTCGGGCAAGTCGCGACCGACGTGCCAGAATTCCTTCAGGTCGACATGCTTGGCGTCCTTGGCGATCTCGGTCTTGAACGGCGTGTAGCCGCGCTGGCCGCCGAGCGCGGCGTCATAATAGCCCTGCTTTTCCTCGACCGGCAGCGCGAAGAATTCCTCGGTCAGCTTCCAAGCGCGCTCGATCAGTCCCTGCGGGATGCCGTGATCCGAAATCACCGCGAACCCGAACCGTTCGAACGACCCGCCGAACGCGGCGGCGAAGGCGTCGGGATCGCGCGCCTCGTCAGCGAGGCTGAGCGCGGGAACCTGGGCGGAAGGCGTATCGAGCATGATCGGTGTCCGGATTCTTTTTCGGGAAGCGCAGGATACTAAACCTTCCCGGCTCCAAACGAAAGCGGCCCGCCGCATCAATGCGATACGGCGGGCGGCAATCGTCGTTCGGTGGTGTTAGCCGTTCGTCAGCTTCTTCATCGTCTGCTCGTGCAGCCAGATGTTCATCGTCGCCGAATCGTCGGTGTCGCCGGTGTAGCCGAGCTCGCCGGCCAACTTCTTGCGCGCGTCGAGGCTCGAATCCTGACCGATCGCCTTCATCAGATCGACGATCGAGGTCTTGTAGTTGAGCGGTTCGCCGCGCGCCTGCGCGTGCTTTTCGAGCACCGCGTAGATTTCGTCCTCGCTCAGCGCCGTCGGGGCGGGCGGAGGCGGCGGTGGCGGTGCGGCGGCTTCGGGCGTGGCGGCTGGAGCGGGGGTCGGGGCCGGGGCCGAGGTGCTCGATCCGAAGATCGCGTCCTTGATCGTACCGAAAATGCTCATCGCGATTCTCCTAAACTGCGGGGCGGGGCGACAACGCGTAGACCCGGCCCTGGCTCCGCGACACCATTTTCGGGGCTGACCTGACCGGCCGCCTCGGGCAAGGGGGCCGGATGCCGCAGGTTGAGCTCCAGCGCGACGAGAATTCGTCGCCCATTCGCTTTGCCGAATTCGTCGCGCTGATCGCGTCGCTGATGGCGGTCGGCGCGCTGGGTATCGACACGATGCTGCCGGCATTTCCGCAGTTCCAGCGCGACTTGCATGCGACGCCGGGCGACTTGCCGCTCATCATCGTGATGTTCTCGACCGGGTTCGGCATCGCGCAACTTGTCCACGGCCCGCTGGCGGATCGGTTTGGCCGGCGGCCGGTACTGATCGGCGCGCTGGCCTGGTATGTGGTGATGAACCTGCTCTGCGCGGTCGCGGGCAGCCTTGAATTGCTGTTGCTCGCGCGTGTCTTTGCCGGGCTCGGCATCGCCGCGACGCGGGTGGTGACGATCGCGCTGATCCGCGATTGCTATTCGGGCCGCGCGATGGCGCGCGTCAGCAGCCTGGCGGTGATGACCTTCATGATCTTTCCGATCATCGCGCCGAGCATCGGTGAGATCATCCTGAAATTCGGCTCGTGGCGGCTGATCTTCAACATGGTCGCGATCGTCAGCGCGGGTATCGCCGCGTGGTTCATCCTGCGCATGCCCGAAACGCTGGCGCCGGAAAATCGCGTCCCGCTCGAATGGAACCGGCTGGTCGGTAACTGGCGCTTCACGCTCGCTGATCGCCAGTCGGTGGGATATGCCGCCGCGGTGATCGGCCTGCAGGGAGCGCTGTTCGGGTATATCACCAGCATCCAGCCGATCGTGTCGACCGTGTTCCATCGGCCCGAGGAGCTCGGCCTCGTCTTCGCCTTGTGCGCGGGGCTGATGATGTGCGGCAATCTGCTCAACTCGCGGATCGTGATGTGGCTCGGCATGCGGCGCATCTCGCACGCCGCGATGCTGGTGCTGATCCTCGCCGCCTCGGCCAGCCTGGCGATCGAGCATCTGGGGTACGAAAACCTGTGGCTCTTCGTCGCGATGCAGGCGGTGACGATGATGTGCTTCGGGCTCGCGGCGTCGAACTGCTCTGCGATGGCGATGGCCAATATGGGCGCGATCGCCGGCACAGCGTCGAGTCTGCAGGGATTCGTCGTGACCACCGGCGGTGCGGTGATCGGCGGGCTGATCGGGCGGTCGTTTAACGGGACGACAACGCCGCTGCATATCGGCTTCCTCACAGCGGGGATCGTCGCGCTGGCATTGGCGGCGATCGTCGAGCGCGGGCGGCTGTTTCGCCCGACTTGACCGGTTTCCCGCAAGCGGCGGGAACCACCGCGCGCCAGCATTGTTCGCTGTCTAACCATTCGGGAGACGGAGCATGGGCGGATATCAGGTGCCGGGACAGGGAACGGGCGACGACGGGTTCGACGAGGAAGGCTATGACGAGAGCCAGCGCGCCGAAATCCTCGAGGCGACACGCGACGGGCCGAGCGACGGCACGCTGATCACCGACCTCGCGCCCGATCTGGGTGACGATCCCGAAAACGACGATATCGAAATGCGCGATAGCGACGTCGGCGAGCAGGACGACGATGCCGATCAGGACGACGACGATGTCGGCGAGGACGAAGTTCAGGACAGCCTGGACGACGACGATGTCGACGACGACGAATTGAGCGACGCCGACGACGAGGCGTTGAATCCCTAACGTTGACCGCAGCGGCGCGCGAAACCTAGACTGGTGGCATTCCACAGGGGAGCCGCCATGCCCAGGGACCCGCGCGTCGATGCGTACATTGCCAGCCGCAACGATTTCGCCAAGCCGATTCTGGAACACCTCAGAGCGCTGATCCATGCCCGGGTTCCGACCGCGGAGGAGGGCATCAAGTGGAGCATGCCGTTCTTCAGTTATGGTGGCCGGCCGCTCGCCAACATGGCGGCGTTCAAGGCACATGCGAGCTTCGGCTTCTGGAACCGCCAGGCAATGCCGACCGGCAAGGAGGGCGAGGCGATGGGGCAGCTCGGGCGACTGACCGACTTGGCGTCGATGCCGCCCGATGACGAAATCGACAAGATGATCGACGAGGCGGTGGCGATGATCGACGCCGGGGTGAAGCCCGCGCGTGCGGCGCGAGACCCCAAGCCAGAAGCGGAGGTGCCCGCGATGCTCGCCGAGGCGCTGGCGAACGACGAAGCGGCCGCGGCCAAATGGGACGCTTTTTCGCCGAGTTGCCGCCGCGAATATTGCGAATGGATCGCGGAGGCGAAGCGCGACGAGACTCGTGCGACGCGCGTCGCGAAGACGATTGCGCAGGCCCGTGAGGGCAGGAAGCTCCACTGGAAATACGAGAATTGCTGAAGCGCGAGGCCCGACAATAGCGCTTGCACCCTGGCTACGAGGTGATACGTTATCACATCTCAGCTAGGAGGAATGCCATGACCGCCCGTGCCCAATTCCAGCCGATGTCGCAGCTCAACATTACCCCGTTGATCGACGTGTTGCTCGTGTTGCTGGTCATGTTGATCCTGACCATCCCGATGGCGACGCAAAAGGTGTCGATCGACTTGCCCGTCGGCGCCGATCCTGCGCGCCCGACGCCGCCCGAAAAGATGCACCGGCTCGACATTGCGGCGACCGGTGCACTGATGCTCGACGGGGCGGCGGTCGATGAAGCGGCGTTGCCCGCGCGGCTCGCGCCGTTGGTCGCCGACAGCGAGGCGTTGCTGACCATCGATGCCGACGCGCAGTCGCGGTACGATACGTTCGACCACGTGCTCGCGACGATCAAGCGCGCCGGGGTCACCCGATTGGGGTTTGCCCGTAACGAGAGTTTCACCGATTTCTAGGAACGCAGCGGGGGCGGGGGGCGTTCAGCCGCACACGTTCCCGGGGGTTTCATGCGCGCCTTCTTCGTCCTGCCCGTCCTATCGATCGCCGCCTGCTCGCCGTCGCCGGCGGCGAACAACACGGCCGCCGACATCAACGCCGCAGCTGCTCGCGCGCAAGCGGACGTCGACAGCTACGCGGCGAACAATGCGGCAGGGCCTGCCCCCGCGCCGCTGACGCCTGCCGGACCGGGCCAGCCGGGCGGGCTGGCCGACGACCGGACGCCGCTATCCGAAGCGCCGTTCGCCTCCGACAGCGCGCAGGGAGCGGCCAACGTCGTGCAGACCTATTATGCGCTGATCGGTGAGGGGAAATATCGCCAGGCTTGGGTGCTGTGGGGCGACAAGGGGGCGGAGAGCGGACAGTCCGCAGAGGCGTTCGCCGCGAGCTTCGCCAAATATAGCGAGTATCACGCCAATGTCGGCTCACCGGGCGATATCGACGCGGGTGCGGGGCAGCGCTACGTTACCGTTCCGGTCCAGGCTTACGCTCGCCTGAAAAACGGTACGGGAGCTTATTGGATCGGCAGTGTTGTCCTCCACCGAACAGGCGACATCAATGGCGCCAACGCCGAGGACAAGGCGTGGCGGATCAAGTCGATCGACCTCAAGGTCGCGCCGCCCGCCAAGGGTCGGTGACGCGTCCCGTTCTTCATGCTGGCGACAGGTCGCACCGCTTAGGCAGCTAAATGCGCTGCCGCCGCGCTTTTTGCTTTTGCGGCGGCGCCGATTAGTGTCGCGCCGAAATTACCAGAGGATTCTCGATGCCACGTCCGTTCCCGATCGTCGCTATTGCCGCCATCGCGCTCGCCAGTCCCGCCGCCGCCAAGACGCTGACCTTCCGCGCGACGCTGGGCGGCACCACTGCGCCCGCGACCACGGGATCGCCCGCCAGCGGCAAGGCGGTCATCAAGGTCGATACGTCCACGAAACGTGTGTCGGTCGAACTCGACGTGACGGGCATCACGCTGGACCAGCTTTCCAAAAATCTGATCGCCAAGCCGGTCGGGCCGATCCATTTCCACGTCTATCGCACCGCCGATGACGTCGAGCTGATCCTGCCGCTGCCCTACGGTCCCAATTATCGCGCGACCAAGGCCGGGTTCCACGTGACGGTGCGCGGATACGATTATGCCGCGGGCGCGAAGCTGATCAATTCCGGCGCGGATTTCGAGGAATTCGTCAACGCGATGCGGGGGCAGCGTGTCGTGCTCAATATCCACACCGACAAATTCCCCGACGGAGAGATCAGCGGCAAGGTGATGCCCCGCTAATCAGCCCCGTCGCACCACGGCAATCGCCGCCCGGTCCAGTGTCGCGCGAGCCCTTCGTCGACGAGCTGATCGCCGAGCGACCGGCCGTTGCGTTCGACGATCCGGAGCAGCCGACCGTAGCGATCGGTATCGCGGTCGGCCGAGGCCAGGGTTACCGGGCCGGCGTTGAGCAATTGCTGCAGCCGTAGCGTCGCGCGCTGACCGAGATCGGCTTCGTGATCGCAGCGCGGCGGGTGCGTTTCGGGCGCGTCGATATCGGCGATCCGCACCTTCTCCCCGCCGATCCAGAAGGTATCGCCGTCGACCACGCAATTGGTCCCACCGCCGGTGAAGCACAGCGAGAAGCTCGCCGCGATCGGCACGGACGGAGCGCCGCTCGCGGCGGGCGGCCCGTGCCCCGCGGTCAGCGTGCCGGCGGCGAGCCCGGCCAGCACGCCGCCGCCCAGCATGATGCCGATATTCTTGCCGAATTGTCCGATGGTTTGCATCGCGCGAGTTTGACGCGCGTGGGTAAGCAAAGCGTCAACGACCCGCGCCGGATCGGCGGCAACCGGCGGTTATTCGATCCCTTTCGGCGCTACTTTGCCGGGCAGGTCACCCCGGGGCTGCGGCAATAGGCGGCCCACGCCTCGCCCTTGAAATCGAAGCCGTCGATCGTCTGCATCGTCGCGACGATCACTTGCGGCTCGGCGGCGCGCCAGTTCTTCGCCGCCGCGCTCTGGTTGAACGCGACCAGCGCCGTCATGTCGGCGACCGACAGCCGCAGCGCATATTGGTGCCCGACCGCGCCGAGCATGCGGTCGATCGCGGTCTTCGCGGTATCGGCGGCGGCGGTGCGCAGCCTGGCCTTGGCGGCATCGTCGAGCTCGGGATGCTCGGCGATCATTGCCTCGGTATCCTTGGCGACGAGCAGCGGCAGGAGCGCGGCGAGCGTTCCGGTGTCGGCGACTCGCCGGCCGAGCGCCTCGGCCTCCGCGGTCGGCGCGGGCGCCGGCGCGGTCTGCGCGATGGCGGGCGCAGCGACGAGCAGCGCGGCGGCGATCAGCGTCCTAGCCACGAGGCGGTTCGGGCTGGTGGTAGCTGTCGTGGCATGACTTGCACGCGCCGCGCACCACGGTCCATTGCGCCGCGAAGCCCGGTCCGTCGCCCGCTTTGGACAGGTCGGCGAGCTTGCGCGCTTCCGTTTCATAATTCGCCGCAGCCTTCAGGAACCCCGCGCGGTCGCTCCACACGGTCGGGAGCGCTTTTGTCGTGCCGTCGTCGCTGCCCGCCGGGAACATGCCGGGCAGCGCGTGCGCCCAGTCGCTCAGCGCCTTCGCCCCAAAGCCGAGCTTGGTGACGTCGCCGCCCGCGTCGATCACTGCCTTCATTCCGCCGAAGGTCGCACCCGACAGCTTGAACGCGGCCTGGCGCCCGGCGATCAGCGCATCCGCATCGGCGCGGCGGGTCGGGGTGGCGGCGGTCAGCAGCGCGACCGTCACTATGGCGCTCATTGCCGTCATTTTTCTGGTCATCGCCGCTCTCCCGTTGGGTGTCGGCGTGGATGCTATGCCTCGCGAGGGGCTGCGGCAATCCCGGCGTTAACCCATGGCGGTGCCGCGACGTTAACCGTGGGGCGGTATGAAGCAGGCATGTTCTCGTCGAGGATCTTCCGCAGCCGCTGGGCCGCCCTGTTCTGGGCGGGCGGGATCATCTGGACCGCGTACGACGTGGCGGAGGCCAACGCGCCCGACCCCGCGGCGAACAATGTCGCGGCGGCCGATACCGATGCGACTGGCGTGGCGGTGGACAACGCCGACCTGGCCATTCTTGCCAACGCTATGGGGAACTAGCCCGCTATTTTCCGACGAACAGGAAAGCCACCGCGCCCATCAGGCAAAGAAACGCCCCGGCGTGCCGCCAGCCGAGCGGCTCGCCGAGCACGGTGACCATGAATACCCCGATCACCAGCAGCGCGATCGCTTCCTGCGTCACCTTGAGCTGCCCGCCCGACCAGCCCGCCGCATAGCCCCACCGGTTGGCCGGCACCGCCAGGCAATATTCGAACAAGGCGATGCCCCAACTGATCGCGATGACGATCCACAGCGGCTTGGTCATCCCGCCCTTGAGATGCCAGTACCAGGCGATCGTCATGAAGCAGTTGGAGAGGGCGAGCAGCGCCACGGTCCACATCTCGGCATCCTTTCAACGCGGCGTCGTATTCCGCCTATACCAACGCGGCGACCCGGGATTAGCACCGCGCCCATGCCCCAGGTCGCGGCGATGCGGGCGGATACGCCCTTCAGCTACCAGTGCACGCGGTGCAATTCGTGCTGCACGGGCAAGCGCATCCAGGTCAATCCGTATGAAATCGCACGGCTCGCGCGCAACCGCGGCATCTCGACCGCCGAGCTGCGCGACCGTTTCACCGATGACGGCGCGCTGAAACAGGACGACGCCGACGCCTGCGTGTTCCTCGGCGAGCAAGGCTGCAGCGTCCATCCCGACCGGCCGCTGGTGTGCCGGCTGTTCCCGCTCGGGCGGACGATCCTGGCCGATGGCAGCGTCAGCTATGGCGAAGTCGACCGCAGCTGGGCGCGGGGGCATTTCGGTACCGGCGGCGTGGTGATGGACTATGTCGAGGCGCAGGGCGCGGCGCCGTTCATCCACGCCGCCGACGCCTATTTCGGTTGGTTCCTGCGCGCGCACGACGTGCTGGAGAGCGAGGGCGGCAACGGCGCCGTCCACGACGACGACTGGCTCGACATCGACACGCAACTCGCCGCCTGGGCGGCCGCGACGGGGGACGATCCGCCCGCCGACGTGGACGCGCGGATGCGGCTGCATCTGTCTATTCTGGATCAAAAACTGGGAGACGATCATGGCTGACCACGGAAAATCCACCCGCCCGGCGCTCGCCGCGGCGGTATCGATGCTGGGCCTGTCGCTCGGCATCAGCGCGGCGGAGGCGCAAACCCAGCCCACCGCGCCGACCGCCAGCCCGCAAGGCGTGCTGATCGGGCTCGGCCAGCCCGGCAGCAACCAGGTCAAGAGCGAACAGCTCAAGAGCCAGCAATACAAGAGCGACCAGCTGAAGAGCGAGCAACTCAAGAGCCAACAGCTCAAGAGCACGCAATTCAAGAGCAGCGCCTACAAAACCGCTAACTAACAGGCCGACTTGGGCAAAGCCCAAGTCGTCGGCCATCGCTACGCGATGCCGGCCGAGGGAGCGCCGAGACCGGAAATAGCGTCCGCTATTTCCGTGCGCTCCCCCAATGCTGGCGGTCGACCTTGCCGTCGATGACGTTCTTGCCGAACGCGCGGCGCATCACTGCGGCGTCGTCGCCGTTCATCAGCACGACCCGCGTGCCCGCGCCGAGCGGCAGCGACTCGATCGCGCTGATCGCCGCCTTGTGCTTGGCGCACAACGCCTCGACTTCGGGGCGCAGCGTCTTGACGTTGATCGCGCGCGACGGGCCGGGGGTGCTCCAGTCGGAATGGCCGTTGGTCGCGGGGATATTGTAGGGCTGCATGAGATTCGAGGCTCCTGGCATAGCGGGAGCATCGACCACTCTCAGTCGCGCCGGTGCTGGGGGCCGGGGACGCGATGTGCTCCATATAGCGGTTATCCCTTAAAATAGCGAGGGGAGGGCCGCCCGTGGAAGATTACAAAGATTACACCAAGCATAGGGTGGTTGCGGGGGCCGCCGTGGCAAAGCCACGTCGTCGGACGAGTCGGCTAAGCCGCTCGCCGGCCGGGCCGGCCGCAAGCGGCGAATAGCGAACGCTATTCGCTCGGCGGCTCGGCCGAATGTTCCCAATGTTCGCACTGGCCATGGACACTAACCCACCGGCAGGTCGGTCAAGCCGTCGAGCTGCCCCGCAAAGCCCGCGCGCGCCGCGGCCTGGGGATCGGCGCCGTCGCCGCGCAATTCCCATGGCGCGGCGTAGCGGCGCGGGTCGAGCCGGGCGAGCAGCCACATCAGCAATTTGTCGCTGGGCAGGCGCTTTTCCATCATCAGCTCGCCCTGATGCCAGACCTGCTCGACGCGGCCGTTGATCGCGCGGTCGAACGCGATCGCCGACAGCCGCCCCGCCGCAAGCTGTTCCGCGGTGTCCCATGCCGCGGCGAACGCCGGCGACCGCATCCGCAGCTTGTACGCCGACCGTGCGGTCAGGCGCGCGCTGGCGCAGGCGAGATGCACCGACCCGGTCTCCGCCAGATGGGTCAGGAAAATGCGCTGCCGATCGCCGCTCCACCCGGCGAGCCGCTTGCGGCTGTCCTCCAGTTCGACGCCGTCGAAGGGCATGGCGGTGACCGGCTCGACGGCGGCGGGTTCGGGACCGACCGCGCCGGCGGGGGCGCCGTCGGCCGATTCGCCCGTCGCGGCGGGGGGCAACAGGTCGGTGGGCCAGACATCCTCCCGCTGCGTGACGGGCACGAGCGACAGCCGCGGCCCGCCCTCCTCATCCGCCGCCTCCGCGACGGCCTCGAACTGCTTGGTCGCGGCGAGCCAGTCGTCGAACTCCTCGACTGACATCTCTCTCGATTTGCGGCGCATGATCTTGCTCCTGTTGGTTAGAAGGAGCCGAATCATATAACCAGAAAGGATCGTGTAGGAAAACGCTTTGGGCAGTTAATTAGCGGAGCTAATTCACGGTCGGCGCCGAGCGCCGAGCCCAAAGCGCTGCCGGCGGACGGCGCAGCCGATCCGGCCGAAGGCGCGGATTTACTCCGCGCCTATGCCTGTCGCAGGATTATCAACTGCCGATAGGACGTCGGATTTAGTAAATTGTCACCGTAATTCCCGTCACCGTAGTTCCCCGGCGATGGCCTCTGGCGTGTCGGATCGGCTTTGGGAGATTGCGGATATCGCCAAGCTGGTAGAGGATGCGGAAGCCGCTCCCGCGAAGTGGGGGCCGTATGCGAAACGCGTGGTGGCTTTGAGCCTTTGGGGGATGAGACATGAACACCTTAAACGTCACAGGACAAACGCTAATCATCTTGGACTTCGTATTTCTCGCGCTCGTGATATTATGTGCTGTTTCGGTGATTATCAAAACACCGCCTACTACTGATAAGGAAATCTATAAACTTCGGTTTGCAGCTGTTACCTTTACTGGCATTATGACTGTATTCATCTTCACCGCTGTTCTTTTCTTTGGATCAGGGTCGTCGGTGGGTTCGCAGATTTTCGACAGGGCGGTTACCTCAATGACACCTTTAGCCGGCGTTATCCTCGGATATATGTTCGGCACTCGGGGCAAAAAGTCAGCCAACCTTGGTGGCGCTCAATCAGACAATATTTCAAACTGACCCACTACAGGTCGAAGACGCGGATTTACTCCGCGCGATTTTTTAGCTGCTATTCTGCCGGAGGCGGTAGCCGCAGGTCCAACCTCGGCTGTTCGGCCTCATCAACCGTGGGAGCAACCGGCGCTGGCTTCCTTTTGGTTTTCAGCCAGTCGGCAATGATCGGGTAAGCCGCTTCGCGTGCCGACAAAAACACTTCCAGTTGATTACGAAGTTCGACTGGAGACAGGAGTTCGTAATCCCCTCGATGCCAAACTTCCGGGGTGCGGACACCATTCACCTCTGGCAAGAACACGATCTCTGCGTCCGAGCTTTCGAAATCGGTCAGCGAGAAAATCGCGTCTTCCAAAATCGTCATCAGAAGGCGGCGCTGATACGTCGTCAACGGGACCGACTTCCAGCCAAAAGCAAAAACCGGCTTAAGCTGGCCGTCTTCGCGAGCAACTAAAGTGGGTTTCACCGGAATAAAAAGGTCGCGGCCAATCGGAAAGAATGCCGAAAAATCGCTGTATGATGGGGTTGCGCGATACTGTCGGCTTTCTGCGTAGAGGCAAAACGCTTTTACAAACTCGATTACCGCCTTCTTAGAAGGCGATTCCTTCAGCCGCTGGGCAGCTTTCCGAGCCTGTTCGGCATCAATGATCCCTAGCACGAGATCTTTGACCAAGGTGATACCGGCAGCGTAGCTGACCGTTGGCATGCCCTTAGCAAACTGGACATATGCCTTGGTCGTTTTGATCAATTCCTCAAAATTGTAGCGCACAAAATTAGGTGCGCCAGGAATTCGGTCCAGCTTACGAAATAGCGGATCGCTATAATCGGTCATTGACGTACTCCGGGAGAATAATGCTCGACGATCAGTTCATTGGTAATCTTCATTCCAGGATTGGACTGACCGTCATGCCCCCAAACTATATGCCAAGGTCCGCCCTTCGTATGCGATATGGCTCGCAACTGCCCTGCCGAAAAATGGATATATCGATCTATTAGGCCGTCGATGTATCCACCTTCCTCTTTGCCAAAGGTGACTTTGGCGATTTCTACGTTCCCTGAATGGGGATCAACTTTCTTCGCGCGGGAGCGAATTGGTGCGTCCGCCCATCTCTTAAACTCATGATAGATTTCGCGGAAAACAGGCCCATGCTGCCAAGCTTCGATTTTGGCGCCTACTAACGGCTCGCCCTTTTCGACCATGTAATCGCAGTGAACGAAGTACGCGATCTTGTTCAGGGCCATGTTCGTGACTTCAATTCCTTGCGCGTGCGCTCGGTCCAAAATGACGTTCGCAATGGCCCTTACGTCTAGCATAGCAGTCACCTCGCCCTTGGAATTAGGCTGGTGTAGCGAATCGGTACCAGTTGCGGCATGTTCCACATTTGTTTCTTACCAGCAGAGCGGCGGGATTTCAATCATTCAGCCGCCATCCCAGCCTCGCCAAACATATCCCCGCTCTCCCCATCGCCGGCATCCTCGTTCGCCGCCGGCTTGGCATTCGCCTTCTGGCGCTTGTCGAAGCTGTCCCACACGTCGTTCCACTGCCCGCGCGTCGCGGCCTTCGAATATTCGGTCGCGCGCTGTTCGAAGAAATTGGCGTGCTCCACCCCGTTGAGCAGCGGGCTGAGCCACGGCAGAGGGTGTTCGTCGATCATGAAGATCGGCTTCATGCCCAATTGCCCCATCCGCCAGTCGGCGATGTAGCGGACGTATTTCTTGATGTCCTTGGGCGCCATGCCGTTGACCGGGCCCTGTTCGAACGCGAGGTCGATGAACGCGTCCTCCAGCCGGACGGTGGTCTGGCACTGATCGGCGATGTCGTCCTTCACCGCCTTGGTCAGGCAGTCGCGTTCCTTCACGAAGGTGTGGAACAGGCGGATGATGCCTTCGCAGTGCAGGCTTTCGTCGCGGACCGACCACGAGACGATCTGGCCCATGCCCTTCATCTTGTTGAAGCGCGGGAAGTTCATCAGCATGGCGAAGCTGGCGAAGAGCTGAAGCCCCTCGGTGAAGCCGCCGAACATCGCCAGCGTCTTGGCGATATCCTCA
>NZ_JAQGKZ010000097.1 GCF_028289855.1 Sphingomonas bacterium | reverse complement strand
CGCCAGATCGCGATGTACCTCGCCAAGCGCCTGACGACGCGCTCGCTCCCCGAGATCGGCCGCAAGTTCGGCGGGCGCGATCACTCGACGGTGATTCATGCGGTGCGTCGGATCGAGGAACTGCGCGGAAGCGACCACGAGATCGACGGCGCGGTGAAGACACTGATCCGGCAGCTGGAGGGGTAGGAGAGCTTCGGCTCGCCCACCACAACCGTCATCCCCGCGAAAGCGGGGACCCAGCTTTTACGGTGTCGTCAAACGAGCCAGTTGTTTTCGCGGCACCAGTCGGAGCTGGGCCCCCGCTTTCGCGGGGGTGACGAAGGTTTTTGTTGGACTGCCTAGACCTGCAATCCGATCGCATCCTGCGCCGCGCGCAGGGTCGGGGCGGCTAGCGCGCGCGCCTTCTCCGCACCGCGTTCCAATACGCGCCCGACCTCGCCGCGATCGTCTAGCAACCTGGTCAACCGGTCGCGGATCGGGCCGAGGTTGGCGACCGCCAAGTCTGCCAGCGCAGGCTTGAAATGGCCAAAGCCCTGGCCGCCGAATTGCGCGATCACCTCGGCGGGTGTCACGTCCGCCAGCGCGGCGTAGATCGTCACCAGATTCTTCGCTTCCGGTCGCGCGTCGAGTCCCGCCACGTCGCTCGGCAATGGCTCCGGATCGGTCTTCGCCTTCTTGACCTTCGTGACGATCGTATCGTCCGAGTCGATCAGGTTGATCCGCGACGCGTCCGACGGGTCGGACTTCGACATCTTCGCCGCCCCATCGCGCAAGCTCATGATCCGCGGCGCCGCCTTCGACACGAACGGCTCGGGCAAGGTGAACAGGTCGACCCCGAAATCCAAGTTGAACTTGGTCGCGATGTCGCGCGCCAGTTCGAGATGCTGCTTCTGGTCCTCGCCGACGGGCACGTGTGTCGCCTGGTACGCCAGCACGTCGGCGGCCTGGAGCACCGGATAGCTGAACAGCGCGACGCTCTGAGTCTCGCCCTTCTTGCCCGCCTTGTCCTTCCACTGCGTCATGCGGTTGAGCCAGCCCATCCGCGCGGTGCCCGACAGCAGCCAGCACAGCTCCGAATGCGCCGGCACGCGCGCCTGGTTGAACAGGACCGAACGCTCGGGATCGATCCCGCAGGCGAGCAGGGTCGCCGCCATCTCCACCGTGGCATTGGCGAGTTCGCTCGCCACCACCGGCTGGCTCAACGCGTGCAAGTCGGCGAGGAAGAACAGGCACACGTCGTCGGCGCCCATCGCGTCCTGCATCGCGACCCATTGCTTGATCGCGCCGAGGTAATTGCCGAGGTGGAGGTTGCCGGTGGGCTGGATGCCGGAAACGACGCGCATCATGGGGTCTCTCGGATCAGCGGGCGCGCTTGCGCCGCAGGAAGGCCAGATCGTCGCGGGTGAACGCGCCGAGCAGGAACGTGGCGACCGCATAGACCAGCCCGCCCGCCGCGACCAGCACCACCATCGCCGCGGTGCGGATCATCCAGTCGCCGTGCGTGTAGGGGGTCAGCAACCCTTGCAGCAGCCACAACACCCCACCCATCGCGACCGCGGCGAGCGCGAGCCGCCAGGCGCGGCGGCGCAAGCGGTGGTCGGGCTCGAAATGGCCGCGCTTGCGCAAGGTGCGATAGAGCAGGAAGGTATTGACCGTCGATGCTAGCGCCGTCGCCAGCGGCGGCCCCATATGCTTGAGCGGGACGATCAGCGCGAGGTTGAGCACCAGGTTCACGCCCATCGAAATCGTCGCATACCGCACCGGCGTGCGCGTATCGGCGCGGGCGTAGAAACCCGGGGTCAGCACCTTGACCAGAATGTAGCTCGGCAGCCCGATCGAGAAGGCGGCGAGCGCTTGTGCGGTGTACAACGTGTCCTCCGCGCCGAACTTGCCGTGCTCGAACAAGGCGGCGACGATCGGCGCACCGCACACGACCAGCGCGACGGTGGCGGGCAGGGTGAGCAACAACGCGAGCTCCATCCCGCGATTCTGCGTCTCCATCGCCGCCGCTTCCTCGCCGCCGGCAAGCTGGCGCGAGATCAGCGGGAGCAGCACGGTGCCGAGCCCGATGCCGATCAGCCCGAGCGGCAATTGGTTCACGCGGTCGGCCATGTAGATATACGTCACCGACCCATGGCTGAGCAGCGACGCGGCGAGCGCGGTCGACACCACCAGGTTGATCTGCACCGCGCCCGCGCCGGCGGCGGCGGGCCAGATCAGCGACAGCAGCCGCTTCACGTCGGGATTGAACCGGGGGATCCGCGGCCACAGCCGGACGCCGTTGGCACGGCACGACCAATACAGCCAGATCAGCTGGAGCAGGCCGGACACACTGACCGCGATCGCCTGGTTGCGCGCGGTGACGAACGGATCGCTGCTGTGGAACGCCAGCAACGCGACGATCAGCGTGAGGTTGAGCAGGATCGGCGCGGCGGCGTTGACCCAGAATTTGTGCAGCGAATTGAGAATGCTGCCGAGCAGCGACACCAGGCTGATCAGCATCAGATAGGGGATGGTGAAGCGCGACAGCATGACCGCGAACGCAAAATCGTCGTGGCTCACGCCGTTAAACTTGCCCGACAGCGCCAGCGTCACCGGCCAGGCGGCGGCTTCGAGCACGATCGTCATCACGATCAGGATCGGCAGCAGCACCGACAGCACGTCCTGCGCGAACGTAATGCCGTCGGGCAGCCCGGCGCCCGCCTTGTCGCCGACCTTCTTGTTGAACATCGGAATGAACGCCGCCGAAAACGCCCCTTCGGCGAACAGCGCGCGGAACATGTTGGGCAGGCGGAAAGCCACCAGGAACGCATCCGAGGCGAAACTCGCCCCGACGAACCGCGCGAACAGCGAATCGCGGACGAGGCCCAGGATGCGGCTGGCAAGCGTCAGCCCGCCAACCGATCCCAGCGCCTTTGTCAGGTTCATGGCTCGTCCCCCGCCGGCCCCGCCAGCGTCAGGCGTTACCCGCCGCGCCCTCGGCCTCGGCGGCTTGCTTGGCCTCGAGCTGCTGCATGTACAGCGAACCGAAATCGATCGGGTCGAGCATCAGCGGCTGGAAGCCGCCGTCGCGCACCGCATCGGCCACCACGCGGCGGGCGAAGGGGAACAAGAGGCGCGGTGCTTCGCCGAGCATGAACGGCTGAAGCTGATCCTCGGGCACGTTGCGCACGCCGAACAGCCCGGCATAGGTCAGATCGACGATGAACGCGGTCTGCTCCTCGGCCTTGGCCCTGACCTCGATCTTCAGCGTGACTTCGTGGACTTCCTCGCCGACCTGGGTGGCGGCGATGCCGAATTCGACTTCGATGTTGGGCTGGACCGGCGCCTGGAAGATCGCCGGCGCGCTCGGGCTCTCGAACGACAGGTCCTTCACGTACTGCGAGATCATGCCGATCGCCGGCAGATTGTCGGCGCCGTTGGCCAGCGTGGGCTCGGTGGTGGCGTCGGGCGTGGTGGCGGTGTCCTGGTCGTCCATCTTTTTGTCGTACTTTCCTGGGTATATGATGGTGAAATCGCGTCCGCGCGGACGGCGGGGAGGCGAGGTGCGCCGCGCCTAGCAGGGGCATGGCACGAGTTCAACATCGCGGCGTTGGACCCGACATTTGTATCGTGCGTTTCTTGTGCCTATGTTGGTGGCCGGTCAAGGTGGAGATCCAGTGCTCGTTTATATCGTCGTTCTCGCGATGGTCGCCGTCTTTCTGGGGCTGCGGCTGTATGCGGTGCTGGGCAAGCGCACCGGTCACGAGCAGGTGTTCACCAATCCGGCCGAGGACCGCGCGACCGCGCCGCTGACGATCCCGCGCGTGGCCGATCCCGCGCAGGACGTGCGCGACCAGGGGCCGCAAGCGATCGAGGCACGCGCGCAATCGGGCTTGCGCGCGTTGATCGCCGCCGATTCTTCGTTCGATGTCGCGGGGTTCCTCGATGGTGCCAAGAATGCCTATCGGATGATCCTGGAGGCGTTCTGGAAGGGCGATACCGAAACGCTCGACTGGCTGGCCGAGGATCATGTGCGTGACGCCTTCGGCGAAGCGATCAAGGCGCGCGGCGAGGCCGGCCATGTGCTCGACAATCGCCTGGTGTCGATCGAGCGCGCGCTGATCACCGAGGCGACGATCACGGGCCGGCTGGTGCGCATTTCGGTCGCGTTCGACGCCGATATCGCCGCGATCACGCGCGATGGCGAGGGTACGCTGATCGCCGGTTCGACGAGCGACGCGGTGGTGACGCATGACGTGTGGACCTTCTCGCGTACGCTCAAGAGCGGCGATCCCAACTGGAAGCTCGCCGACACCGACGAGGCGTAAGGCTCGTTACTGTTCGGCCGTCACCCTGAACTTGTTTCAGGGTCCATGTACCGTCATTAGCACCAAGCTTGCGGCTTTTGGCGCGCATGGATGCTGAAACGAGTTCAGCATGACGGGAGTGGGTGGCGTGTCGAAAAAGTCTCTCGTTGTGATCATGGCGATCTTGCTGTCGGCGTGCGGCGGCCGGAGCGTGCCGCCGTCGAACCCGGGCGCGCGGCCGCCCGCGCCGGTGCGCCAGCCGGTCGCCGCGACCCCGTTGCCGCCGATCACCAACGACAACCTAGTACCCGCCGGCGCAAACGCGGCTGGCGCAGGGCTTGTCGCGGGCCCGCCGGTCGCGTCGCTTGGCATCGACCGCGCGCGGGCGGCCAAGGCGCTGACCGCATTCCGGCTAAGCTGCCGCGAGCTGATGCGCCGCACCGACCAGTCGGGGCTGACGCGCGGGGCGGACTGGCAGCCCGCCTGCACCGCAGCACAATCAGCGGGCGACAGCGACGCGCAATCGTTCTTCGCAACCAATTTCGAGGCGGTACAGGTCGGCGACGGCAAGGCATTCGCGACCGGCTATTACATCCCCGAAATCCAGGGCTCGCGTGAGCGGCGCAGTGGGTATGAGGTGCCGATCTATGGCCGCCCGACCGACCTGATCGACGTCGATCTCGGCAAATTCTCCGATGCGCTGAAAGGCAAGTCGATCCGCGGGCGGGTCGAGGGCAAGAATTTCGTGCCCTATTACGACCGCGGCCAGATCGAAAACGGCGCGATGACCAATGCGCCGATCATCGGATGGGCTGCCGATCCGGTCGCTCTGTTCTTCCTTCAGGTCCAAGGGTCGGGCGATGTGCGCGCGCCCGACGGATCGAGCTTCCGCATCGGCTATGACAGTCAGAACGGGCGCGATTATACCGGCATCGGCGCGCTGATGCGCGACCGCGGGCTGCTCCAGCCCGGCCACGCCTCGATGCAGGACATCGTCGCGTATCTGCGCGCCAACCCTGACCAGGGCCGCGATATCATGCGCGAGAACAAGAGCTATGTGTTCTTCCGTATCCTGAGTGGCCCGCCGCTCGGGGCGCTGGGGTTGCCGGTCACCGGCGGTGTGACGGTGGCGGCGGACGTCAAGTTTATCCCGCTCGGCGCGCCGGTTTTCCTGTCGATGGACCGGGTCGACGCGACCGGGTTGTGGATCGCGCAGGACACCGGCGGCGCGATCAAGGGCAGCAACCGCGTCGATACCTTCTGGGGCAGCGGGCGGGAGGCGGAAGCCGTCGCCGGGGGCATGTCGGCGCACGGCACGGCGTTCCTGTTGCTGCCGGTCGGCACGCTGGCGCGATTGCAGGGAGGCAGCGGCGGTGGCGGGACGACGCCTCAACGCTGAAGAAGCGGCGCTATGGGCGCGCGTGATGGCGACGGTGACGCCGTTGCCGGGTGCCGTGGCGAGACCGATTGCGGTTGAGCCGACGGCTTCATCACCCCGCAATCGCGCGATGCCGGCCCCTGTTCGTCGCGTTGTGCCGCCGCCTTCGGCGAAGGTACAAACCCCCGGCACGACGCTGGACGGTAGCTGGGACCGCAAACTCATGCGCGGGTCGGTCGAGCCCGACGCCACGGTCGATCTTCATGGTCACACGCTGACCTCCGCGCACGCCATGCTCGACGACGCCCTCGAACGGTCGCGCGCCCGTGGCGACCGAGTCGTCCTGCTGATCACCGGCAAACCGCCGCGCCGCGACAGCGAGCGGCCGCATGCGCGCGGCGTCATCCGCGCGGCGGTGGGTGACTGGCTGTACGCGTCGCGGCACGCCGGGGCGATCGCGGCGGTGCGCGGCGCGAGTCCGCGGCACGGCGGCGCAGGCGCGCTCTATATCATCCTGCGGCGGCCCCGCGCCGCACCGAAATCTTAACCCTTTCCGGGCAAAATCCGCTCCAATCGGGCGCTTTTCGCGCGAGCGGGTTGGGGACTGCCGGACGTCATGGAATCAGCATCGCTGAAAGGCCGGGCGATCAAATTCGCGCTGTGCGCTGGCGCGGTGGTGTTCATCCTCGCCGTGCTGGCGACGTCGCATGGCGCGATCAGTATCGAAAATCTGGCGCGCGCGCTGATCCCGGCGGTGGTCTGCGCGGCGTTTTCCTGGGCCGCGGCCGAGCGCGCGATCGGCACCACCGCCAGCGCGCTCGACGCAGCGATCGGCCGCATCGTCGAGGCGTCGCACGGCGACCTCGATAGCCCGGTCCCGCCCGAAATCGGCGCCGTCGTCCCGCATTTGTCGACCGCGATGGGCGGGCTGTTCCAGCAAGTCGCGGCCAATCTGGACAGCGTCCACCGGCTGGCGATGTACGACCCCGTCACCGCTTTGCCCAATCGCACGCATTTCCGCCGCGTCGCCGAGCGCCAGCTGGCCGAGATGCCGGCGGGCGATGTCGCGGCGTTGCTGTTCATCGACCTCGACCGGTTCAAGGCGGTCAACGACACGATGGGCCATGCGTCGGGCGACGTTCTGCTCGGCATGGTCGCCAACCGGCTGCGCGCCGTCGCCGACAGCGTTGCCGCGTCGAGCGGGGTCGCCAAGCCATTGATCGGGCGCTTGGCGGGGGACGAATTCACGATGCTGTTCCCCAAGCTCGACGACGCCAACCAGGCCACGCGGATCGGGCGCGGCGTGCTGTACGCGCTGACCGAGGCGTTCGACCTCGCGGGTGCCGAGGTAGAGGTCGGCGCGTCGATCGGCATCGCGATGCGCCCGACGCACGGGACGACGCTGCACGACCTGATGTGCGCGGCGGACGCCGCCATGTATCATGCCAAGGCGACCGGCCGCGGCCGCGCCGAACATTTTTCCGACGAACTGGCAACGCAACTCGCCGACCGCGCCAAGCTCGAGGTCGATCTTCGCGGCGCGATCGAGCGCGGCCAGTTCGCGCTCGTCTATCAGCCGCAAGTGTCGCTCCGCAATGGCCGTACGGTCGCGGCCGAGGCGCTGCTGCGCTGGCGTCACCCGTCGGACGGGATCAAGCTGCCCGGCAGTTTCCTGGAGCGCGCGGAGGAGACGGGATTGATCGTCGAGATCGGCGACTGGGTGATCGGCGAGGTCGCCGGCACGATCCGGCGCTGGGCGGAGGCCGGGATCGAACAGCGGCTGGCGATCAATATCAGCCGGCGTCAGATCGACCATGCGATGTTCTTCCGCCGGCTGCGCGAGGCGATGCACGCCGCCAGCGCGCCCGCGCGGCTGCTCGAGCTGGAGATCACCGAAACGCTCGCGATGCATTGCAGCGACGACGTGATCGAGGCGATCGACGCGTTGCGCGCGGATGGCGCGACGATCGCGATCGATGGCTACGGTACCGGGCATTCGAGCGTGTCGCGGCTGCGGCAGCTGCCGATCGACCGCATCAAGCTCGACCGCAGCCTGATCGAGCACATCACCATCGACGCCGAGGCGCGCCAGATCGCGCAATCGGTGATCGGACTGATCCACGGCCTAGGTTGCGAGGCCGTCGCCGAGGGGATCGAATTGGCCGATCAGGCCGAGATGCTCAAGGTGATCGGTTGCGACGTCGTCCAGGGTTACGCCATCGCCACGCCAATGGACGAGGACGCCTTCATCGCCTGGTCGCGCGGGGATCAGCCTGGAGCCATGGTGGGCTAATTCTTCGTCCCCCCGGCCTTGTGCCGGGGTCCGCGTCTCGACAACGGAAACCTGCCGTTGATGCGCGGCGGATGCCGGGACAAGCCCGGCATGACGGGTGTTTTACGCCGCCAACTTCCGCAGCACGTACTGCAGGATGCCGCCATTGAGGAAGTAATCCAACTCGTTGACGGTATCGATCCGGCAGCGCGTGACGAACGTCTCGGTCGATCCGTCGGCGCGGGTCAGTTCGACTTCGACGTCCTGGCGCGGGCGCAGCCCCGCAACGTTGCGGATCGTGAACGTCTCGTCGCCGGTCAGCCCGAGCGTCTGGCGCGTGACACCATCGGCGAATTGCAGCGGGAGGACGCCCATCCCGACCAGGTTCGAACGGTGGATACGCTCGAAACTCTCGGTGATCACCGCGCGGACGCCAAGCAGGGCGGTGCCCTTCGCCGCCCAGTCGCGCGACGATCCCGTGCCATATTCCTTGCCGGCGACGATCACGAGCGGGACGCCATCGTCGCGATACTTCATCGCCGCGTCGTAGATCGCCATCTGCTCGCCGGTCGGGATGTAATCGGTCATCCCGCCTTCGACGCCGGCGACCATCTCGTTCTTGATGCGGATGTTGGCGAAGGTGCCGCGCATCATCACTTCATGGTTGCCGCGTCGCGCGCCGTTGGAGTTGAAGTCCTTGGGGGCGACCTGGCGTTCCACCAGGTACTTGCCGGCCGGCGT